>JAQVGI010000032.1 GCA_028696805.1 Alphaproteobacteria bacterium
CGTCGGCTCGTCGAAGAAGATGATTTCGGGCTTGTTCGCGATCGCGCGCGCCAGGCCGACCCGCTTTTTCATGCCGCCCGACAAATCCGCCGGATAAATGTCCGCCGCATCGGCGGGAAGCCCGACGCGCGCCAGCGTCGCCACCGCCATGGCGCGGGCTTTCGGCCGGGGCATTTTCTGCTGCAACGCGACAAAGGCCACGTTTTCCCAGACGCTCAAGCTGTCGAACAGCGCCGCGCCCTGGAACAGCATGCCGATTTTGGCGTTGACCCTGTCCCGCCGGCTGCCGCGCATGCGCACGACGGAATCGCCGCCGATGCGGATGTCGCCGCTTTCCGGCTCCAGCAGCCCCAGGATGCACTTCAAGGTCACGGACTTGCCGGTGCCGCTGCCGCCGATGATGACCAAGGATTCGCCGGCGCGGATGTCCAGGCTCATCCCGTCCAGGACTTTTTTATCGCCGAAAGATTTGGAAACATTCTGCAGCTGAATCTGAATCGGCCGAGGCTTCTTTGGTTCCGAAAAAAACAGCATGCCTCCCCCTTATATGTTGAAGAAAACTTCCGTCAGGATATAGTTGAAAATCAAAATCAGGATGCTGGCCGACACGACGGCGTTCGTCGTCGCCTGGCCCACGCCTTGCGCGCCGCCCTTGGAATGGAACCCGTTGTAGCACCCCAGCAACGTGATGATGGCGCCGAACACCGCGGCTTTCGTCAGGCCGGAGGTGATGTCCATCGGCTTCAGGTAATCCCACGTGTTGCGCAGGTAGGTGGCCGCGTTGAAGTCCAGCTTATACACGCCGATCAGGTATCCGCCGCAAATGCCGATGACATCGCCGATCAGCACCAGGACGGGCAGCATCAGAATCCCCGCGACGACCCGCGGGACGATCAGGTATTTATACGGGTTCGTCGACAACGTCGTCAGCGCGTCGATCTGCTCGGTCACGCGCATTGTGCCCAGCTCGGCCGCCATCGCCGCGCCGATGCGTCCGGCGACCATCAGGCCGGCCAGAACGGGCGCCAGCTCGCGCGTGACGGACACCAGAACCACCAGCGCCACCGCGCCCTCCGCGGAAATGGATGAAAAGCCGGTGTAGGTCTGCAACGCGATGACCATGCCCGAAAACAACGTCGTCAGCGCGACGACCGGCAGGGAATAAAACCCGATGTCGATCAGCTGGCGCGCCAGCTCGCGCCCGTAGAACGGCGGACGGCAGCAATGCATCAGCGTGGTCGCGCAAAAAATGCCCACGCGCCCCGCCACCGCCCAAAAGTTCAGCAGGAACCGCCCCAGCATATCGATAAAAGTCAGCATTTTTAACCGCATAGGCGCAGTGTAGCAAAGACGCGCCCGAATTGCAAGCGGAAAGTCATCTCATTTTTTTTTGACATTTTTGCGCATGTGTGGTATGATAGCGCCCGAGAGACGTTCTTTAACAAGAGGAAAAATCCATGGAAGAAGCCCAAACCACGCCGCCCGCAAAACCGCGAACAACGTATCCATGGCGATGGTTGGGTAATTTACAAAACTTGCTTTATAAGCGACATTATGTAATCAATATTTTTATCATCATTAACGGGAATTTGATAATCGCCATTTCCCCAGTGGCCCGTTTCTGAAATATCACGACATAGATTTTTGGGGTCATTCAGTGTTCCCTTGCGGGCATTGATAAAAATCTTCAATTGTTTTTGTTGAATTTGAATGTCGCAGATATTGCTTTTCAATTTAAAGCCAACGTATAGTTTTCTTGGTGTTATTTCTATTCCATTCGAAAGTTTTAAAATAGCGGATTTAAATTGTTCATATAAATTTGTAATATTTTCAGGAACGCCAATTAAATGATCTTTCTCTGTATATTTTGTTATAACTTTTTCTTCGTCATAAACAGCGGTGACTTCCGGCGCGTCTTCCACTTTATCTTTGAATTCTTCGGTAATATCCTTCACACCGTTGCCTGCTTTTTTAAGCATTTCAAGAGATGTTTTTGCATTTGCCAAACAACCGATATAGAAAAATTCTGTTTGGCGACCAGTGGCGGTATAATGGCGATAAATTTTGAATAATTCGTGCAGATGGGATTCTATTTCTTCGGGATTATCACAATCATAGGCATACAAAATATCATAATCTTCGAGAACGTTGGAAGCGTCGAGTCCGCGGTCTTTTACACAAGATTTAGTTGTTAAACCAATTTTTATAAGGTGAGCAAACGCAGGGTTTCTTACAATATAAACGATTCCTTTGGCCATAATAATCTCCGCTTTTTTGAAAAATGGCGATCCCGAGACGACTCGAACGTCTGACCCACAGCTTAGAAGGCTGTTGCTCTATCCAACTGAGCTACGGGACCGTGATATGTAGCATTGTGTGTAGCATATATGTAGCATTTTACTTATATCTAAACGGTTTTCAATCTTTTTCTATCCAGTTCTATCCTACTTCATTTTTCCGCAATCTCGCCGAAACCCTAGCTTAATCGCGTTTATTGTATCTTCATCCGTATCCGCGCCGCCCGATTAGAAGGCTGTTGCTCTATCTAGTTGAGCTATGGGACCGCATAGGGCGGATTATATGTTTTTTTCATTCTCTTGTCAATAAAATAAAAAAGGGCTTGACATTCCCCCCCGAAACGCTCTATCTTAATCCTGTGCCTATCATCAACATCAATTTTTCAAAGGAGACAACTATGCGTAAATTACTCGTTTTAGCGATGGCTGCGGCCCTGTTGGCGGGCGTGTCCGCTTGTGCGACTAAAAAAGAGGCCCCGTGCGCCAAAGACACCAAAATCTGCGCCGAATGCAAAGGCAAAAAAGATTGCAAGTGTCCTTGCAAGAAAGAGGTGAAGAAAGAAGTTCGCCGCGTTGAAAAAATGAAGTAAGGCTGCTTCTTATTTTCCATGGAAACCCCCGATGGACAACAACGGGGGTTTCTAATTTTGGAGGAGCTCCACGTGGTCTTTTGCCACATGCTCCGGCTGGGAAAGCAACTCCCGCGCCCGTTCCGGGGTTATTTTGACGAAGTAATACCGCGTGTTGAACTCATACGGGCTCCTCAACGGGTATCCGGGCGATTGATATTTTTCCGTAAAAAGAAATATGCTTTCCGTTTCCGATAATTTGTGCAGAATTGCCGCGCGGTCGAGCTTCCGGTGCTCTCCCAGACGAGACGCGCTGTCGGGATGCGTATAGGCTATCCCGGGATATTCCGGCAGATAGAATTCGAAAATCAGCCGCGTCAGCGTTGAATCGACAATAACGATGGCATCCTTGGGCAAATATCGCCGCATCAGATTTTGAAAATCTTTGAAAAAGGAGGCGTGCACCATATAAAACCTGGAAAAAAACAGAAGAAGAACCGCGCCGCCGCACAAGATGAAAAACAAGCGCCGGATGGATTTATCCTGTGCCAGGACAATGCTCAAAGGCAGGTAAAAACATCCCGCCAGGACCAGCAAATACCGGCTCACCAAAATTGGGCGCACAATCACGGAAAAAGCATACGCCGTCATCAGGAGGCCGGCGGTAACAAGCAGGCTGGCGGCGACGACGGATTTCGGGCGGCTTGCAGGTCTATTCATCCAATACAGCAGAATCCAGCCCCAGCACAAGGCCTGAAAAAACATGGTCCAGAAGTAAAATGGGGAGAAAAGATAAGGCGTTGAGTGTAAAAAATAACCGATACTGCTGTTTGCGTAACTCATATCCACCCACCATCCATCGATTTCATGCATCGCCTGCATCCAAAACGCAAACAGCCACGGCAAAAATGCAAAAGAAACGATACCGCCCGTCACGAAGAACGGAATAAGCCGGCGTCCTTGCCGATTTAATGCGAGCCGGATCCCTAAAGCCCCCCAAACCCAAAGCAGCGCCAATCCGCAATAATAGTGCGTATACAGCCCGCATATCGAAAACAGGCCCAAGAAAATCCAATTCGATTTCCGATCCCCGGCCGCGGCCAAAAATGAGAAAACGAGCGCCCCTGTCACGCATAAATTCGCCAGCGCATACATACGGATGTCCGTCCCCAAGTAAAACGAGGCCGGCATCACGAATGTCAAACCGACAAACCATAGGGCAACCTTGTCCCCCAGCAGGCGCCTGATCGGGAAAACGCCCAACAATGCGGTGCAGGCCAATAAAAACAAGGAAAACAAACGCGCCCATAAAACGGCATGGTAATCCATTCCCATCATCCACAGGCGCAGCAAAATGTAATGCAACGGCGGATGGACATCCCAGCTCGCCAGAAATTGCAGCATTCCGGACCAGGAATATTGAAACGTCAGCAGCGTGAAGCGCTCATCACACCAGGCATTGAATCCGCCCATCAAAGGGATATACAGCAATATCCCCAATCCGATGAGCAAGCAGCTTTTTTGATAAAACGTGCGGGAATGGAACCAGCGAAGCATAAGACTCCTTTTTTTCATATCCGGCATCTTACCAAACGCCGGCGGGGAAGTCAACTTTTTATTGACTTTTCGGGGAGATTCGTTATAATGGGCTCCAAAGAGGAAAAAAATGCCGACTTTGAGCCTGATTATGCCGTGCTACAACGAGGAAGCGACGCTGGCGGACATCGTCGCGCGCACCTTCGGCATCGAGACGGACGATTTGCGCGTCGAGATTGTCCTGGTGGACGACTGCTCGACGGACAAAAGCTATGACATCGCCCGAAAGCTGGCCGAAAAATACCCGCGCCTGAACGTGTTGAAGCACGCCGCGAACCAAGGGAAAGGCGCCGCGCTGCGCACCGGCTTCCTGAACGCGACCGGCGATTATGTCGGCATTCAGGACGCCGACATGGAATACGACCCCGCAGATTACAAGATCATGCTGGAGCCGCTGCTGGCCGGCAAGGCGGACGTCGTCTACGGCTCGCGCTACCTGCGCCCGGACACGCGCCGCGTGCTGTCGTTCTGGCATACGGCGATGAACAGGCTGCTGACGCTGTGCTCCAACATGTGCACGGGGCTGGACATCACGGACATGGAGACCTGTTATAAGCTGTTCCGCCGCGATGTCATTCAAAAAATCGCGCCGCGGCTGAAAGAAAACCGCTTCGGGTTCGAGCCGGAAATCACCAGTTATGTCGCCCAGGGGAAATACCGCGTCTACGAAAGCGCGATCCGCTACACCCCGCGCACGATCGAGGAAGGCAAAAAAATCAACTATAAGGACGGCTTCCGCGCCCTGTATTGCATTCTGCATTACGGCGCGCATGCCGCCCCGCTGCCGATGCAGTTCCTGCTCTATCTGTTCATCGGCGGGTTCAGCGCAGCGGTCAACATCGTCCTGTTCGGCATCCTGCTGGCCTGCGCCGTGCCCGCGCTGGCCGCCGTCGGCATCGCCTTCATCGCAGCGGCGGTCGTGAATTACTGGCTGTGCATTTCCATCCTGTTCCAGCACAAGGCGAAATGGAGCACCGCCGGCGAGGGGACGGCGTATGTCGCGACCCTCGTCCTGATGGGGCTGGCGGATTACGGGTTCACGTTCGGCTTCGCGGCGCTGGGGACCGGAATCGTTTGGAGTAAGGCGTGGGCGTCGCTCATCGGGCTGGCCGGCAATTTCGCGTTCCGCAAGTATTTGATTTTTCCCAACAAGAAAGCAAAGGAGACAAGATGAATCTGGAAGAAACGCTGGCCATGCTGCTGAAAGGCGCCGCCGACGGCACCCCCGTCGCCGACATCCGGGAGAAATTGAAAAAAATCGCCGCCGAGGGCCGGCCGATGCGGATGAAGCTCGGGCTGGATCCGTCCGCGCCGGACATCCACCTGGGGCACGCCGTCGTCCTGCGCAAAATCAAGCAGATGCAGGATCTGGGACATGAAGCGACCATCATCATCGGCGATTTCACCGGCATGATCGGCGACCCGAGCGGCAAGTCCAAGACGCGCAAACAGCTGACGCGCGCGGAAGTCGACGCCAACGCCGAAACCTACAAGACTCAGATTTTCAAAATCCTCGACCCCAAGAAAACGAACGTCCGGTTCAACAGCGAATGGCTGGGCGCTATGACGTTCCGCGATGTCATCGAGCTGTGCGCCAAAACGACCGTCGCCCGCATTTTGGAGCGCGACGATTTCAAAAGCCGCTATGAAAAGCAGCAGCCGATCGCGCTGCACGAGTTCTTCTATCCGATGATGCAGGCGTATGATTCCGTCGTGTTGAAAAGCGATTTGGAAATCGGCGGGCTGGACCAGACGTTCAACATCCTGATGGGGCGGAATGTTCAGAAAGACTACGGCCTCGACCCGCAGATCGCGCTGTTCATGCCGTTGCTGGAAGGCACTGACGGCGTCGAGAAAATGAGCAAGAGCCTCGGCAATTATATCGGCGTCAACGAACCCGCGCACGTCATATATGAAAAGGTCATGAAGGTTCCGGACAACCTGATCATCAAGTATTACGACCTGGCCACGGACAAGCACCCGAACGACATTAAAAAGATTCGGGAAAAACTGGACGCCGGCGCGAATCCGCGCGATGTCAAGATGGATCTGGCGCATGAAATCGTCGCGCTGTATCACGGCGCGGCGGAGGCGGACAAGGCGGCGGAATACTTCGCGACCGCTTTCCAGAAACAGGAAATCCCGGACGAGGCGCCCGTGTTGCATTACGCGGCGGCGGATGAGGCGGGGCTGGCGTTCATCGACACGCTGATGTCCTCCGGCAAATACAAGTCCAAGTCCGAGCTGCGGCGGCTGGTCGCCGGCGGCGCCGTCAAGGTCAATGGGGAAAAACTGACGGATCTGGACGCCCTGCCCAACATCGCGGACAATGCGGTCGTCCAAGTCGGCAAAGGCGCGTTCTATCGGATAAAAAGATAAAATTACGCTTGACAAGCGCGGAAAATATGTATATACTGCTTCCACTATCGCGGGGTAGAGCAGTCCGGTAGCTTGCCAGGCTCATAACCTGGAGGTCGTGTGGTTCAAATCCCACCCCCGCAACCAAATAAATCCGCCATCTTTGGCGGATTTATTGTTTCTAGAAAAGAGGCTCAAAAACACACAGGGTTACAAAACCTCAAATTATATCCGATTTTTCCCGATTGTGCTGGCGGCAGAGCATAACGCAGTTTTCCTCGGTCGTTTTGCCGCCTTTACTCCACGGCGTATCATGGTCGCCTTCCATTTCCTCATATGACCATTTTTTAGCAGCATTCGCTGTACCTTTACACATTGGACAAATGCCATGCTGCTTTTCATAGACAGATCGCTTTACATTGTCATCAAATTGACGCAGATTTAGATGTCTCTGATTTTTATCAAACACATATTCATAAATGCCTTTTTTATTTCCAACCTCGCTATCTGCCATAAGTGCGGCAATCTCTTTTTCAAGCGCGGTGGCATCATAAGCATTTCGACAATAAGTATTATATGGTCAACATGTATGACACTTCTTTCGGATCAGGCTCATAGTGTGTGCAAATCAATTTTTTCAGGCCAAGTGCAGAAAAATTATCAGCAAAATATTTTGTAAAGTTGGAGCAATCGGGGTCATCACAATTACAATATACAACCTTATTCTGAAATTGATTTTTTTTAGATAAATGATTATAATTATTTAATTCTTTTTCAATATCTGTGCGCCGCGTATAAAATTCATCATTTTTTGCTTTCATTGCAGCATTTAAAGCTCTGTTCGCCATTTCTACCCCCAAGAAAAAAACCGCCAAAAGAAATTGGCGGTCGGGGGAGTTTGTAAATCATAAACATTAAATGATTCCTATGGTCTTTAAGGCCGGAGCCTCTAGACATACACCACAGGCTCCCCGACCATAGTCGGGGATATAACGATGCGGCTTGCACCATCACATCAGATAACGATGCAAAACCGCACCGAATGTTTATAGGCTTACAACAGCCCCGAACCCAAAATCCCTTTTGGATCCGTTATCAAGATTACAACATTTATAGGAAAAAGCAAGAGAAAAATAAATTAATGGTTCCAAATGCCGCCGAATGATATCATCTCCATTAAGCTATTTTTTGCTTTAAAAGATACGACTTCCGTAATTTTTCAAAAATTATTGCTAATTTGACTTCTTATTTGAAAAAATACCGACACGAAGGCTGTATAACTCACCGAATAATGCCGCAGGCGTGCGACCCCGCCCGCGTAGGATATGTCGTCGGCGCGACAAACCCGCAGGAGATGCGGCAAATCCGGGCGTTGGAGCTTGAAAAAGGCATGCCGCTGGCCTGGGTTCTGGCGCCGGGTTTCGGCCGTCAGAATGCGGATTTGTCTTTCCTGAAATACACGGGCCGGAACGTTTTGTTCCCGATTTCCAGCGGCCTGACGCATCCCAAATACCTGAACGGCAAGACGCCCCGGGAAGCGGCCGTCTATTGGAACGCCACATTCAATGCGGCGCTGGAAAATGCGGACATGCGCTCGATGCGCGACCTGTGGGCGGAAGGCTTGCTGGGCGGAAAGTTCATCAAAACGGCCGCCATGCCGGACGAGGGCTCCTGGTTCACGCTGAAAAACGGAACGAAATCGCCCGTGTATGCGAACATGCGCGATTTGCAAAGCGATCCGCAGCTGTTGCTGCTGACGGCATCTCTGATGCGGTTCGACTTGGAAAGGACGCAGACGCCGTTCGACCGGATCGCGGCCGTTCCATACGGCGCGCTGGGGCTGGCGTATGCTTTGGCCTCGATCATGGGCAAGCCGGTCGTCACGCCGCGCAAGGAAGGCGCCAAAGATCACGGCACGAAAGATGAAATCGTCGGCTCCTTCAACGCCGGCGAAAAAATCCTGATCGTCGAGGATGTCGCCACTTCGGGCGGATCGACGATCGAAACGGCCGAAAAATTACGGGCGCACGGATTGAATGTGACGGACGCATGCGTCATCGTCGACCGCGAGCAAGGCGCGAGGCAAAAATTGGCCGAACAGGGGATTGAATTGCACCGCCTGGCGACATTGGAGCCGATTTTCGCGGCGGCGCTGCGGGACGACAACCCGATGAAAAAAGTGGTCCGGGATTATCTGGCACGCACCAGACAAGGATAAGGCGAGCCCTTTCGAAAACTATCGACCCCTGTCGTCCCAACCGGCGGCAGGGGTTTCGTTTCGGAGCGTGTCATTTTTATTCCACCTTGACGAAGGCGCCATCTTTGATCATCGTCGTTTCCACCGGCGAATGGAACTGGCCTCTGTCGTCCAGCACATAATCCCCGACCAGGCCGGAATATTTTTGCCGGCTCAACAATGTCGCGGAAACGGCGTCGGCCGACGGGATGTTCACGCCGTCGTAAGTCCGTTCGAACGCGTTGACGATCATCGTCGCCGAGTCATACAGATAGTTGGCGTAAGCGGGATTCTTGCCATCCAGCCCCAGATACCTTTGCACTTCGGAAGACAGGCCGACGGCTCCGGTGTTATACCATCCCTCATACGATGACAAATCCCGCGCCATCCGGATGCCATCGACGAAGTTGACGATTTTTTTCAGCTTTTGCTGCCTGAACTCCTTCGCGATAATATCCTGTTCGGGGGAAAACGCATATACGAGAACGGCCTGCGTATTTGTCCGCTTGATCTTCATCACCGGTATCGCGAAACGCCGCTCGCCGGGATTGAAGCGCTCCATGACGACCCGGATATTCTGCTCTTTCAATTTCGGCAGCAGCCTTGCCAGCAGGTCGTCCGCGCCGCCCTGATTTGCGAAGAACAAAAAGACATCCGTGATGTTTCTGGAAATCAGGAACCGCGTCAGCGCATCGGCTTCCGCCTCGGTCGTGGTGAAGTTCTGAAAATTATACCGCGTTCCCAGGCCGGCGTCGGCGTAAGCAAGATTGAAATTGAGTATCTGACGCTGCGCGGCAATCGGCGCGATCACGCGGACGGAAGTTGAAAACAACCCGATCAGCACGTTGACCCTATCCAGATAGACAAACTTGTCGGCGATCGTTTTCGTCCGGCGCGGCTGCATCTGGTCGTCCTCGGCCAGCAGCTCGTAATACAGCCTGTTCTGCGGGTTGGCGTTGGCGTCCTCGATACCTTTCGCGAACCCCTTATACGCCGCGTAGCCGATGTCCGCCATGTTCCCCGTCAGCGGGAAAATCGCCCCGATGCGGACGATCGGCTTGCCGGAGCTGCTGACCTGCGGGCGGCGCAGCGGCTCGACCTCGGTCTTGTAATAAAGCCCGAACCCCAAAAAGGCAAGCACGACGATTGAAATAATGATTTTTTTCAGCATGGTATCCTCCTTGTCCCGCGGCGGGCAATCCCCCGCATCGGATGCTTATTGTTTGAAGATGCTGGCCAGCATCTTGTCCAGCGTCTTGCCCTCGGCGGGGCCGTCGTAGACCATCCGCCCCTGATCCAGTATATACGCATGGTCGACCAATGGCAATAGCGTTTTCAGATTATGCTCCACGATCACGAAGCCGGTTTCCATTTCGTCGCATATCCCGCGTATCCGCCGGAATGTGTCCTGAATCAGCTTCGGCGACAGGCCGATGCTCGGCTCGTCCAGGAACACCAGCTTCGGGTTGTTGATCAGGATGCGCGCCAGAGCCACCATCTGCTGCTGGCCGCCGGACAGGTTCCCCGCCAGGTCGTCCAGCCGCGGCTTCAAATCCGGGAAGTAGGTCAGCACCTCCCCCAGCTTGCGTTCGACCGGCGCGCGGTCTTTCCAAAAATGCGTCGCCAGCTCCATGTTCTCCAAAACGCTCATGTTCGGGAAG
>JAQVGI010000033.1 GCA_028696805.1 Alphaproteobacteria bacterium
TCTTCTTGGAATGGTAGGGGGCCTTGTCCGCCTCGGCGACAACCTGATGCAGGTCCGTCGTCTGGGTCGCCGACAGGCCGACGCTGACCGTCACGCCGATCTCCACGTCGCCGACGGGAATCCGCAGCTGCGCGATGGCGGCCCGCACGCGCTCGCCGGCCCGCAATGCTTTCTCGCGGTCGGCCTGCTGCAGCAGGACGATGAACTCCTCGCCGCCGAAACGGGCGACGACATCCGATTTCCGCGCCGTGCTTTTGATCGTCTGCGCGACGACTTTCAGAACCACATCGCCGGCCGCGTGGCCGTAGGTGTCGTTCACTTTCTTGAAGAAATCGATGTCCGCCATCATGACCGCGAACGGCATCTGATGGCGCGCGGCCAGGTGCAGCCCCTGCGTCGCGACCATCTCGAACTGGCGCCGGTTGAACAGGCCGGTCAGCGGATCCGTCGCCGCCTGGACGAGCAGCTTCTGCTCCTTGACCTTTTCGGCCGTGATGTCCTTGAATGTGATATACAGCGCCACATCCTCGCCCCAGTCGATCGCGCGCGCGGACAAATCCGCCCACGAAACGCCCAGCGTGCCGGGGCTTTTCAGCTGGACCGGAAACGTGGACACGACCGTGTTCTGATGGATCATCCGGATCAGGTCGTCGCGCTTGGTCGGATCCGCGAAATACTCGGACCACTGGAGCCGATGCGTTTCGGTCTCCGTCAGGCCGAACATCCGGCGGGCCAGCGGATTCATATACAGGATGGAATCGTCGCGCAGCCGCGTGATGAGGATCGGGAAAGGCGAAATCTCCCACATGTCCTCGTATTTCTTGCGCTCCAGGCGCGCCTGGCGTTCCAGGATGGCGCACGTGAGGTTCAGCGCGCGCACCTGCGACAGCAGCGAGAGGAACAAAACGGATGCATACGCCAGCGGGATGACGATGCTGTCGTTCCGGATCATATCCAGCGTCATCAGGACATAGCTGCCCGACAGGATCAAAAAGCCGGCGCCGATATCCTTGAACGTGTTGCGCTGCTGCGCCCGGCCGACGCGCCAGAAAGACAGCGCCAGAATGAAGAAGATGGTCGCCAGGTAGATGTCCGGCACGCTCATCAGCAGCCAGTTCAGCCCCCAGACCTGGTTGGCCAGGAAGCCGGCGGCCGTCAGCAGGACGACCCAGCTGACCACGAAAAAGACCGGCGCGATCAAAATCCCCAGGTTGAAGGCGACCGCGACCAGGAAAAACCCGACGCTGAGCGCCACCAGCCCGAAATCCAGCAGCTGGAACTCGATCGCCGTCAGGTGCAATCCGGAAAACCGCTGCCCCAGCGCCGGCAGGATCAGCAGCAGGAAATACCGCACGCTCAAAACGATGAACCCCCGCGTCATGAACCGGAACGTCTCCCGCTGGGTCGTGCGCCCGTAAAGCAGGTTTTCCTGAATCGCCAGCAGCAGGCATCCGATCAGCGGCACCGCATACCGGGCGCCCTGGGCGAAAATCTGCTGAATCATGGTTTCCAACACCGCCATTCCCCTTCCCTTGAAAAAACGATACCGGGCTTTATTTTAGCCTTAAAAAAACACAAAAGTCCAGTTTTTTTTCAAAAGGCCGTTGAAAAATACGATTGTATGACCTATATATCCTGCAACCATCGACAAAAAAAGGAGCAAACCATGGCAAAAATCTTGGGCATCGACTTGGGCACGACGAACTCGTGCATGGCGATTATGGAGGGGCGCGACCCGAAAGTGCTGGAAAACCGCGAGGGCGCGCGCACGACGCCGTCCATCGTGGCGTTCACGAAAAACGAGCGCCTGGTCGGCGCGAGCGCGAAGCGCCAGGCCGTCACCAACCCGGAGGGAACGGTCTTCGCCGTCAAGCGCCTGATCGGCCGCCGCTATAACGACAAGATGGTGGACAAGGACAAATCCCTGGTCCCCTACCGCATCGTGTCCGGCGACAACGGCGACGCGTGGGTGGAGGTTCAGGGCAAGAAATACGCGCCGTCCCAAATCTCGGCGTATATCCTGCAAAAGATGAAGGACGACGCCGAAAGCTACCTGGGCGAGAAAATCACGCAGGCCATCATCACGGTTCCGGCCTACTTCGACGACTCGCAGCGCCAGGCGACGAAAGACGCCGGCAAAATCGCGGGACTGGAAGTGCTGCGGATCATCAACGAGCCGACGGCGGCCGCGCTGGCCTACGGGCTGGATCAGAAGAAATCCGGCACCATCGCCGTCTACGACCTGGGCGGCGGCACGTTCGACGTGTCCATCCTGGAAATCGGCGACGGCGTGTTCGAGGTCAAGTCCACGAACGGCGACACGTTCCTGGGCGGCGAGGACTTCGACGCGCGCGTGATGGATTATCTGGCGACCGAGTTCAAGAAAGACCAGGGCATCGACCTGCGCAACGACCGGATGGCGCTGCAACGGCTCAAGGAAGCGGCCGAAAAGGCCAAGATCGAATTGTCGTCCGCGACCCAGACGGACATCAACCTGCCGTTCATCACGGCGGATGCGTCCGGGCCGAAGCACCTGAACATGACGCTGACGCGCGCGAAGTTGGAAGCGCTGTGCGAAGACCTGCTGAGCAAGACGATTCCGCCGATGGAAAAGGCCCTGAAAGACGCCGGCCTGAAGCCCGGCCAGATCGACGAGGTCATCCTGGTCGGCGGCATGACGCGCATGCCGAAAGTCCAGAAAATCGTCCAGGATTTCTTTGGAAAAGAACCGCATAAAGGCGTCAACCCGGACGAAGTGGTTGCCGTCGGCGCCGCGATTCAGGGCGGCGTCCTGAAAGGCGACGTCAAGGACGTGCTGCTGCTGGACGTCACGCCGCTGTCGCTGGGCATCGAGACGCTGGGCGGCGTGTTCACGCGGCTGATCGACCGCAACACGACGATTCCGACCAAGAAATCCCAGGTGTTCTCGACGGCCGAGGACGGCCAGACGGCCGTGACCATCCGCGTGTTCCAGGGCGAGCGCGAAATGGCGCGCGACAACAAGCCGCTGGGCCAGTTCGACCTGGTCGGCATCCCGCCGGCGCCGCGCGGCATGCCGCAGATCGAGGTCAGCTTCGACATCGACGCGAACGGCATCGTGAACGTGTCGGCGAAGGACAAGGCGACCGGCAAGGAGCAGAACATCCGGATTCAGGCGTCCGGCGGATTGAAGGAGGCCGACATCGACAAGATGATCCGCGAGGCCGAGGCGAACGCCGAGGCGGACAAAAAGCTGCGCGAGGCGGTCGACGCCCGCAACCATGCGGACGCGCTGATCCACTCGACGGAAAAGATGCTGAAGGAAAACGGCGACAAGGTCCCGGCGGCCGACAAGGACGCCATCGAATCCGCGGTCAAGGATTTGAAGGATGTCCTGGATTCCGGCGACGCCGGCAAGATCAAGGACAAGACCGAAGCGCTGACGAACGCCTCGATGAAAATGGGCGAGGCGATGTATAAGCAGCAGCAGGGATCCGAACAGCCGGCGGGGGACGCCGCGAATGCCGGCGGCGGCGACGCAGAAGCGCCCAAGGACGAAAAAGTCATGGACGCCGACTTCGAGGAAGTCAAAAAGTAAGATCTCTATCGGATAAGAGCCGTCTGCCCGGGCGGCTCTTGTTTCATTGACCACACCCAACGGGCGGACGCGGGATGACCCAGACATATTACGAAACCCTCGAAATCCAGATAACGGCGACGGACGAAGACATCAAGCGCGCGTTCCGCTCGAAAGCCAAGGAATGCCACCCCGACCACCACAGCGGCCCGGACGCCGAAGCGCGGTTCAAGCGCCTGGCCGAGGCGTATGAAACGCTGCGCGACCCCCAGAAGCGCGCGGCCTACGATCAATACGGGCACGAAGCCTACACCTCCGGCGGCGGGCGCGGCGGGTTCGGCGGATTCGATTTCGGCGGCGCGGGCTTCGAGAGCATCTTCGAGGAGATTTTCAATTCCTTCACCGGCGGCGGGCGGCCGAGCGCGGGCGCGGCCAGGGGGGACGACGTCCGGTTCGACCTGACCCTCTCGCTGGAGGAAGCCTACGGCGGCCTGCAAAAAGACATCTCGGCCACGACATGGCAGCCGTGCGACGCGTGCGGCGGCGCGGGCGGGCGGCATGTCGAGTCCTGCACGACCTGCGGCGGGCGCGGGCATGTGCGCCAGCGCCAGGGATTCTTCATCGTCGACACGCCGTGCCCCGTCTGCCGCGGCAGCGGGAAAACCATCAAAGACCCCTGCCCCGAATGCCGCGGCGCCGGCCGGGTCAAAAAGAAAAGGACATTGCAGGTCAACATTCCGGCGGGCGTCGATTCGGGCGTCCGGATGCGGCTGGCCGGCGAAGGGGACGCCGGGCTCCACGGCGGCGGATGCGGCGACCTGTATGTCTTCCTGACCATCGCGGAGCACCCCGTATTCAAACGCGCCGGCGCAGACCTGACGTGCGACATTCCGATTCCGATGACGACGGCGGCGCTGGGCGGAGAAGTGGCCATCCCGAAACTCGGCGGGGGGACGGAAACCATCGCCGTCAAGGCCGGCACGCAATCCGGCGCCCGCGTCAAGATCAAAGGGAAAGGCATGCCCGTTCTGCAAGCGCGCGCGGTCGGGGATTTGATTGTCACGCTGGCCGTGCAAACGCCGACGAACCTGACGCGGCGCCAGAAGGAGCTGCTGCGCGATTTCGACGCGGCGTGAACGCGCCGCCGGCATAAAAAAAGACAGCTTTCCGGCTGTCTTTTTTTCGGGTCGGGGCGCGGTTAATCGTTTTGGCGTTGCTGCGCCGGCCACTGCATGCGCGCCGCGAATGCATGTTCGACTATTTTTTATTTCGCCAGGTAGGCCGCGACGGACTGCGCATCGGACAGGCAGACGATGTCCGCGGACGGATCTATCCGCGAAATCATGCTTTTCATCACGCTGCCGTGCCCGCATTCGACATATTTTTTGACGCCGCGGCGCATCATGAACTGGACGGATTCCGTCCAGCGCACCGGCGATGTCATCTGGGTCGCCAGCAATCCCTTGATTTTGCCGACGTCCGTTTCCTCGGCCGCCGTCACGTTCGACACGACCGGCACCCGCGGCGCATGCAGCTTCGCCTGCGTCAAGGCCGGGCAGAACGCATCCGCCGCCGGCTGCATCAGCTCGCTGTGGAAGGCGCCCGACACATTCAGCGCCAGCGCGCGCTTCGCCCCCAGGCTCCGGCAGAGCTCCGCCGCCCGCGCGATGGCGGACGGGTGCCCGCTGAGCACCACCTGGCCGGGCGCGTTGTCATTCGCGACGACGCAGATTTCGCCGACTGCGGACGCCGCGCGCGCCGCTTCCCGCGCCTGATCCAATGACAAACCCAGCACGACCGCCATCCCGCCCGGATTTTGCTCCGCCGCCTGCGCCATCGCCAGCCCCCGCGCGCGCAGCAGCCGCGCAGCAGCCGCGACATCCATCGCGCCCGCCGCGCACAGCGCCGTGTATTCGCCCAGCGAGTGCCCGGCGGCGACATGGCACAGCTCGGCGATGCCTTTCCCCGTCTCGGATTCCAGCGCGCGCACGACCGCGATACCGACCGCCATGATCGCCGGCTGGACGTTCTGCGTCCGGGTCAGCTCCTGAATGTCCCCCGCGAACATCAGCGCGGACAGCTTTTGCCCCAGCGCGTCGTCGACCGCGTCGAACACCGCGCGCGCGGCCGGAAAAGCCGCGTACAAGTCCTGCCCCATGCCGACGGCCTGCGACCCCTGCCCCGGAAATACGAATGCGACCATGAGTATCCTTTCTGTTGAACGGGGACGAGAATGGTTTGTTGATTAGCTAATCAACTCAACATTCTCGTACAATTTTGGTAAATCGCCTTTATTAAATCTAAACTTGGCTCCATGATTATGTCCGGTTCTTGCATCAAATTCAGCAATCAAGATACCGTCCTCTATGGCCTGAATAAACCTATCCTGCGAAAAAGATGATAATTTATAGATCAAATCATATTGAAAATATTCTATCCCCTCCTCTACCTTACTATCTGCGAGGATATAAAAACAATTATGCAATTTACTCCCAACTTTATGAAACAAATCGTCAAATCCCCAATAAGGTTGCGGATTTATCTGGTATTTTTTTCATAATATCCAAACAATCTCCACACATGATTTTATCTAAATATTTTTCGTTTAGCATACGTCCCTCTCATATTTTCAATTATAATAAAGACTATATAAAATAATTTTAGCATAAAATCAAGACCCGCGCAAGTCCTAGCGTTGCGGGTGATTTCTCGATTTTCCTCATTTTTTTATGTCGTTGTCGTGCCACGGGCAAGTATCCCGAGCGAATTACATACAACTACTTTTATCCCCATATGCTTGAAGTTGTTAAAGCTCTATGCGAGGTAATAAAGAAAAAATAGTATGGCTAATAAAAGGCGTTCATTGTAGAGAATACTTTTTCTCTCGTTTCTTGAACGCCTGTTCTGAACCTTCAAGCATTAGCAGTTTTTCCCTTTTATCATTTTCATACACATCTTCAATGCTCATTTGTTCCAAAATCGTTTTCCCGTCCGTTCCAGTTGTGAGAATATAAACTTGCTCTGCATCAGCGTTGATAACAATGTTTGCATTGTGTGTTGCAAAGATTATCTGTTTATTTGTCTTTACTTTCTTGATGACATCGACCATCTCGCTGGCGATAATTTTCTGGTCTAAATGAGTTTCAGGCTCGTCAATGATAATAGGCTTATTCCCAAAGATATTCAGGCATGACAAAATCTTTTCCCACGCCGGGCTTTGTATCACGGCAGTCTTATGTCCGAACCTGTTTCGGCTCACATAGTAGAAAATCTCTTCGGTTTTAACTGCTTTTGCCATTGTATTTGTCCTTTTATTTTTGCTTCCCTCCTTATAGCACGATTTTCGCAGATTGCAATCCAAATCTATTCGCAGACCTGCGGACATATTGGAATGTCCCCAGATTTCCTCTGTTTTCGTGGCGAAATTGTGTCGTTTCCGCTTGACTTTTTGCGCCTTTTGCGGCATCATAAACTACAAGAAAACAAGCGTTGGAAAGTCGGCATTGACCCTACAATCTTGCCGCTTTGCGCCCCATAAAGGATAACGCTGGACAATTCTTGGTAGAAAATATAAAAAGTCCACTATTTTTTAGTATAGCTATAAAATATCGTCAAGATTCCCAAAAGCCAATTATTAGCGCTTCTTTTTGCAAAAATCAATTGATTCGCGGCAAGTTTTGGCGTATAAGGCGCGTATGTCGTTATTGAAGTCCATCGCAGCCGTTTCCGGCGGCACGGCCGTCAGCCGCATCGTCGGCCTGGTCCGGGATATGCTGGTCGCCAAGTATCTGGGCGCGACGTTGATGAGCGACGCCTTTTTCGTGGCTTTCCGGTTTCCGAACCTGTTCCGCAGCCTGCTGGCGGAGGGCACGCTGAACGTTGCCTTCGTGCCGCTGCTGACGGGCGAGCTGCACGCGGCCGGCAAAAAATCGGCGCGGGAATTCGCCGCCGCGGTGTTCAGCTTCTTATTCTACGTGCTGCTGATTTTCGTCGTGATCATTGAAATCGTTATGCCGGGCCTGATGTTCCTGCTGGCGCCGGGATTCGGCCAGATTCCGGGCAAACTGGCCCTGACGACGACGCTCAGCCGCATCGCATTCCCCTTCCTGATGGCGGTGTCGCTGGTGTCGCTGATGGCCGGCATCCTGAACTCGCTGGGCAAGTTCGGCGCCGCCGCGCTGACGCCGACCATTCTGAACCTGTGCATGATCGCGGGGCTGATCGGCCTGACGCCGTTCATTGCGTCCGAATACGCACCGGCATACGCGCTGGCGTGGGGCGTTTTGATCGCCGGCGTGTGCGAGCTGGCCTTCCTGGGGTATTTCCTGTGGAAAAACGACTTTACGTTCAGGCTGCTCGGCCCCGTCCGGGCGCTGTTCCGGTTGAGCGGCCCGGTCAAGACGCTGCTGAAAAAAATGGGGCCCGGCGTGCTGGGCTCCGGCGTGTATCAGATCAACCTGTGCCTGGACACCATCTTCGTGTCGTTCGTCGGCGCGGGCGCCATCTCGTGGCTGAACTATGCGAACAGGCTGTTCCAGCTGCCCGTCGGCATGATCGGCGTGGCCATCGGCACCGCGCTGCTGCCCGTCCTGTCCAGGCACATCCGCGCCGGCGAATACGCCCAGGCCAACATTCAGCTGAACCGCGGGCTGGAATTGTCGCTGGCGATGTCGCTGGCCTCCACGATCGGACTGGTATTATTGGCGACGCCGATCATCGGCGTGCTGTTCGAACACGGCGTTTTCACGCGCGCGGACACGATACGGACGGCGGACGCTCTGATGATTTACGCGCTGGGCCTGCCGGCCTATATGACGACGAAGGCGCTGTCGCCGTTCTTCTATGCGCGCGGCGATACGAAAACGCCCGTCAAAATCGCGATCTGCGGCGTCGTTTTGAACTCGGTGGCGGCGATCACGCTGATGCAGGTCTGGGGGTATATCGGCATCGCGCTGGCCACGACCATCGCCACCTGGGTCAATGCCGCGCAATACTTCGTCCGCGTCAGGAAATCCCGCCAGTTCGCGCGCGACGATCTGTTCAGGTTCCGGGCGCCGCGCATCGTCGTCGCCTGCATTCTGATGGGCGTCGCGCTGGGCGTGGGGACGGCGGCCGCGCGGGCGGCGGATCCGGAGTGGCAGTTCGGCTTGAGCCTGTATTCCGCCGGCATTTTAAGCGCCCTCGTCGGCCTGGGCGTCGCGGTGTTCACCGGGTTTTTGATGCTGACGAAAGTCTTCACATGGGAGATGGTCCGGTCGTTCGTCCGGCGCCCGACGGCGGCGGTCGCCGATGAGTAGGGCAGCCGTCGTCATCGCGCTGATGCTGTGCGCGCTGCCGGCCTGGGCGATGCGGCCCGGAACGGCGGTCGTCGCGACGCGGGCCGGCGAGGTCCGCCTGACGCTGGAAATCACGCAGACGCCGGCCGAGCAGGCGCGCGGCCTGATGTTCCGCACGGAACTGCCGCCGCAGCACGGCATGCTGTTTTCGTTCGACAGGCAGCCGACGATGTGGATGAAAAACACGCGGATACCGCTGGACATGATTTTTTGGGACGACGGGGGACGCGTTGTTTCCATCCATAAAAATGCGCGGCCGATGGACGAGACGATCATCGCCTCCGACGCACCGGCGCGCGGCGTGATAGAAGTGTCCGCCGGCGAAGCGGACAGGCTCGGCATCGTGGTCGGGGACAGCGTGGCGATCGTTCCGCAATAATCCCGGGCGCGGCTTCATCATTTTTCTTGACTTTTCATCGCAATTCGGATAGACTGCCGCGCATGTGGGGCTGTAGCTCAGTTGGTAGAGCGACGCGTTCGCAATGCGTAGGTCAGGGGTTCGACTCCCCTCAGCTCCACCATTTTTCATTTTTCATATCATATAAAGCGGCATTTCATTCTTGCGGCACGCCTTTTTAATCCCTTGCTTTTCGGATTATTTTGTGGCACTCTGTCGGAAAAGGAGAACGCGCCATGCACATTCAGCAAATCACGCCGGACGACGGCCTGTATCCCGCGATGAAAGACCTGCGCAGGAAATTGTTTTTCGGCGGCCGGTTCCTGCCCGACAATTTCGACGAGCAGGAAAAATACAACACGCTCCTGGTCGCCGTGGAGGACGACCGCGTCGTCGGCAGCGCCGTCCTGACGCAATCCGGCGACGGGGTGCTGGCGCGCCAGATCGGGGTGCTGCCCGAATACCGGCGGCGGGGATTCGGCCGGCGGCTGATCGACGCCTGCGCCGACGCGGTGCGCGCGCTGGGATACCGCGACATGCATGTGTTCGCCTACCCGGATTCCGTCGAGTTCTACAAAAAATGCGGGTTCAAAGGCGTCGGCGACTGGAACAACCTCACCACGCCGCAGCCGACATTGATGATGCGGAAATACTTCTAATACGCCGACTTGTCATACCGCCGGTGGATCCACAGGTATTGCTCCGGCGTTTCGCGGATCCAATCCTCGTAAATCCCGTTGATGCGCTTCATCACCGCCCGCACCGCCGCGTCGTCTTTGCCCGCCGGCAGGTTATCCAGCGGGAAAACGACCGCCTCGAACCGGCCGCCCGCCGTCCGGACGCACTTGGCCATCAGAATCGGCACGCGCATTTTCAAGGCGATCGTCGCGATCGCCGCGGGCGTTTTCGCCGGCACGCCGAAGAAAGGAATCGTGATGCCCTCGCGCAGCTTCTGATCGCACAGCATCACGACGAACTGGCGTTTTTTCAGCGTGTCCAAAATCAGCCGCGCGCCGGAAACGCCTTTCGGAATCAAGGTTCCCGTTCGCCGCCGGAACATCAGCCAGTCCAGGATCGGATTGTTCGCCGGCCGGTAGACGGGGTTCAGCGTGAACCGATCCATCGTGGGGATGGCCCCATACATCTCCCAATTCCCCAAGTG
>JAQVGI010000034.1 GCA_028696805.1 Alphaproteobacteria bacterium
CGTGCGCCGCGATCAGGTTCCGCGTGATTTTGGACGGGTACGAGGTCGTGTAGCGGATGCGTTTCACGCCGTCGATTTTGGCAATGCTGCGGATCAGATCGCCCAAGTCCATCCGGTCGCCCTCGCCGTACCAGCAGTTCACATTCTGCCCCAGCAGCATGATTTCCTGCGCGCCCGTTTCGACCAGCGACGCAACCTCGTCCAAAATGTCCTTGGCCGGCCGGGAATACTCGCACCCGCGCGTGTAGGGCACGACGCAGTAGGCGCAGAAATTGTCGCACCCTTCCTGAACGGCGACAGAAGCGACCGCGCCGGACGCCCGGGCCCGGGGCAGGAAGTCGAACTTGGAATCCGTCGGAAAATCGGCGACGATCAGGCGCTCCGCCCCCGCGCGCGCGATCAGCTCCGGCAGCCGGTGGTAATTCTGCGGCCCGACGGCGATGTCCACCGCCGGCGCGCGGCGCATCAGCTCGTCCCCGCCGGCCTGGACGACGCAGCCCGCGACGATCAGCAGCGTGTCCTTTCCGCCGGCCCGGCGCGCCCGCTTCACCGCGTCCATCCGCCCGATTTCGGAATAGAGCTTGTCGGCGGCCTTTTCGCGGATGTGGCAGGTGTTCAGCAGGATGACGTCCGCCTCGGCCGGCTCAAGCGCCTCGCGGTAGCCCATTGTGCGCAACGCGTCGCGCATCCGGGACGAATCATACACATTCATCTGGCATCCGAACGTCTTGATATGCAGCTTTTTCATCACTGATTCCGGTAAGCCGCCACTTTTTCCTTGAACTGGCTCATCGCGTTGGCGCGCGCCTGGACGTTGCTGCTCTGCATGATTCTCTTGAAAGCCTGGTATTCCGCGGGGAGCAGGACCTCCTGCGCCGCTTCCAGCAGCTTGCGGTTCTTCCACGACGCCGCGTCGGCCAGCGCCGTCTTCTTTTTATCCTCGGTTATCTTGTATCCGGCCAGGACGACCTTCGCGCGCGGCTCCGTCGTGACGACGCTGGGGTAATACCACTTGTTGTCCGGCTTTTCGGCGGCCAGCAGCAGCAGCGAATACGGGTGCAGCAGCTGTCCCTTGAACTCGGTCTGGGATGTGAAATGGTTGCGCATTTTCTGGATATAATCCAGAATCACCTGGCGGCCGACGGGCGTCGCGTCCAGTTTCATCAAGGCTTCGGCCAGCTTCACCTGGGACTGGGCGTTGCCGCTTTCGGCGCTCAAATGATAGAACAGCAGCGCGCGGTGCATATCCTTGGCGATGCCGTCCCGCCCCTGGCCGTATGCCTCCGCCAGGACGACCTGCGCGTCGTCGTCGTTGTCGTTCAGCGCGCAGCCGATATACCCCGTCTCCGCGGCTTTCATGCCGCTTTTCAGGCGCGTTTCATCGGCATCCGGGCATTTGGCCGCCACGGCGCCCGCCGCCATCAAACAACAGACAAACACAAACCCTTTCATGCGTCCTCCTTTGCGTCAATACAAGATGTCGATCTTCGCCGTCCGGACGGGCGCCGGCGCGACCGTCGTGAAGAAGGACAGCGACCGGCCGGCCGGAATGCGATCCTGCGTCGGATGGATCAGCTTGTTGCCGATGACCTCGTCCAAATCGTTATAGATGACGGCCGTCAATTCGCCGATCGGGAAATCCTTGCCCGTCGGATTGGACAGCTCCCCTTTGATCAGCAGCTGGGCGGCGCCGGCCTCGTCGGGCTCCACCCAGAACTTCAGGTTCTGAATCACCAGGTATTCCTCGACCGCAGGCGTCGGCGCGGCCGGCGCGGCAACAGGCTCCGCCACCATGTCGAACAAAGGCTGCGTTTCCGTCACGAACGCCGCGGGCGCATCCGGGAGCTCCGGCATGTCGGGCGGAACGGGCGCGTCGAATGCCGGCGGCTGCTCCGGCGCCGGAACGACGGGCGGCGGCGCGACGGGATCCAGATGGACAAGCGGGCCGGCGGGCCGGTCGGCATTCAGCAGCAAATCGTCGATGCCCCGGTCGCCGGACGGCGCGGCGGCGTTTGCGGACGGCACGGCCGGCGCGGTTATATCCAGCGGAATATCGATGTCATCCGTTTCCGCCGGCGCAGCGGGCGGACGCGCTGTCGGCCGCACCGAACCGGCCGGAGCCGGAGCCGCCGCGGGCGCGGAAGAAGACCCCGACAGAATCGGCTTCAACAGATGCCGGTGCGTCCAGCCGGCCCAGCACAACCCGACAATCGCCGCGACATACACCACGCCGAGGGCGACGGACACGCCCTTGCGCTTGGACGCTTTCTGAACGGGCAGGAACGCTTCGGGCAGCTCTTTTTTCTCGGACGATTCCAGCGCTTTTTTCTCCGCCGGCGCCGCCAATTCCGGCAGCGCGGCCGTCTTGAACACATCGTCCAGCCGCGGCTCCGGCCTGTGCGGGGGCGGCACGCCCGCGGCATCGTCCGCCCGCGCGGGGGCGGCGGCCATAGGCTGGTCGAATACGGCGCCGCACGCGGAGCATTTCAACGGCTGCGTTTCCTTCAAGTCCGCCGTCGCGGGGACATCGTAGCTGGCGAAACATTTTGGGCACTGGATGAACATTTGTCTTTTCCTTTTCTAAAAAATAGTGTAAACAGAGTATATCTGATTTCAAAGCGATATACAATACTTTTGATGAGGATTTTGGAAATGACGTCGAAATTGACCGCACCGATTGCCGAGCTGAACGGCGTTTCGTTCCGGTATGCCGGCGGGGCGGATGTCTTGAAGGACATGAATTTCGCCCTGAACCCCGGCGATTTTTACTTCATGTCCGGCGACAGCGGCGCAGGCAAGACGTCGCTGCTGAGCCTGCTGTATCTGGACAGGCTGCCGACGAAGGGGCGGCTGCGCCTGTTCGGCAGCGCCGTCGACGAAATGTCCCGCGCCGAAAAGGCCAGGACGCGGCGCCAGATCGGCGTCGTGTTCCAGGACTTCCGCCTGCTGGACCACCTGGACGCGTTCGACAATGTCGCGCTGCCGCTGCGCATCGCCGGCGGCAAGGAGGGCGAAATCCGCCGGCATGTGTCCGAGCTGCTCGCGTGGGTCGGATTGGAGAAGGAGATGAAATCCTTTCCGCCCGAGCTGTCCGGCGGCGAAAAACAGCGCATCGCGATCGCGCGCGCGGTCATCAGCCGGCCCCAGCTGATCCTGGCGGACGAGCCGACGGGCAATGTGGACGACGCGATGGCCAAGCGGCTGCTCCATCTGTTTTTGGAGCTGAACAAGCTGGGCACATCCGTCGTCATCGCCTCGCACAACCAGCCGCTGATCAAGCACTTCAACTTTCCGCAGCTCCGCCTGAAAGACGGCGAATTGAGCATCATCCAGCCGGCCAGCGTCGTGAACATGGCCAGCAAGCTGTTCAACAAGGGGGGGGATCATGCCTAAAAAATCAAGCATTTTCTTCACGCCCGATTCCTCGCGGTTCTTCCTGGTGTGGATAACGGGCGTGATGGCGTTCGTCATCACGCTCGTGATATACGGCGGGGGGGCGGCCTATTCTTCGCTGACCGCGTGGCAGCGGAGCATTTCCGGCGCCGCGACCCTCCAGATCCCCACCTACGACGACAAGGGCATGTCCCGCGCGGACGCGATCGAGCAGGATGTCGAAACGGCGCTGACCATCCTGCGCGCCAGCAACGGCATCTCGGGCGCCGAACTGGTGCCGGACGACCAGATGGGCCGCCTGATGTCCCCGTGGGTCGGCGAAGGCGCCATCCTGTCGGAGCTCCCGCTGCCCAAACTGCTGAATATCTCCGTCGACACCCGGAACCCGCCCGATTTCGTCCAGCTGAAGCGGGATCTGGCCGACCAGGTGCCGCTGGCCGTCCTGGACACGCACCGGATCGGGCTGGCGCCGCTGCTGTCCGTTGCCGGCGGGGTGCTGCACCTGATCGTTTTCCTGCTGATCCTTCTGGGCCTGACGACGACCTTCACCATCGTCTACGCCACCCGGACCAGCCTGGCGGCGCATCAGCCGGTCATCGCGCTGATCCACCTGATGGGCGCGGGGGATTTCTACCTGACGCGCCAGTATGCCGTCCGGCATTTGAAAACGGCCTTCGCCGGCGCGGCGGCCGGCGTGCTGTGCGCCGTTCCGATTTTGTGGGGCATCTCGGCCTTCGTCCGCCATTGCGCGCCGGAGTTCATCGTTGCGACGACCTCATGGCATTGGGCCGGGCTGCTGCTGATTCCACCGGTTTTCGCGGGGCTCGCCTTCGTGACGACGTTCAAGACGGTTCTGACATACCTGAAGACATTCTTATGATGAAAAAGATAGGAACGGCCATCGCGCTTTATATCGGCACCCTGCTGATCGCCCTGTGGATCATCGGGTTCGGCGTTTTCTGCCTGTATGCCCTGCACTTCAAATACGCGGCGCCGACGCGGACGGACGCGATCGTCGTGCTGACCGGCGGCGCGGACCGCATCCAGACGGCGCTGAACCTGCTGCAAAATGAATTCGCGGATTACCTGTTCATCTCGGGCGTCAACAAATCCGTCGCGGTTCAGGATGTCCTGAAAGCGGCGCCGCCGGAGCTGCTGGACAAAATCACGCCGGGATACAAATCCGAAAACACGCGCGAAAACGCGATCGAGGCGACGGACTGGATCCTGGCGCGCGACGCGCGCTCCGTGCTGCTGGTCACCAGTTTCTACCACATGCCGCGCGCGATCTTGGAGCTGGCGCGCCAGCATCCGGCGCTGAAAATCCTGCCGCTGCCGGTCTTTCCGAAATCGTTCGACGATTCGGTGGAGTGGATTAAAACGCGGACGGCGTGGCTGCTGTTTTTGGAGTATAACAAATACCTGCTGGTGCGGCTCCGGTATTCAACGGAAAGGACATCCGAATGACGAAAGCATCCGTGTGGGCGCGCTCGCTGATGTTCACATTGACATTCTACCCGTGGACGCTGATCGTCCTGGGGTGCGGCACGCCGCTCGCCCTGGGCACGCGGGCCATGGCCTACAAGGTCCCTCTGTTCTGGTCCATAACGACGCGCTGGCTGCTGCGCCGGATATGCGGCATCCGCATCCGCATCGAGGGGATTGAAAACCTGCCGAAGGAAAACGGATATATGTTCGCCTCCAAGCACCAGTCCGCGCTGGAAACGACCCTGTTCCATTCCGTCATCCCGAACGTGTTCTACGTGTTGAAGCGCGAGCTGCTCTGGGTTCCGTTCACCGCCGTTTATTTCTACAAGACCGGCTGCATCCCGATCGACCGCAGCGCCGGGACGACCGCGATGCGCAAGATGCTGGACGGCGTCCAGAAAAACCTGAAAAAAGGGTTGAACTTCGGCATTTTCCCGGAGGGGACGCGCACGCCGCCGGGCCAGAAAAAGCCGTATGCGCCGGGCGTCGCGTTCGTCTACGACAAATGCCGCGTGCCCGTCGTCCCGATCGCGCTGAACTCCGGGTATTGCTGGCCGAAGAACAGCCTGATCAAATACCCCGGCGTCGTCAGCGTCCGCATCATGAAGCCGATTCCGGCCGGGCTGGACAAACGCGTGTTCCTGGACACGCTCTACGACACGATCGAAACGGCGCAGGACGCCCTGCCCGACCCGTTCGGGAAAAAAGCATGAAGGTGGCGGCCCGGACGGCGATGGGCCTTTACTCGGACGCGTCCGCGCTGACCGCCGAGGCTGCCGTCGTCGCGACGGACGGCATCGACATTCTATCGGAGCCGGTCGCGATCGTCCGCCCGTATCCCGACGAACTGCGCCGCGCGCTGACGCATGTGCGGTCCGAAGACCTGACGCAGGCCGCCGCGCTGCAAGCCCTGTCCGATCGGCTGACGGCGCATCATGTCGCGCTGGCGCTGGAATTGCGGGAGAAGGTCAAAAAGCAGCATCCCGTCATCGACATCGTCGGATATTCCGGACACACGCTGTGGCATTCGAGCGCCCAGAAGCGGCGCGTTTCCATCGGCAATGCGGACGACATCGCCCAGACGCTGGGCGCGCCGGTCGCCGACCGGTTCGCGCAGGCGGACATGCTGGCCGGCGGGGTCGGCGGCCCGCTGCTGCCCGTGTTTTGGGAGGCGATGACGAAGTCCTTTGCGCGGCCGTTGGTGTTTTTGAACCTGGGCGGCATCACGACCCAGACCTACATCGGCGCGGCCGGCGAGTTGCAGTCGTTCGACATCGGCGTCGGATGCCTGCTGATCGACAAGTTCGTCCAAAAGCGCACGCAGGCCGAAACGGACTACGACGGGCTGCTGGGCGCCGCCGGCACGGCGGACGAACGCGTGCTGCGCGCGCTGATGCAGACGCCCTACCTGACCCAACCGCCGCCCAAAATACTGGACAGGAACGATTTCGACGGCCTGCTGCGCCATCTGGACGGCATGTCCGTCGCGGACGGCGTTGCGACGCTTGTCGCCTTCATCGCGCGAAGCATTGCGGAGGCGCGCCGCTTCCTGCCGGCGCAAGCGACCCTGATGCTGGCCGGCGGCGGCGGAATTTCGAACCCGGCGCTGATGCGCGCGCTGCGGTCGGCCGTCGCGGCGGATATCCAGACCCTGGTCGAAAACCCGCTGCCCGATGTCGGCATCAACGCGATGGGATATGCGTTCCTGGCCGCGCGCGCCGCCGCCGGGCTGCCGATCACATTGCCGTCGACCACGGGCGCCGCCGAGCCCGTTTCCGGCGCAACGATTCATCACCCCTTGAAATCCGCGTAGGCTTGCAGCACGTCCGCGACCGCGGGATATGCCGCGACGACGCCGTAGGTCGTCCTGTCCAGCATCTGGTAGGCGTTCGCCCGCGCGTCATAGGCGATCAGGGATTCCGGCGCCGTCCCGACGACCAGCTTTTTGTTCAGCATCGGGTTGCGCAGATAGGTCAGGTAGCTTTGCGCGATGCCGGCGTGCATGAACGCGCCTTTGCCGCGCGGCTGCTCCGTCAGCGCGAACAATTCCAGCCCGTTCCAATACAGCCCGTTCGACACCTCCAAGAACAGCGCGTAGTCCATCGGAATCTTCGGCGCCCCCGCGCGCACCAGCGCCAGCGACACGGATCCGGCGTCCGTGCTTTTGACCGGCGGAAACACGACCGCGTAGGTCATGTAGAGTTTTTTCAAAATCGTGTGGATGTTCTGGATCATCGCTCACCGCCCCGGCATGCTGCGCTGCGCGATTTCTTTGAGCGTTTCGGCGTCGAAGCCCATCATCACGCTTTTGTCCTGCTTGTTCTTGCCGCCCGATCCGGTCACCAGCCCGAACGGGATGTAGACGCTGCCGATCGGGCACGGCACATACAGCAGGTTCGGCGTCAAAACGCCCGCGGCGCCCAGCAGCTGCCGGCCGATGTAGGCGTGTATCAATTCGTGGAACGGCTTGCTTTGGATCAGGACCAGGTTGGAAAAATCGAACGTGCCGCCGTATTCCAGCGGATACCGCAGGTGCACGGCGAAGTTTTCCGGCAGCAGGCCCTTGCGCATGTAAAACAAGCCTTCCTCGGACACGCCGCTCGCCCGGACATCGTTCAGGCGCTCCTTGATCAGGAAAGCCAGGAAGCCCGGAAGTGTCGCGCGCAGACGGCGGTAGGCCTCCGCCGGCGTGCAATTCACCTTGCGGACGCGGGGAAGCGCCATCAGGTCCATCCCCGGAAAATTCATCTTGTTGAACAGGTCTTCCCAGTATTTCTGGGACTGCTCCGGCAATTCCAGCCCGGCCAGATCGTCCGCCGGCTGCTGCGGCTCGGCGATCAGGCGGAACCACTCCGGATACAGATCCATCGGGTTCAGCGTTTCCGGCGGCGCCTTATCCGCCATCCTTGCCTCCCTGCAAATCGGTCAGGACATCGTCCAGGCTGTCCACCTCGTTCTGCATCAGGGATTTCAGCGCTTCGATGTCCGTGTCCTCCCGCTGCGCGACGACCCAATACGGCACGTTCGGCGCGGCCGGGATAGCGCATTTCTTCCGCATCTCCTTATCCAGGAACCACCGCGGCGAATCCGCCAGGATCGGGCGGTTCAGGAATCCCTGGAACAAAACATACTGCTTGGACGAATCCAGGCTCATCATGCTGGACGCGCCGACGACGGACGTCCCCTGCAAGCTGCGCGACACATTCATCGAAAACGGGTTGGCCGACGGCGCGAGGCCCTCCGTCTTGCTGGTCGAAATGCTTTCGACGGTCTTGGAGCCGATCATATCCGAAAACCGCTTGGCCGTCACCTCGTTGTTCTGCGCCAGAATCACCTTGGCCGCCGTCGTCGTGATGATCGTTTCCAGGTCGTCCTTGCCGTAGGACCCGGAAATCTGGCCCAGATCCTGCCCGATGAGCAGGTAGGACACCTTCATCCCGCGGCCGACCGCCGGGCCGTCCTTCACGGCCGCCAGCTTCGGCATCTGCGGAAACTCGTCCAGAACGAACAGCACCGGGAAAGGCCCGGATTTGATGCCGTCGCTGCCGACGAAATTCGGCGGGTTCGAAATCAAAAACGCGCTCATCAGCTCGACGAAAACGCCGGTGATCACGTTCAGCGTCCGGGCGTCCACCTGGTTGACGGACAGGTAGACCGTCGTCGGCTTCATCTCGCCGGTGACCGGGTCGACCATGCCGCGCAGGTCGCGGAACGTCAGGTCGGACAGCTGCGTCCGCGCCCGCACCGCCGAGTTCTTGAAAATGCTGATGCCCGACAGCGCCGTCGACAGGATGGAGCCCCGCTCCTTGTCCGGCGTGCCGGCCAACTGGTTCATCTCGACCATCGCGCGGCGCGCGTATCCGAACCGGTTGCATTCGTTGACGGCGACATCCAGCAGGTCCCGCATCGGGTCGGCCATCATCGCCATCTGATCCCCCTCGTCCGACCGGCGCTTCAAGTCGGCGGCGATTTTCATCTGCGTGTCCGTCAGCCAGTCCAGGATCATCGCGATGCACGGCTCGTGCCCGTGCCACGATTCCGGCAGCCCCTCCCACGTGCCGACCGGCGCGTAATTGTCCGCGGTCAGCGTTTTTTCCTTCAACGCCTGCGAAGCCAGGTGCGCGGACGGATCGGACATATCCGCGTAGTATGTTTCAAGCACCGCCGCGTCCTCGGCGTCGAAAGACCCCTCGGCGATTTTGTTCAGGAAGTAATCGTTGGCGCGGGCGCGCTCGCACTTGCTGGCGATGAAATGCAGGAATCCGGACATCGCGTTGCGCCCTGTCTTGGACCAGTGCGGATCCTGGCCGCCCTTGGGCTCCTCGACCAGAACGGCGACCATCGAGTCGATATACATGTCGCGCCCGGGCCCCAGCGGCGGCAGGCAGTTCGGCGACAGCGCGTTCCACGACGGGTAATAGACGCCCTTGGCCGGATTGTCCTCCGCGCCCCAGTTGATGACGAACACCGGGCCCTGCTGCGCGCGGTATCCGGACGTGTTGTAGCACAGCTCCGGCTTCGGGTCGTTCACGATCAGGCTGAGCCCCGGCGATTCCAGAATCGTCGGCACGACGACCGCAACGGTCTTGCCGGTTCCCGGCGGCGCAACGACCAGCGCGGACAATGTCTCGGGCATTTTCAGCAGCTTGCCCTTGAACTTGCCCAAAACAATGCAGAAGCCGTCGAACAGCTTCATTTTCTTGACGTCTTCATACTCGGCCAGCCGGCCGCCGCCGAACGTGTTGGGCAGATACCGGAACGGATTCATCATCAGCCGGATGACAAAGAACGCCACGGGAACGGCCGCGATTAAAAACGGCAGGTAGAACGGCCACGGGCGCTGCGCCGCCATCCGGAACGACACGAACCATTTGGCATAGGCGCCGAACAGCGCCATCATGTTGACGCTGGCCTGCTTCCAGAATGTCGTCGCGCGCGCCAGCGTGCCGACATTCAGCCCCTCCACCAGCCACCCCATCAGCGGTATGAGGACCAGCGCCAGCACATAGATCAAAAACAGCGTCCACACGATGGACCAGATGATCCACGCGACATGCTTGCCCTGCTCCTCGTATGCGTCGTCCCGCTTAAAAGCCATCCGTCATGCCTTTTCCATCGTTCACACCCGAAACGCCGCGCGCCGGATTCGCCCCAAAACGCGCCGTTGCGCACGGATGATATCTGGTATCTTATCAAATAAAAGCGCGAAGTTCAAGGCAAAAATGCATGTTTTCGCCCCCGGCCGGCCGGCGGCGCCCGGCGTCATCCCTTGAAATAGGATTGGATCACGGCCAGATCGCCGGTCTGCACCAGCTTTTCGGCCGGCGGAATGCCCGCCGCCAGCGTCGGCAGCTCGTCCGGCCCGCCGATATCCGTCCGGCAGACGACCACGCCCAGCTTGCGCCATGCGTCCAGCATGTCCGCGCCGTTGATGATGTTGCCCCTGTTGACGACCAGCATCGGCGCCACGGCGTATTTGGCGTGCATGTCCGCCAGCGCGGCCGTCAAGTCCCGG
>JAQVGI010000007.1 GCA_028696805.1 Alphaproteobacteria bacterium
CGTCAGCAGCACGGGCTTTCCCCGCCACTCCCACGGAATCGTGATCGCGTCGCGCGTGACGCCGGCCTCCGGCCCGGTCAGCAGCCTGTCCTGTTTCAGCAGCTTGTTGATCAGCGTGGATTTCCCGACGTTCGGCCGGCCGACAATCGCCAGTTTCAGCGGGCGCGCCGCGGGCTCTTCCGCTGCGGCCGCTTCCGCCGCCGCGACCGACCGCACATGGGCTTTCAGTGCCAGATACAGCTCTTCCAGCCCCAGGTTATGCTCGGCGGACACGGCGATCGGATCGCCTAGTCCGAATTGGTAAAACTCGGCCAGCTGGCTGGATTGCGCCGCGCCCTCGCATTTGTTCGCGACCAGGACGACCGGCTTTTCCAAAGCGCGCAGGTCGGACGCCAGCCGGCTGTCCAGCGGCGTTATCTCGGCCCGCGCGTCGACCACCATCACGACGACATCGCCCTCGGCGATCGCGCGCTGCGTCTGATCCCACATCGCGGCGGCCAGCGCCGTCGTCGCCTCCAGACCGGCCGTGTCGACGATCTTGAAGTTCAAGTCCCGGAAAGCCGCCGGCGCCTCCTTGCGGTCGCGCGTGACGCCGGGCCTGTCGTGCACGATCGCCGCGCGCCGCCCGACGATGCGGTTGAACAGCGTCGATTTCCCGACATTCGTCCGCCCGACCAGAACAATCGTTGTCATGTCTTTTTTCCTTTACCGATACACGCGCAGCTCGGCCCTGTCCGTCAGCACGATCATCCGATCGCCCGCCAGTATCGGCGCGACGGACATCTTGTCCAGCCGCGTCTCCCAGGTCGTCTTGCCGGTCAGCACGTTCACGAAAACCATATCCCCCGCCGAGGAGGTCACAACCGCCTGCGTGTCCGTCAGCGTCGGCCCGAACCAGCGCGCAGGCCCAGCGGCAGCAGAGGTCAGCGGCGTGCGCCAAAACACGGCCCCCGTCGCCTTGTTCAGCGCAATGAGCTCTCCGCCCGATACGAACACCAGCGCATTGCCGGTCAGCCGCGGCGTGTGGGCGCCGCCCTTGTCGCGCGTCCAGATCTCGGCGCCGGTCGACAACCGGAACGCGCCGACTTTATTCTGCCCCACCACATACAGCGCGTCGCCGGCGACGACCGGCGATGCCGTGAATCCCGCCAGATCGCCGAGCAAGCTGAACGCCCGCGCGGGCAGGACGCTTTCAGACCATACCAGCGTCCCCGTCTGCGCGTCGAACGCGGACACCTCGCCGGTCGAAAACAACGCGATGACCTTGTCGTCCGCCAACACGGGCGCCCCCATGCCGAACAGGCTCGTCTGCGCGCCGCGCGTCTGATACCGCCAGCGCTCGGCGCCCGTCGCGGCGTCCAGCGCGTGCAGCCCGTTGTCCGCCGACAAAACATACAGGTGCCGGTCGTCCGCCATCGGGTGTGCGCGCACCGGAACCCCCAATTTCGCCTCCCACGCCGGCGTGCCGTTCAGCCGGACGGCCGCAACGCCGCCATCGCCGGACACCGCGTAAATCAGGCCGCCTTGAATAACCAGGCCGACGCTTTGAATGGCCGTCTGCGGCCGCGGCGTCAAGGCCAAAGACCAGATCCGCGCGCCCGTTTCCATGTGGACGGCCGTCAGGCGGAACGCGGCGTCCAGCGCGTAAATCACGCCGTCCTTGACCAGCGGCGGCGCCATGCTCAACGCTTTCGCGCCGACGCCCGTGCCGACGGAAGCCGTGTAGGCCAGCTGCGGCGGAACGGACAGCGTCCCGATGCGCGGGTTGTTCGCGCCGTTCGCGGAAGCCGTCGTCCAGGATTTGATCGTCTGCGCGCGCGCGGGCTTGACGCCCGTCTTGTCGGCCGGCATGGACTCCCACCCGGACGGCACGATGCTCTCGCGCCCGTCGCGCGGAGCCGGCGTTCCCGTCGGCGCGCATCCGGCGCACAGCAGCCCCAGCAGCAACAGACATCCGATGCGGCGCATTATTCTTTCTCCAACACGGACAGGATGCCGTTCAGCCGCTCCTGCATTTCGGGCGCGACCGGCATCTGCGCCGTTTTTTGCAATACCTCGATCGCCTGCGCTTTTTGGCCGGCGCGGATGAACAGGACGGCCGTCAGCTCGGCGGCCATCGGCGCGAACGCCGCGTCCGATAGCAGCGGCTGCAGCACCGCCCGCAATTCGTCGGGCGATCCGGTGTCGGCCTGATGCCCGACGAACGCCAGCGCCGCCAAGGCGCGGATTCCGGCCGGCGCGCGGCGCGTCCGGCGCAATTCATCCAAAATCGCCAAACCTTCCGCCGTCTTTCCGGCGCGCAGCAGCAGGCCGGCTTCCTCCATCCGGGCCAGGTGCCGGTATCCCGTCCGCGCGGTCCGGGACAAATCCCGCAGCATGTCCAGCGCCGCCTCCTGCCCGCCCGTCTGCGCGGAGATGACGGCCTGCTCGAACACGTCCGATTCGGTCAGCCGCACCTGCGTGTGCCACGACCGATACACCTCGAACCCGGCCGTTCCCAAGACCAGCGCCACGACGGCGCCGCAAAACGCCCAGCGGTATCTGCTCCACAGGCCGGCCAGGCGCTCCTGGCGCAATTCCTCGTCCACCTCGCGCGCGAAGGCGTCTTCCGTCCGTTTCGCGCACGCATCGCAAGAGTTTTGGGTATCTGTGCTCATCGTCTTCCTTTTGTTGTATCGTTTCGTATACCAGAAATCGGGACGAAAATCAATGTATTTCCGACCGCGGCCGGTTTTTCAAAAGCGCGTTTCCTTTTTCGGAAACAGCCCCATGATCGGGTGCGCGACGCACGCCGGCAGGATGCTGCCCAGCCACGCGCCGAACGCCATGATCCGCGGGAAAGCGATAATGGCCGGCGCGCGCGTCAGGCGGCTGCGGATGATCCGCGCCGCTTTTTCGGGACGCATGATGAACGGCATTTTGAACTGGTTCTTATCGGTCATCGGCGTTTCGATAAAGCCCGGGCAGATCACGCTGACGGCGATGCGGTCCGGCTTTAAGGATCCGCGCAGCCCCTCGCCCCACGCCTTGACGCACGCCTTGGACGCCGAGTAGGCCGGACAGCTGGACAGCCCGCGGTAGCCGGCGATGGAGCTGATGATCGCGAGCTGGCCGCCGCCGTTCTGCTTCATGATGTCGATGCTCGGCAGGATGGTGTTGACGACGCCGAAGATGTTGGTTTTCAGGATCTGCTGGGTGCTGAGGGCGTTTTCCTTCGTCCCCAAAACGCCGCCCGACACGCCGGCGTTCGCGATGACCAGGTCGATCGGCTTGATGCGGTTCGCGTCGTTCAGCGCGCTGGTCGCCTCCAACGCATTGTTCACATCGAAGATGTAGGGATGCACCGCGGCTTTCCGGTCGCGGCAGGCCGCCGCCGTCATGTCCAGCCCGTCCGCGTTGCGCCCGCAGATGAACAGCGTCATCCCCCTTTCGGCATAGGCGACCGCCAGCGCGCGCCCCAGTCCGCTGGACGCGCCCGTGATGAAGACGGATCTCGGCCGGCGGTATGTCTGTCGCGTTTTCGTCATGCGTTTTCTCCTCCGTTTGACGGACAATCCTTAAAATTTCCTTGACTTTGGATTATAAATCAGTATAATGTCGTTGTCCAGCGAAAAATGTGCCTCTGTGGCGAAACTGGTAGACGCAACAGATTCAAAATCTGTCGGCCGCAAGGTCATGTTGGTTCAAGTCCGACCAGAGGTACCATCTTTCCCACGGCACAAAACAGGCGCCCGTAGCTCAACTGGATAGAGCATCTGACTACGGATCAGAAGGTTGTGAGTTCGAATCCCGCCGGGCGCGCCAATAATAAAAAATAGTTTTACGCAAAAACTCTAACCCGCAGACTGCCTAGGTTTGCGGGTTTTTATTTTTCTCTTTTGATTTCCATGTCGTGAATATGTAGCGGGCTATGCCGCCCCTAGAACTACAAAATCCCCCACTTTTTCCAGTATGTCCCTTTAATATCCCCACCCATTTTTTTATTTCGGCGCGAGGATAATTCTTCCCAAACTGGTAGATTTCCCTACCATTTCTCGTTATTCCTAGTCCTTTTGGGAGCGACTTTCCTCTTTTTCCTCGCTATGTTTTTTCTTGTTCAACCCACAACAACAGGAGAAAAACAATGAACGATTTTATGCTTTCCCCCGACGACCGCTGTCTTAAAACTTCCGAGGCGGCAGAATTTCTTGGCCTATCCCCGAAGACACTAAAAAGTTATCGCGCCGACGGCCTCGGCCCCCACTTCGTGAAGTTCGGGAAAATGATTCGCTATCGCCTTTCCGATGTGAAGCATTGGCGGGATTCGTTTCTTTGCGCCCCAGTTATAAAGAAAAAAAAGAAAATTTAGGACACGCGTTTTTTTTCGCTGGACTTCTAAAAATATGTCCGGCAGATTGCCTGTCCAATGGCTGGGAACACTAGGTTTTCCGCCAGAAACGCACACAAAGGAGAATACAAATGCAACAAATATCTTGCCAATACTTAAAGCAAAAACTAACGGGTGATTACCTTGGCCGCGTAAAAGCCGACACCGATTTACAGGTAAGCGATACCGAAGTCCCCGGCTATCATTTACGCTATTCGGGAAAGACGGGGCGCAAGGTTTTATATCTGAACTATACCCTGCGACTTGAAGATATGCGCAAAGAGCGCAACTTAAAACTGGGGGTGTTTCCCGAAATATCGGCGGCGGAAGGACGCGCCGAAGCCATAAAGTGCCGTGGCCAAGTTTTGGGCGGCATAGACCCGATGTTGGAGCGGCAGGAACGGTTGCGCCAAGCAATGGGCGAACAGGATAAACGAATCCCGTTCAAGGTCATTATGGAGCGATACCTCGAAGAACATTCCAAAGTATTCAAAAAGGCCGAAACCTCGCGCAAAGAGTTCCAAATGGCTCGCAAGCATATTATCCCCGCGCTGGGCAATATCCCAATAAACGAATTGAACGTCCGCCACCTTGAAAAAATGCACCAGACCATAGGCGAAAAGACAAAAACGCAGGCCAACCATTGCCTGCTGTTGGTTTCGTATTTTCTCAACTGGTGCGAAAAACAGGAATATCGGAACATCAACACCAACCCCGTCCGCCTTATCCGAAAGTTCAAGACCAAAGGCCGCGACCGCGTTCTCTCGGACGAAGAATACCAGCGCGTGTTCGAGGCAATGGAACTGGGTCGGCGCACGAACCTCATTAACCCCGTTGGCTTCGACATCTTGGCTTTCATAATCTTCACGGGCTGCCGCTCGGCCGAAGCAAAACGGCTTACTTGGGACGAAGTTGGAATCGGACACAAGGCTCGATGTTGAAAGAGAAGCTGTCCTGTTGCCGCTTATTCGGGCGATAGTCCGGCACGAGAACGGGCAACAGCCGTATTCAGACGAACAAATCTTGGAGGGCATAAGATGTTAGCGAAACTGAAACAATACTGGCTGGCAATAGTCGCCGCCGCGCTTGCGGCGGTTTATTTTATAGGCAAACGGAAAGGAAAAGAAAATGAAAAGGCACATCAAAATCAAAAGGTTTTGGAGAACTTGGGGCGTGCTGATAAAGCTCGGTCTTCTCTTAACAATCCTGATACTGTTAGCAAGCTGCGCAAAAAATACACCCGCAAGTGATTATTGCCTGCTGTATCGCCCGATTTATTCACACCCCAGCGACACCGAGGAAACCCTGCGCCAAATAGACGGCAACAATATCGTCTATGACGCACTCTGCGACCGATAGGAAAAGCCCCGAGCAATCGGGGCTTGTTTTTTTGCTATGCCGGAAGCGAGAAAAACCTCGTTTATGTCGGCACCATGTCTTTTTTCTATGTAGTGAATATGTCTTTTTCATTTTCCCCATAATCGAGAAAAACACCATAAAAACTACAAAAAACGATAAGTGGCAGGTGCGTCAATGCCTACCACAACAGCCCTTGTCGCCCCATAATGGCCTTTCTCGCCCCCAACCGACCAAATAATAAAAAATCCACCCTTCGCGGTGGATTTTTTGTTATTCCGTGCGACGGACGGGATGAGAACCCGTTCGGCGAGCGAGGGCGGAATTGTGCCCGAGCGAGCGACGCCGCGCCGAAGCACAGCAAGGCGGGCGGTCCCGCGGTCGGCAAGCCGACAAGGGATAAATCGTGAGCGCAGCATGCGCGCCGATTTACAACCCCGCCGGGCGCGCCAATAAGAAAAAATCCACCCTCCGCGGTGGATTTTTTGTTATTTCCATAGATATAAAATCCCATTTTTTATTAATGATACGCCTTATACCAATTGTTCGCCGAATGCACGCGCATCGTCCAAAAACGGCGTTTTTTCAATCTCTCCCCTGTCCAAAACCCGCCGCGCGAGAATCCGCCCCAAATCATTCCAACCGAAATACTTCACGATCCCATAGTCATAATATGCGCAGACGGCGTCGAACATATCCTGTTTCTTGCTCGCCCCGACCATCATCAGCACCACATCCTTCCGGGGATACTTGAAATCGTTTTTATAGCCAAGCGCCTGAAAACGATCGATGAAAGCTTTCAGCTGGCTTGAAACATGCCAGAAATAAAGAGGGGAAGCGAGGACAATCGTATCCGCCCAGAAAAACGCGTCGTATATTTCATCCATGCCGTCCTTCTGCACGCACGGGCGGCCGGTCGAATAACATTGGTGGCACCCCAGGCATCCATTGACTTTCGTTTTCCCCAAATGGAACGTCCTGACCTCATGGCCTTTTGATTCTGCCCCCCCCGCAAACGCATCGGCCAGCTTTTCCGTATTCCCACCGATTCTCGGGCTTCCGATAAGAACTAAAATCTTGCGCGCCATGGTAAATCTCCTGTCTGACAATCAAAAATTATTTCGCCCCGTCGCCCGACCGCTTTTCGGATTCCAGGGCGGCGAGCCTGTCCCGGACGTCCAGGACATTCCGGTTCATCTCGTCCAGAACGGGCAGCAATTTTTTCACGACCAGGCGCGCGACGCGATCCTCGGACGACCGGGCCTTGTGGTATTTCATCAGCTTGAAGACCGCATAAACAAGCAGCAAAACCGCCAGAACGCTTACCAGGCCGCCCATCAGTCCGGCAACGAAAGCGCTGGCCGCTTCGAGCATCGAGAGCTTCGTGTGCGCCGTCGCGCTGGCCATCTGCGCGGACACATACTGCGGCAGGCCCAGCGGGAACGACAAATGCCCGCGCAAACTCTCCGCATACCGGGACAGCATATCCGCGGACACGCGCGCGGCCGGCACATTGAAATACGACGCGGCATAGGCCGGCATCGCCTGCTTCACATACCGCGCCCCGCACCAGATGCCGCCGGACAGCACCATAAAAACCACCAGCAGGATCAGCGGGCGCTTCGCCCGATTCCACAGCGTGTCGCGGCGCGCCGCGAAAGGATTTTTCTGCTTTCCCATGCGTTCCTTATAAGCCGCGCGCGGGCAAAAGTCAACACAATACTCCGCGCCGGTTTTGCAGATGACGCTTGCAATTCCGCGTTTTTTTCCTTACACTGCACCCATGCGCATGACAAAACCCGTTTTCCTTTATTTATTTCTGGCCGGACTGGGCGGCGTTTCGGCACTGGCGTTCGCGCCGTATAATTGGGCGCCGATCCTGTTCGCGACGCTGGGGTATTTGTTTTACCGCCTGAACGCCGCGACAGCGTTCAAAAAAGCCTTCTGCGCCGGATTCTGGTTCGGATTCGGAATGGGGGCCGTATCCTTGTCGTGGCTCTCCCACGCGCTGATGATCGACGGCGGGCGGTTCGGGTGGCTGATTCCGTTCGCGCTGGGCGGCATGGGGCTGGTGTTCGGAGCATTTTGGGGCGTACCGGCCGGATTGGCCGTCTATTTCCCGGCCGGATTCCGCCGGCTGGCCGCATGGACGGCGCTCATCGTCGGCTTCGAATGGGTGCGCAGCTGGATTTTCACGGGCTTTCCGTGGAACCTGATGGGCACCGCGTGGGCGCGATACCCCGAGCTGATACAATCCGCGGCGCTGTGGGGCGTCTACGGCGTGTCGTTCTGCGTGGTTTTTTTGCATGCGCTGCCGGGATTGTGGCCGCGCAGAAAGCCCATCTTACACGCCCTCGCCGGCATTATGCTCCTCTACGGCGCGGGAGCCTGGCGCCTGTATGATGCGCGCGGAGATGTCGTGCTGGGCGTCCACCTGCGCATCGTCCAGCCCAACATCCCCCAGACCCTGAAATGGGACAAGGAGTCCGGCGAAAAGCACTACGCCCGCCTGCTCGCGCTGTCGCGCGATAACAACGCCGGCATCACGCATGTCGTCTGGCCCGAATCCGCCGTCCAATTCTTCGTCAACACCGACGAGGCCCAGCGCCTCCGGATGATGTCCGCCGTGCGCCAGGGCGGCACGCTGATCACCGGCGGGATGCGCGCCGACATGGCGACGCGCCAGGTCGCGAACAGCATTTTCATCCTGGACGACATGGCGGACATCGTCGGCTTCTACGACAAATCGCACCTGGTGCCGTTCGGGGAGTACACGCCGATGCGCGGCATCCTGCCGTTCGACAAGATCGTGCCGTTCGAGACGGACTTCGTCGAGGGTAACGGCATCGCGACGCTGCATGTGCCGAAAGCGCCGCCCGTGTCGCCGCTGGTGTGCTACGAGATTATTTTCCCCGGCCGCGTCGCGCGGAAAAACCCGCGCCCGGGCTGGATCGTCAATGTGACGAACGACGGATGGTACGGCGTTTCCGCCGGCCCGCACCAGCACCTGGCGGCCGCCCGGATGCGCGCGGTCGAGGAGGGCCTGCCCGTCGTCCGCGCCGCGAACACGGGGATCAGCGCGGTCATCGACCCGCACGGCCGCATTGTCGCGCGATTGGAGCTGGACACCGCGGGCGTTCTGGACGCCGATCTGCCGCAGCCGCTGGCGCCGACGCCCTACGCCGGGGGAGGCGACGGCATCCCGCTGGGGCTGTGCGCGCTGGTGCTTCTGGCCGCCCGCCGGCGAAAAAAAGCGCGCTTGTAAAGATTCCCCTTGCTTTTTCAAATAAAAAGGCGTATACTGGCTCTGTCTTCGTAAGTCTTTTTGAGTATCGGACGATTATGTCAAACGTAAACGCACCAGCCCATTTGACTCCTACGAATTTCCGCCGATGATAAGGCATCCAACAATGGAGTATACGATGTTATCTGGTAAAGTTAAATGGTTCAACTATAAAAAAGGTTTTGGTTTTGTTACCCCCGACGACGGCGGTAAAGACGTGTTCGTGCACATCACGGCGATGCGTGAAGCCAATATCCGCAATTTAGAGGATGGCCAGCCGATTTCTTACGAATTGAAAGAAGAAAACGGAAAAACTTGTGCGACAAACTTGGTTTTGAAATAATCGTTTGACACAGATAAAACCCGCCCGGAAATTCCGGGCGGGTTTTTTGTCGCGCCTCCGCGCCGCCGTTATAACTTCTGGCGGATGCGGGTCTTGCCGTTCATGATGGACAGCAGCACCTCGTCGCCGACTTTCAGGCCCAGCTCGTTGGTCTGAACGACGGGAACCGTCTGGCCGTTCGTTTTCTGGACGATGAACTCCCACGCGGTATCCGCCGTGATTTTCTTTTCCAGCACGTTTCCGGCGACTGCGCCGCCGATGCCGCCGGCGATCGCCGCCAGCGTTTGTCCATGCCCGCCGCCGACGGTGTGGCCCGCAACGCCGCCCAGCGCGCCGCCGCCCAGCAGGCCCAATCCGGTCTGCTGGCCCTCGACCTCGATGTTCGTCATCGCGATGATCTTGCCCCACTCGACGGCGCCTTGCTTGCCGATTTCGCCGCGGGCGTAGGTCGTGTTCGTGTTGCCGATGCCGCACGCCGCCACGCCCAAAGCCAGGGCGGCCGCGACCAATAGAGAGATTATTTTTTTCATGTTTGACTCCTCTGTTTCATATAGGAACTGCCGTTAGTCGTTCTGTGCGCCGGAACGCACCCGCGTCATGGTCGTGGTCGCCTTGCCCGGCTCGCGCGTGCGCTCCACGATAGTCTTCTGCGTCCGGACGGCGCATGTTTCGCCATAGTTGCAGTGCTCATACGGCGCGGTTTTCGATGTGCCGCCCGTATTGATGGGCGGGACGTTCAGCGTCGTGTCGACATCGCGCGCCCATTCGGTGCGCGGCGGATCCGACGGCTGGCACGCCGCCAGCCCCAGACACAAGGCGCCGGCAATGCCGATAAGCAATGTTTTTTTCATTTTTCCTCCTGGTCAAATAAACGACAGACAACCCTGCCCGTGCCTTACCTTACACTTTTTTTCATTAAAAAACAATTAACAAGATGTTTTTTGATTGATTTTCCGCCCGGAACAAGATAGGCTGACGCTCCAAAGGGGGCTGGCGTGAAACGACTTTGGCACAAGACGATGAAATCTCTGTATGACTGGTGCATGCGCCTGATGCGCGGGCCGTATGCGGTCTGGACACTCTACGGCATCGCGTTCATCGAAAGCTCGTTTTTCCCGATTCCGCCCGATTTGTTTTTGATCCCGCTGATCCTCGCGCGGCGGACCCAGGCGTTCCGGATCGCGCTGGGCGCCACGATCGCCAGCATTCTGGGGGGCCTGTTCGGATACGGCATCGGGATGTTCCTGTATGACAGCGTCGGCGTTCACATCCTGAACGTCTACAACTACACGGCGCAGTTCGAAAAGTTCTGCGGCTACTACAACGCCTATGGCGCGTGGATCGTGTTCGCGGGCGGCATCACGCCGTTTCCCTACAAGATCATCACGATCGCCAGCGGCGTGACCCAGCTGGACCTCGCGACATTCATCCTCGCGTCCATACCGGCGCGCGGGCTGCGGTTCCTGTTGATCGCCTGGCTGCTGTGGAAATGGGGCGAGCCGATGAAGGCCTGGATAGAAAAGAATCTCGGCTGGCTGTCCGTCGCGTTCTTCATCCTGCTGATCGGCGGATTTTTAGCGCTGAAATGGCTGTGAGCGCCAATATCATTAGATTCCCCTAGTCATATTAGGCATGCACGAAGTGGCTCCGCACGTGCAGGCGCCCCCCGACATCGCTCCGCAGGTGCCATTATGCAGAGTCCCTGTTCTGCCAGGATATGGTTTAGTCGTCGCCGCGTCGCAGGAGGGAGATGGCGGCCGCCGGCCAACGGCATTTCCATCAACCGCGCCCCCTATCCAAATGCCCGCCATTAAAGCAATCGCATAATATAAATGATTTCTCATTCATCCTCCTTTTCAAAATGACAAATTTTATCTATCGCCTCGTCCGTCGGAACAGACCATCCCAACCCATCCCGCTCTGCTTTCCAAAATGCCGTGCATGTCCGCTTATCCGCAAAAACGGCTGTCAAAAAAAGACCTCCCTCCGAATCGACATGTGCATAAATCGCAGTCTCGGACGGCGTCAGAACCGCATGATAATTGTCCCCAAACTTAACATCCAAAACCAAATCGCGCATATCTATATGCATCGGCTCGCAATCCGCGGTGCCGTCCGCATCTATCTGGCAATTATCCAAAAACAACGATACATATTTGTCAACCAAGGCGGGATTCTGCTTGGCGATTTCCAGATTCTGCTTGATCATATTGTAAATATACAGCGTTTCGTTGAACCTGTGTTTCCACACGGCGTATGTGTATCCCTGCATCGCCGTGATCGTCAAAACGGCGACAATGGCCAGGACGGCGAGTATCTCGATCATGGACCGGCCGCGTTCGGATATCGGAGCATTATTTTTGAAATTCATCTTTCCCCCCTATGCGCAATAGCACGAATCGCACGAGCAGACACAAGTGCATCCGCCGCCCGAACTTGATGCCTGCGCCTCTTTCTTGGATATGATTCCCCAGAGCGTCGACAGACAGAAAAACACCGCAATGGTTATGATGTGGTTGACATATTTTGCCATGATTCCTCCTGGGTTTCGGGTCGGCGGCGCCCGTCCTGATTTACCTCTTTATCATGGATGTTGATTAAAGTCAACATATTTTGTTGACAATAGTTTATATTTTTATCATGAGCCCATTTGAACTGATTGGAAAGAATATCCGCGCGGCGCGGCGGCAGGCCCATCTGGCGCAGATCGACCTGGCCGAGATGGTCGGCATCAACCGCGCTTACCTGTCCGAAATCGAAAACGGCCGGCGCAATATGACCATCGGCATCCTGATGGCTGTCGCCGATGCGCTCAAAATCCGGCTGTCCGACATTTTATCGGGGATAGAATAGGCTTACGCCTCTTTTTTCCGCTCTTCCTTGCGGCGATCGTTGCTGTCCAGCAGCCGCTTGCGCAACCGGATCGACTTGGGCGTGATTTCGACCAGCTCGTCGTCCTCGATATACGCCAGCGCCGCTTCCAGCGACAGCTGCATCGGCGGCACCAGGGCGACGGCCTCGTCCTTGCCGGCCGCGCGCATGTTGGTCAGCTGCTTGCCTTTGATCGGATTGACTTCGATGTCGCCCTGCTTCGCATTGGCGCCGATGATCATGCCGGCATACACGGGCACGCCCGGCCCGATGAACAGCGGCCCGCGCTCCTGGATTTTCCACAGCGCATATGCGACGGAAGCGCCGGTTTCCATCGAAACCAGAACGCCGTTGCGCCGGCCGGCGACCGCGCCTTTGTGCGGCATGTAGCCGTGGAACAGCCTGTTCAGGACGCCCGTGCCGCAGGTGTCCGTCAAAAACTCGCCGTGGTAGCCGATCAGGCCGCGCGCCGGCGCCAGGAAAACCAGCCGCGTCTTGCCGCCGCCGGACGGCGACATTCCCAGCATCTCCCCCCGGCGCAGGCTCATTTTTTCAACGACCACGCCGGTGTAGGCGTCGTCGACATCGATCGTGATTTCCTCGAAAGGTTCCAGCGTGCGGCCGTCGGCGTCCTCCCGCGTCACCACGCGCGGGCGGGACACGGACAGCTCGAACCCCTCGCGGCGCATCGTTTCGATCAAAATCCCCAGCTGCAATTCGCCGCGGCCGGATACCTCGAACGAATCGGTCGACGCCGTCTGCGCGATTTTCAGGGCGATGTTGCCCTCGGCTTCCTTTTCCAGCCGCGCCCAGATCATCCGGGAGGTCACCTTGTCCCCCTCGCGCCCCGCCAGCGGCGAGGTGTTGACGCCGAACGTCATCGTCAATGTCGGCGGGTCGATCGGCTGCGACGCGATGCCCTCCGCCACGGACAGGTCGCACAGCGTGTCGGCAACCGTCGCGTCCTCGAATCCGGCGATGCTGACGATGTCGCCGGCGACGCCCGCGTCGATCGGCTGGCGCTTCAGCCCGCGGAAAGCGAGGATTTTGCTGGCGCGCGCCTGCTCGGTTCCCGATCCGTCGTGCCTGATGGCCTTGATGGTTTGGTTGGTCTTGACTTTGCCGGACAGGATGCGACCCGTCAGAATCCGCCCGACGAACGGGTCGGCTTCCAACGTCGTCACCAGCATCTTGAACGGCCCGTTTTCATCGCACTGCGCCGGCGGCGGCACATGGTCGACGATTTTTCGGAACAGCGGCGCGATGTCCGTGCGCGCGTCTTTCAGGTCGTCGACGGCCCAGCCTTCGCGGCCGCTGGCGAACAGCGTCGGAAAATCCAGCTGATCGTCCGTCGCGCCCAGATGCGCGAACAGGTCGAAAACGGCGTTGTGCACTTCCACGGGGCGGGCGTCGGCGCGGTCGATCTTGTTGATGACCACGATCGGTCGCAGGCCCAGTTTCAGAGCCTTGCCGAGCACGAACTTCGTCTGGGGCAGAGGTCCCTCGGCCGCGTCGACCAGCAGAACGACGCCGTCCACCATGCCCAGGATGCGCTCCACCTCGCCGCCGAAATCGGCGTGCCCCGGCGTGTCGACGATGTTGATGCGGATGCCGCGCCACTCGACGGACGTGCATTTCGCGAAGATCGTGATGCCGCGCTCGCGCTCCAAATCGCCGGAATCCAGCGCGCAGGTGTCGACATGCTGATTGTCGCGGAACGCGCCGGACTGCTTCAAAAAAGCGTCGACGAATGTCGTCTTGCCATGATCGACGTGCGCGATGATGGCGATGTTGCGGATGAGGTGTGTCATATCAAGGTCCTTTTCGGGGGCGGATTATACGCCCTTTTTCACGAAAAGTCCAGTAAAAAAGGGGGCTTTCGCAAGCCCCCCGTTTTTCGCCGCACCGTTATTTCTTGCGGATGCCGTAAAAAGGCTGTCCCCCGGCCGGTTTTTGGGCCGCCGCCGGTTTCGCCGCTCCGGACGCCGCAGGCTTATTTAGACTTTTTTTTTGAGCCTTGGCCGGCGCCGTCTTGACGGATTTTCCGAACAGCTGCTTGCACGCTTTCGCCCAGAACTCCTCGCCGGAGCCGTCCGGACGACCGGCCTGCTCCCATAAGTAATAGGCCGCGACGCGGATGTTTTCTTCATTCAATTTTGCCATAGCATACTCCTCCCTTTTATCAAACACACAATCAGTATAAACACTCGAAAATCAAATTGCAATACTCCGCGCGTCCTTTTTCGATTTATTTTTTGCGCGGGGCGCGCTTCTTCGGCGCCGCCGGTTTTTTCCGGGCCTTCGCGGCCGCGGGTTTTTTCGCCGGCGTCCGGGCCGGAGCGGCGCCGGTGTGCTTTTTCAGGAACGGCAGCAGCAGATCCAGCGGCAGAGGCCGCGAGAACCAGAACCCCTGGCCGGCGTCGCATCCGTTCGCCAGCAGCCATTGCTCCTGCTCGGGCGTTTCGATGCCCTCGGCCAGAACCATCAGCCCCAGCGAATGCCCCAGCTGGATGATCATCCGGACGATTTTTTCGTTCTTGATGTCGTTGAACAGGTTGATCACGAAGTCGCGGTCGATTTTCAGCTTATACGCGTCGACCCGCTTCAAGTGGCCGAACGACGAATACGCCGTTCCGAAATCGTCGATTGAAATCGGTATCCGCAGCGCCTGCAGCGCCTGCAGCGAGCGCTCTTCCAGCGGATGGCCGTGCATTTCGACGCTTTCGGTCAGCTCGCATTCCAAAAACTGCGGCGCGATTTTGTATTTGTTCAGGTATTTTTGGATGATGGACACGAAGCTGATGTCTTTCAGCTGGACGACCGAAATGTTGATGGACATCGTCAGCGTCCCGAACCCCGCGCGGTGGATCAGGTTGAGATCCCGCAGCGTCTGCTCCAGCAGCAGCGGCGTGAACTTGTTGATCAGGCCGGAGCGCTCCATCAGCGGGATGAACTCCATCGGCGCCACCAATCCGCGCGTCGGGCTGTTCCACCGGACCAGCGCTTCCAGCCCCAGAATCTGCCCCGTTTTCAGATCCCATTCGGGCTGGTAGTAGAAAACGAATTCGTTCTTGGCCAGCGCGTGCTCCAAATCCCGCACGCCGATCGGCCGCCGCGCGGGCAGCACCCTGGAAAAGTATTTCAAAATAGCCATCGTCAGTCCCTCCCTTTTTCAAACATATCACATATTTTCGGGCATTTCAACACGCATTTTCGGAAAGATGAAACCGATCCGCGTCCCCTTGCCGACGCGGCTGGAAATGTCCAGCCGCCCGCCGTGCAGCCGCAGCACCTTCTCGACCAGCGCGAGCCCCAGCCCCGACCCCTTGCGCGTCCGCGTCATGACATTCTCCACCTGATAGAACGGCTGCGCCAGCAGCGCCATCTTGTCCGGCGGGATGCCGATGCCGTTGTCCGCGACGGACACGACGAATCCCTCCGGCCCGTCCGCGAGGCCGATTTTGATTTTCCCCTGGACCTTCGTGAACTTCACGGCGTTGGACAGCACGTTCAGCAGCGCCTGGCGCACCAGCTGCTCGTCCGCCAGCAGGCGCGGCAGCTTCGGATGCTTCGCGACCGCGATCGTCCGCTTGTCGGCGTCCGGGTAGCCGGCGACGATTTTCAGCGCGTCCGCCACGACCCTGTCCATATCCAGCCACACGGCGCTGACCGTCTGGCGCCCGGATTCGATCTTGATGAGGTCCAGCAGGTTGTTGATCAGGTTCAGCAGGTAATTGCCGCTCCGGTAGATGCGGCCGACATAATCCTTATACGCGGGGTTTTGAATCGGGCCGAACGTTTCCTGATCCATCGCGCTGGAAAATCCCAGGATGGCGTTCAGCGGCGTGCGCAGCTCGTGGCTGATGTTGGCCAGGAAGTCCGTCTTGGCCTGATTGGCGTCCTGCGCCGCTTTCAGCGCTTTGTTCAAGGCCTGCGTGCGCTGCGCCACCAGGCGCTCCAATTCGCGCTCGCGGACGCGGAACAGCGCGAAATACGACCCCGCCAGCAAAACGACCGCCCCGGCCAGCAGCGCCATTTCCGCAGGCGCCAGCCTGCCCGCGGCGGACAGGCGCCACACCGCGCCGACTGCGGCGGCCAAGGAAACGAAAACCAGAAGCTTTGTCAATCCGTCCTGACGCATGCTTTCATTATAGAGCCATCGTTATCCAAAAAACAACATTTTTATCAAAAATAAATACACTTTTTCATTTTTTTGTCTTATACTGGGCGCCATCTGGGTGAAAGGAAGACGCATGACACGACAAAAGCCGACGATTTTATGCATTCTGGACGGATGGGGCTACCGCGCCGCCAAGAAAAACAACGCGATCGAACTGGGCAAGACGCCCGTCTGGCACAAGCTGGCGCGCGACTGCCCGACCTGCCTGATACAGACGTCCGGCCGGGATGTCGGGCTGCCGGACGGCCAGATGGGCAACTCGGAGGTCGGCCACATGAACCTCGGCGCCGGCCGCGTCGTGACGCAGGACCTGCCGCGCATCGACGCCGCGATCGCCTCCGGCGATCTGGACAAGAACCCGGCGCTGCTGAACCTCATCCGGACATTGAAGGCCGGCAAGCGCGCCTGCCACATCCTCGGGCTGCTGGGGCCGGGCGGCGTGCACGCGCACCAGAGCCACATCGTCGCGCTGGCGCGCATCGTGTCGGCCGCCGGCATTCCGGTCGTCATCCACGGATTCCTGGACGGGCGCGACACGCCGCCCGATTCCGCGCATGGGTTCGTCGCCGATCTGGAAAAAGACATCGCATCCTTTCCCGACACCCGCATCGGCACGCTCGGCGGGCGGTATTACGGCATGGACCGCGACAACCGGTGGGAGCGCGTGACCAAAGCCTACGACGCGATCGTGTCCGCGGACGCGCCGACGTTCGAAACGCCGGACAAGGCCATCAAGGCCTCCTACGCCGGCAAGGTGTTCGACGAATTCGTCGTGCCGTGCTGCATCGGCGATTACCGCGGCATGGCGGACGGGGACGCGTTCATCATGGCCAACTACCGCTCGGACCGCGCAAGAGAGATCACGAAGATGCTGGCGCAGCCGGACTTCCATGTGGCGGACAGGGCGCGCGTCGTCCGCTTTTCGGACGCCGTCGCGATGACCGAGTATTCCAAAGACCACGCGGCGTTCATGCACGTCCTGTTCCCGCCGCAGAACCTGGACAACATTTTCGGCCAGGTCGTCGCGGACGCGGGCCTGACGCAGCTGCGCATCGCCGAAACCGAAAAATACGCGCACGTCACATTCTTCTTCAACGGCGGGCAGGAAACGCTGTTCCCCGGCGAAGACCGCATCCTGATCCCGTCGCCGAAGGTCGCCACCTACGATCTGCAGCCCGAAATGTCCGCATACGAGGTCACCGATAAGCTGGTCGACGCGATCATGGGCAAGCGGTTCGACGTGATCATCGTCAACTACGCGAACGGCGACATGGTCGGCCACACCGGCATCCTGGACGCCGCCATCGCCGCGGTCGAGGCGGTGGACGCCTGCCTGGGGCGGGTCGCGGCGGCCGTCCGCGAGGTCGGCGGCGTGATGCTCGTGACGGCGGACCACGGCAACGCCGAACTGATGAGGGATCCCGGCACGGATTCGCCCTACACGGCGCACACGACGGGGCCGGTCAAGGCCATCCTGGTCAACGCGCCGAAAGGCGTCGCATTGGTGGACGGGCGCCTGGCCGACATCGCGCCGACGCTGCTGGACCTGATGGGCATGGAAAAGCCCCCGGAAATGACGGGGCGCTCGCTGATCCAGAAGACCAAAAAATGATGAAAGCGCTGCTCCTCGCCTGCCTGTTGCTGACGACGGCGGCATCGGCCCAGCCGACGCCGGCGGATTTGAAGCGCGTCGAGCAGCAGCTGGAATCCGCGCGCCAGCTGGAGCAGGAGCACGCGCGCAAGGCCAACGAGGTGTCCGCCGACATGCAGTCCGTCCGGCGCCAGATGGTGCGCGCCGCCAAGAACATCCAGGAAAAGGAACAGCAGCTGTCCGATCTGGACAAGCAGCAGGCGGCGCTGGTCGCGCGGCAGAAGGAGCTCGAAAAAAAACTGGCCCTGACCCAAAAGCAGCTGGTCAGGCTGGCGACGGGGATGCAGACGCTGGCCGTCCGTCCGTCCGCCTTCCTGTGGATACACCCGCAGGCGCCCGTCGACAACCTGCGCAGCCGGATCCTGATGCAATACAGCCTGCCCGTCATCGGCAAGACGAGCGAGCAGACGCGGCGGGATCTGGCGGAGCTGACGATCGTCCGGAACGAGCTGGCGAATAAAATCGCCCAGGCGCGCACGACGGCGGCCCAGCTGGAGGAGCGCTCGATCCAGATGGAAAAGCTGCTGCAGCAAAAGGCCGTGCTGCAAAGCCAGTATCAGGCGTCCTACGACCAGGCCAAGAAGCGCGCGGCCCAGCTGGCCAACCAGGCCAAGGATTTGAAAGACCTGCTGGAACAATTGGAGACCGAGCGCCAGAAAAAGGAGGCGGAGCGCCGCCGGCATGCCGCCGCAACGCAGCAGCCGGCTCCCCCTCCGGCGCCAGCGGTTTCCGCGACCGCGTTCGCCGAATCGTTCGGCGCGCTGCCGCTGCCGGTGCGCGGCCAGGTGGCGCAGAACTTCGGGGACATCACACCGTCCGGCGCGCATGTCAAGGGCATGATGCTGACGACGCGCCCGCGCGCCCAGGTCATCGCGCCGTTCGACGGCGTCGTCCTGTTCTCGGGCCCGTTCCAGTCATACGGGCAGCTGCTGATACTGGATTGCGGCGGCGGGTATGTCGTGCTGCTGGCCGGCATGGAGACCATCAGCGCATCCGTCGGCCAGGAGCTGCTGACCGGCGAGCCGATCGGGACGACGCGCGCGGCTGCCGCGCATCTGTATATCGAAATCCGCAAGGACGGGCAGGCGATCGACCCGAAAGGCTGGTTTGTTTTGCAAGGATAAGGAGGAAGCATGCGTTTTCTATTGTTGACGGCGGTGATGGCGGGAGGCCTGTGGCACGGCGTTGCGGCGGCCGCGCCGGCCCAAAAGCCGGAGGCCAAGGACGACCCGTATGTGCTGATGGAGCTGTTCGGGGCGACGTTCGGCGTGATCAAGGACAACTATGTCGAAGACACCGACAACCGCAAGCTGGTCGAGGCGGCGATCGACGGCATGCTCGCGTCGCTGGATCCGCATTCCGGCTTCATGGATCGGGAATCCTTCAACGACATGGAGACGGAAACCAAGGGCGAGTTCGGCGGGCTGGGAATTGAAATCAGCTCGGACAAGGGCCTCGTCCGCGTCGTGTCGCCGATCGACGACACGCCGGCGCATCAGGCGGGCATCCAGGCCGGCGACTTCATCACGCACATCGACGGCACGGCCGTCATCGGCATGTCGCTGGCGGACGCGGTCAAGCGGATGCGCGGCCAGCCCGGCACCAAGGTCAGGCTGACCCTGTCGCGGGCGGACAAAAAGCCGTTCGACATCGCTTTGAAGCGCGCCGTCATCAAGGTCAAGCCCGTCAAATACGAGGCCAAGGGCGACATCGGCTACCTGCGCGTCGTATCGTTCAGCGAAAAGACGACGGACATGCTGCGCAAGGCGATCGCCGACCTGCGCAAGAAAATCGGCAAAGATAAAATCAAGGGATTCATCCTGGATGTGCGCAACAACCCGGGCGGCCTGCTGGATCAGGCGGTCGGCGTCGCGGACGCGTTCCTGACCGAGGGGGAAATCGTGTCCACCCGCGCCCGCGCGCCGGAGGAAACGACGCGCTACTCCGCCCAGAAAGGCGATGACGCCGACGGGCTGCCGCTGGTCGTGCTGGTCAACGAAGGGTCGGCCTCCGCGTCCGAAATCGTCGCCGGCGCGCTGCAAGACCAGCACCGCGCGCTGATCGTCGGGCTCAAGAGCTTCGGCAAAGGCTCCGTCCAGACCATCAAGAACATCCCCGGATTCGGCGCCATCAAAATCACGACGGCGCGGTATTACACGCCCTCGGGCAACTCCATCCAGGCCAAAGGCATCACGCCCGACGTCGTCGTGCCGCGCGCGCAGCTGGAAGAACTGCCCGTCGTCACCGCTTTCGGCGAAAACGTCCTGCCCGGCGCCATATCCGCGGAGGTCGGCAAGAAGGCGTCGGATACGGACAAGCCGGCGGACGGAAAGGCCGGCGCCGATGCCGGCGCGGACGGCAAGGCGGATTACCAGCTGGACCGCGCGATGGACTTGCTGCGCGGATTGGCGTGGAGCCGCGCGCGGGAGCAGGGCAAATGACGGCCAAAAAATACCGCCCGAACGTCGGCCTGATGATTTCCAACCGGGCCGGACAGGTCCTGATGTGCGAGCGTGTCGACACGCCCGGCGCTTTCCAGATGCCGCAGGGCGGCATCGACGCCGGCGAAACGCCCGCGCAGGCGGCGTGGCGCGAATTGCACGAGGAAGTCGGCCTGACGCGGAGCGAGGTCCGGCTGATCGCCGAAAGCGGGAAATGGCGCCGGTATGATTTCGTCGGCGCCGGACAACACCACCTGGGCTGGGCCGGACAGACCCAGAAATGGTTCCTGTTCCTGCTGACCGACGATGCGGCGCCGATCGACTTCCACAGGCAGGCGGCCGCCGAGTTCCAATCCCACCAGTGGATGACGCCGGCGCAGGCGATCCGGGCCATCTGGGAAATCAGGCGCCCGATTTACCGCGCGGTCTTCGACGAGTTCAAGCCGTTTTTCGCATCATTACCCGCAATAAAATAAGAGCCGGCGCCATCAGCAAACCGGTGAAGACGAAAAAGAGCGGATACCCCATCTGCCCGGCCCAGACGCCGCTGTATGACGCAATGACCGAAACCGCGACCGCCATCATGCTCGTCAAAAGGGCGTATTGCGTGGCCGAATACGCCTTGGAGCACAACCCGGACAGGTAGGCGATAAAGACGGCGCCGCCGATGCCGCCGACGATGTTGTCGAACAGGATGGTCAGCGCGAACACCGGCATGCTGGGCCCGACAGCGGCCAGGCCGGCGAACACCAGCGACGTGCCGATTTCGACGAACCCCAGCCAGAACAGGCATTTCAAAACGGAATACCGCGCCGCCAGCACGCCGCCGGCCAGAACGCCGAGCAAGGTGATAAACGGCCCGTAAAGCCCGGACACAAGCGCGATCTGGGCTTTCGTGAACCCGATGTCGTAATAGAACGGCAGCGCCATCCGCCCCAGCACGGCGTTGCTGACCTTATACAGCGCGATGAAAACCAGAATCATCAGCCACAGCTTGCGCGTCATGAAATCCGCGAACGGGCTGACGACCATCTGCCGCAGCAGGGGGCCCGGCGCGGCCGGCCGCGGTTCTTCGCGCACGCACAAAATGCCGATCATGCCCAGCACGCCGGCCAGCCCGACGACGGCATAGGCCAGGTTCCAGGAAACCATCGACGAGGCCCACACGACGCCCGCGCCGGAAACCAGCAGCCCCATGCGGTAGCCCAGCTGATACGTGCCGGCGCCCTCGCCCAGCTCTTCCTTATTCAAGGTATCTATCCGCAACGCATCGACGACGATGTCCTGGCTGGCCGCGAAAAAGGCTGTCAGAAAGGCAAAGACGAACGTCTGCACCGGAATGTGCGACAGCACGTCGCGGCCGGCTTCCTGAATCAGCCGCGTCATGACGATCGTGTTCTGGTCGGGGCTATGGCACGCCAGCCCCCAGATGCTGGCGATCAATCCCGCCTGAAAGACCAGCGCCCAGGATTTCTTCTGCCCCAGATGCCGCGCCAGATACGGAATCCGGACCCGGTCGACGACGGGCGCCCATAAAAACTTCAGCGAATACGGAATGAAAACCAGGCTGAAAAAACCGATGACGGCCAGCGACACGCCGACATTGCGCATCCACAGCGACAGGCTGTATCCCAGCAGGTTATACGGCAGCCCGCAGACGAATCCCAACAGCAGGAAAACGGACACGCGCGGCTTCAGATATCCGGCCAAGGCTTCCGACCATCGGGCTGTCATGGCTTCCTCCGCAGCAGGGTTGCGATGCGGGCCGCGATGTCGGCGGCGGGGTTCAGCGCGGCTTTCGGCCGGACGGCTGGGGCCCCCAGCGGCGCCGCCAGCCCGCGCGCATAGAGATCCGCGTGAAACCGCCGGTGTTTTGTGCCCGTCATCGCCGGCGGCGCGAAGACAAACACCGGCACGCCCGCGGCGCAGCACTCCGAGCACATCGACATCGAATCGCCCGTCACGACAATGATATCCGCGCAGGACAGCAGCCCGAAATAGGGATTCTCTCCGGTATCTCCGAACCGGTGCAGGAAGAATGGCTGCGGCAGATGCTCTTTCAAACACGCGACGACGGCCGGCGGCGTCCGGCGCGATGTCGTTGCCAGAACGGACGCGGGATTCAGCGCCTGAACGCCCAGCGCCAGATCGCGCGCCATCGCCGGCGTGAAGGGCCTGTCTTTCGTCGCGCCGCCGACGATCAGCGACACGCGCGGATGCGGATAATCCGCGAAAACGGGCATCCATTTCTTGCGCGACGCCTTGATTTTTTCCGCCGTCATGCGGTGCGGCGTCCCCGTCACGACCATCACATTCCGGGCCGCGCCGCGATACGCGTCATGCGCCGGCAGCACGATCAGGTCGGCCTCCCGAAACCCGCAGCGCCCCGGGTTCATCAGATGGACGATGCGCGTCTTGCCGCCCGATTGCGCCTTGATGTGCCGCGCGACCGGATACGACCGCCGGCCGGCGGACAGCACGACATCCGGAAACGGCGCGGCGATGCTTTTCCGGCTCGGCGCGTCCAAGCCGGCCAGCGTCCGCCCGCGCAGGCAGTTCGGCAACCGCACCAGGGATGTATAGCGAATGTCCTTGCGCACGCAGGGGAGCCCCAGCGCCTCGGCCACGCCCAGCAGCTGATTCACATTCCCCATCCGGTCGTCCGCCAAAATCCAAACGCTTTTCATTCACCTCTCCCGATGCAGCGCCGGAACGATTTTATCCAATCCCGACACATCCGACGCGCGCGGCACGACGACAATCGCTTTTTCATTAACCGCCGCGCGTTTCAACGCGGCCGCAGCCGCCGCATCGCGTTCCCCGACATAGTGCGCCTGCGGCAGTCGCACCCAATCCGCGCCGGCCGCCCGCTCCGGCAGGCCCGCGACGCTGATCCACCTGACCGCCTGCTCCGGCCGGCGCGCCGCAATCAGGCCGGCGATGTGCGCCCCGCCGCGATACCCCAGCAGGATCACCCGCTCCGTCCGCGCGCGCTTCATCGCCTGGCGGACGGCGGCGTCCATGCTGTCGACAATCGCGGGGGCATATCGTCCCGTCGTCCAGTCGCGCGCCGTGCAGTTGCCCGTCCGGACAAGCTGGCACGGGCGGGCCAGATACACGACGTTCGGAGACGGATCCGCGCCGGCGACCCCGCGCCAGAACGCATCGTCCGGCAGCGGCGCGGCGTCGGATTCCCGCTGCCCGTCGGAAACGGGCGCATCCGCGTCGATGTAGATCTTGACCGGCTGCCCGGGCGCCGTTATCCTGGACCACGACGCGACGACATGCGACCCGGCCGGCTCCGTCTGGAACCGGAAATCCGACAGCGGATGGCGATACGCGCACCCGCTCAACAAAAAGCATATCAGAAGAAAAATCCTGCCCATGCGGACGAGTCTAGCAAATTTCCCCGCGCGCCGCAAGCGTTTTCATGCGGGTTTCATCCGGCGGATATTTCTCCGCTTGCCTTTCCGGCGAAAGTGTGGTATAATATGGCTGTTTCCGCAAGGGAACTATGATGCTAAACGGCAAGTGGCATAGATACGACGGACTCGGGGGCGGTACCCGACACCTCCACCATTTCCTTCACGGGGGTGAAACAGGCTCGACGTGTATAGTAAAGACTTGGCCTTGTATCCGGCATGAATAACCACCGTTATCGGGGTTCAAAAAAACAAATGCAAACGATAACTTTGCACCCGCAGCGATGGCCGCTTAACGGCGTCCCCGCGTAGGGAAAATCCCCGGATTCTTCGGTAATCCGGGTGGGGTTCCCCGGATTCCCAGCAACAGAATATCCGGGATTTTTCAATGGGGAGAAAATGGATTACGCGCCTTACCTGCAAAAAGCCTTCCGCCAAGCCGTCCGCGATATCCTGGCCGACGCCGCGCGCGACGGCCTGGCCGGAGACAGCCATTTCCTGATCACGTTCCAAACGGACAGGGACGACGTCCGGATGCCGGCGTTCGTGCGCGCCAAATACCCCTCGGAAATCAGCATCGTCCTGCAAAACCAGTTTTCAAACCTGTCCGCCGGTCCGGAGAGCTTTTCGGTCGATGTGTCGTTCGGCGGCGTGTCTTCCCATCTGGTCGTCCCGTATGCCGCCATCACGGCTTTCGCCGACCCGTCGACGCAGTTCGGCCTGATGCTGACGCCGGAGCGGCCGGCGGCGCCCAAAGCCCAGGTCATCGACCTGGCCAAGCACCGGAAAGCATGACAAAACATTCCCTGTCCATCGCCGGCCACGCGACCAGCATTTCGCTGGAACCCGCATTCTGGGACGCGCTGGCGCAGATCGCGGCGCGGCGGAAAACCTCCGTCCAGGCGCTGATCACCGACATCGACTCCCGCCGGACAGGCAACCTGTCCAGCGCGATCCGCGTCTTCGTCTTACAGGAAATAATACAGCAGCACTAACCCCAGCGCGATGCGGTATATCGCGAATACGCCGAAGGACGCATGCTGCACCCACCGCATCAGAAACCCGATGGCCAGCCATCCGAACACCGCCGAAAACACGATGCCCGCCGCCAGCTCCGGCCAGACGATCGGCGCCGCATCGCGCACGGCCTGATAAAACACCCAGGCGGCGCCCAGGAAAATCGTCGGCACGGACAGCAGCATCGAAAACCGCGCGCTGTCCGACCGCTTGACGCCGAGCCACCGCGCGCATGTCATCGTGATGCCCGACCGGCTGACCCCCGGGATGAAGGCCAGGCACTGCGCGCACCCGATGCAAAAGGCGTCCCACACGCGCATCTGCGTCATGTGCTTGCTGGACCGGGACGTCTTGTCCGCCAGCCACAGCAGGATGCCGAACACAATGGCCGCCGCCGCGATAACGATCGGGCTGCGCAGCGCCGTCTCGACGATGTCCCGGACGAAAAACCCGACGGCGACCGCCGGAATCGTCGCGACGATCAGGTTGATTTCCAGATCGCCGAGCCGCCGCGTCTTGAACAGGCGCTTTTTGATGTCCCACAAATCGCGGCCGAAATACAGGCACACGGCGAACAACGTGCCGACGTGCAGCGCGATGTCGCTGACGAGCCCCTGCGCCGTGATGCCGGCCTCCTCGGCCAGGATCAGGTGCCCGGACGAGCTGACCGGCAGGAACTCGGTCAACCCTTGTATCAGCGATAAAATGAATATATGCAGCATGGGCTGCAGTGTATCGTCAAAACAAACCCAGGTCAAGACTTTTTTCGCAAATGCGCGCCGCGCGATAATCTCGCTTGATTTTCATCCGATGCTGTGGTATAAATCAGTCAAGTTATTCGACAAAAAAGGACAGATATGCTGGAAAAGAGTTTCGATTTCGCCGCGAAAGAATCGGATATCGGCGACAAATGGATTGAAAACGATTTATTCGCGGCCGACCCGGCCTCCGCCAAACCGCCGTTTTGCATCATGATTCCGCCGCCGAACGTGACGGGCAGCCTGCACATGGGGCACGCGCTGAACAACGCCGTCCAGGACTGCCTGTGCCGGTTCAAGCGGATGCGCGGGTTCGACGTGCTGTGGCAGCCCGGAACAGATCACGCCGGCATCGCGACGCAGATGGTCGTCGAGCGGATACTGGCCAAAGACGGCGTGTCGCGCCACGACTTGGGCCGCGACAAATTCGTCGAGAAAATCTGGGAATGGAAAGAAAAATCCGGCGGGCAGATCATCCATCAGCTGCACAAGCTGGGCGCGTCGTGCGACTGGGCGCGCGAGCGGTTCACGATGGACGAGGGCCTATCCGCCGCCGTCCGCAAAGTGTTCGTGCAGCTCTACCGCGAGGGCCTGATTTACAAGGACAAGCGGCTGGTCAACTGGGACTCGAAATTGCAGACGGCCATCTCGGATCTGGAAGTGGAGCAGCGCGAAACCATCGGCACGATGTGGTATATGGCTTATCCCGTCGAGGGCAGCGCGGACGAATCCATCTGCGTCGCAACGACGCGTCCCGAAACGATGTTCGGGGACACCGCCGTCGCCGTGTCCGCCGATGACGAGCGGTATAAGCACCTGATCGGTAAAAATGTCATCCTGCCGATCGCCAACCGCCCGATTCCGGTCATCGCCGACGAGCATGCCGACCCGGCCAAGGGGACAGGCGCCGTGAAGATCACGCCGGCGCACGATTTCAACGACTTCGAGGTCGGCAAGCGCCACAACCTGCCGCTGATCAATATCCTGGACAGGGAGGCGCGCCTGAACGACGCCGTTCCCGAAAAATACCGGGGGATGGGCTGCCTGGACGCCCGCCCGCTGGTTCTGGCGGACATCAAGGCGCTGGGGCTGTATGTCAAGGAAGAAAACAATCCGATGACCATCCCTTACGGCGACCGCTCCGGCGTCGTCATCGAGCCGTGGCTGACGGACCAGTGGTTCGTGAACGCCAAGGAACTGGCCAAGGACGCTATTGCCGCCGTCCGCGACGGCCGGACGCGGTTCGTCCCGAAAAACTGGGAGAACACCTACTACGAATGGATGAACAACATTCAGCCGTGGTGCATTTCACGCCAGCTGTGGTGGGGGCATCAAGTGCCGGTGTGGTATGGCCCCGACGGCGCGCAATTCTGCGCGGAAACCGAAGCGGAGGCGCAGGCGGCGGCCGACAAGCACTATGGCAAGACCGCCCTGCTGACGCGCGACACGGACGTGCTGGACACCTGGTTTTCATCCGGCCTGTGGGCGTTTTCGACGCTCGGCTGGCCGGAGCAGACCGCCCATTTGAAGCGGTATTATCCGACCTCCGTTCTGGTCACGGCTTTCGACATTATCTTTTTCTGGGTCGCGCGGATGATGATGATGAGCCTGCACTTCATGAAGGAAGTGCCGTTCCGCGAAATCTGCATCCACGGCCTCGTGCGCGACGAAAAAGGCCAGAAGATGTCCAAGTCCAAGGGCAACGGCATCGATCCGCTGGACATATCCGCCAAATACGGCATGGACGCGCTGCGGTTCGCGCTGCTGATTCAGGCCGGGCACGGGCGCGACGTCCTGATGTCCGACGAGCGCGTCGAAGGATACCGCAACTTCGTGACGAAGATCTGGAACGCCGCGAAGTTCTGCGAGATGAACGGCTGCGTGTTCGCGCAGGCGCCGGCCGCCGCGACGCTGCCGGTCAACGCATGGATATTGACAAAGTTGGATCAGGCGGCGCAGAGCATCGCCAAAGATCTGGACGGATACGCGTTCAACGAAGCCGCCCACACGGCCTACCATTTCGTCTGGGGGACGTTCTGCGACTGGTATCTGGAAGCGACGAAACCGATCTTCCGCGGCACGGACGCCGCCGCCATTCAGGAAACCAAAATCGTCATGGGATACGTGCTGGAAAACATGCTGAAGCTGCTGCACCCGTTCATGCCGTTCGTCACGGAGGAAATCTGGGCCGAAACGGCCGCGCGGCCGAATATGCTGATGGCCGAGGCGTGGCCGGATGCCGCGGCGTTCGCAGACGATAAAACGGCGGCGCAGACGGACTGGCTGTTCGACCTTGTCGCGGCGATCCGCTCCACGAAGGCCGAGGTCCGCATTCCGGCGCCGACGAAAATCGATTTGGTTATCAAAGAGATTCCGTCCGGCAAGAAGGACGCTTTGGCGCGCAACGAAGACATCTTCAAAACGCTGGCGCGCGTCGAATCGATCCGCTTTTCAAAGGACGCCGTGCCGGGCTCCGTGACGCAGGTGTTCGGCGACACGACGTTCGTGATTCCGCTGAACGGCCTGATCGACATCGCGGCCGAGCGAAAGCGCCTGACGCAGGAAATCGAAAACCTGAAATCCTTTATTACACGGACGGAGGCGCATTTGTCCAACGACTCGTTCGTGTCGAAAGCGCCGGCGGCCGTCGTCGCGGACAAAAAGAAATCCTTGGCGGACGCGCGGGATGCGGCCGCAAAAATGGAAAAGGTGCTCGGGCAATTAACCGGCTGACCGGCCGGAGGAAGGGGGGGAGGCGACATGCGGGAACAGCGGCGGATTTTCTCCGACCTGATGACGCTGTGGGACGAATCGAAACCCCTGATCGCGGAAGGCTACCGCGTTTTGCAAAAAGAAGTCGGCATGGGCCTGCCCGGGCCGTGCATGCCGGCCATCGCCGCGGATAAAAACACCGGCATCGGATCGCCCTACGGCGCCGGCGCGCAACGCATCGCCGCGTTTTTCGGCCCGGCCGTCGATAAAATCCAGCTGGGGCCGTGGGGCAAGACCTATCGCGCGACGGGGCATTCGCCGTATATGTCCGACTTCGCGCACAATCCTTTTTTCATCCCGCTGGAAGGGCTGCTGGAACGGAAACTGATTGCGCCGGCGACGCTGAAATCCATCTATGCGGCGCCCAAAAACCCGACGCGCATCGATTGGGATCAAGTCGAGGCCGCCTATCAGAAAGCGCTGGCCGAAGCACACCGAAAATCGAAAACACGCCGATCGTATGACGACTTCGTCGAGCAGCTGGCCGCCTCCTTCATGCCCCAAGCGCCGCTGCCCTACATCGCGGATATCCAGGTGCGCATCCCGCCGGATCTGGCGCAGAAATACCCGGATCCGTTTTTGCCGGATTGGACGATCGGGTCGCCGCCGGACATGTTCGGGGACAAGCCGCAGCGGTGGGGCTTTCCCATCCTGAACCCCGCCCTGCTTTTCGAACCGGACGGCACTCTCGGCAGCAACGGCCGGCTGCTGGCGGAATTGTTCGACCGCGCGCTGCGGGAAAACGCCGGCGGGGCGCGCGTCGACCACTATATCGGTTTCGTGAACCCGTATGTTTTTCATGCGGGCGAGGAAACCGGCCGGCGCCTCTACAGCTCGCCGAAGAATCCGCACCTGAAAGCTTTCGCGAAAAAGACGATCGACGATTTCGCGCAGATCACCGAGCAAATCATCCTGCCATGCCTGCGGCGGCACCAGAAAAGCATCCGGTCGCTGTATGCCGAGGATACCGGCGCGCGCCCGCGGTTCATCGACGCCGTGATGAAGCGCTGCCGGCTGGGGCGCCTGATCGTCGCGCAGTTCGCCGACCCGGACGACCCGGACCACATGTACCGCCTGCGTCATGCGAAGCCGGACGATGTCGCCTCGCTGGACACGCACGACACGAAATCCGCCCAGATGTTCTTCATCGACATGGACGACGCGACGCGCGCACGCACCGCCCGCCTGCTGGCGCAGGATCTGCGGTTCAACTACACGGACGACCTGGCCAGCGTGCCCCAGCTGCTCCGGATGCAATGGGGCGCCCTGATGGCCTGTCCGGCCCGGCGCGTCCACGCGTTCTTCACCAGCTGGACGGGGCAGATCGGCCGCTACAACATCCCGAACTATCCGTCGCAGTGGATGCTCCGGTGCGCGCCGGATTTCGACGCGCTGTATTTCCAAAACCTGGGAAAAGGAATGGCCTACAACCCGTTCGACGCGATCAGCCTGGCCATCTACGCCCGCGGGGATTCCTTCTACCGCAAGCATGCCGCCCTCGTGCACCGATTGCGCGCCGCCGAGGACGACATCCTGTCTCTGGCGCGCCGATTCAGCATTGAAAGGAAAACACCATGACACCCGAACAATTCCTGTCCGCCCGGCTGCGGCGGCTATCCATCGTCGATTTCGCCCTGATCGAGATGATTTACATCGCGCTCGGCCTGCTACTGGCCAAAGCATACGCGCCCTTCGCATCGCTGGGGTGGGGCGTCTACCTGACGCTGTCTCTGGTCTGCGCGCTGCCCGTCTGGATGCGGATCCTGGGATACGCCGGCAGCATCTGGGAGCGGGAAAAGCAATTCCTCAAAAACAACACGCCGGCATATCAGGTGCTCGTTTTGATCGCGTGCGTCAGTTTCAGCCTGTTCGCCAGCGTGCTCTTCCCGAGCCTCCTGGCCGCGCCGTATTGGGTTTATATCGCGCTCATCGGCCTCCTGGCCGTCAAGCCGATCCGGCGCGCCTGGTTCTAGCCGTCCGCCGTCCGGCAAAAATCCCGCAGCGCGGATAAATCCCGCGTCATCAGCGTCCGTTTATAGGCGCCGGCGTTCGGCCGGCCGTGGAACAGCCCCATCATATGCGACAGGATCAGCGGCAGGCGCTCCCTGTTGCGCTCCAAATACGGCAGCATGCGCTCCAACACCTCCGCGCGCGTCGGGACGGCATGTGCGTCGCCGTAGAACAGCCTGTCCGCCTCGGCCAGCGCATACGGCTGGCCATACGCGAATCGCCCCAGCATCACGCCGTCGACCTGCGCCGCATGCTCCCGCGCGGCGGCGAGGCTCAACACATTGCCGTTCAACGTGATAAACATATCCGGAAAAGATTTTTTCAGGCGGTAGACGGCTTCGTAGTTCAGCGGCAGTTTCCGGCGGTTGTCCTCGGGCGACAGGTTCAACCGGGCCTGGCGCGCGTGCACGATGATGTGGCGGCAGCCCGCCCGACGAATCGCATCGGCGAACCGCAGCAACGCGTCGAACCCGTCCCCGCCGGCATCCGCCAGCGAAATGCGCGTCTTGACCGACACCGGTATGCCGGCCGCCGCGCGCATCGCGGCGACGCAGTCCGCGACCACCTCGGGCGTCTGCATCAGGACGGCGCCGAACCGGCCCGCCTGCACCCGGCCGGAGGGGCAGCCCGCGTTGATGTCGACGGCGTCGTAGCCGTATTCTTCGGCCATCCGGGCGCACAGGGCCATCGGGCGCGGGTCGCTGCCCCCGACTTGCAGGGTCAGCGGCCGCTCGTCCGGATGATGGGCCAGCAGCCTATCCCGATCCCCGCAGATCAGCGCCGGGCAGGCGATCATCTCGGTATACAGCATCGGCCGGCGGGCGATCAGCCGCACGAAATAGCGGAAATGCCGGTCCGTCCAATCCAGCATCGGCGCGACGGACAGCGCGTCCGCCGAAAAAAGTTGCTTTCGAGGCGTCATTCTGGTATGATAGCACAGACGGGCGGAAAAATGAATCGAAAAATCGGCCGCCGACAAAAAAGACATTCGACAAGGAGGGCATCATGGCGTTGACGCAAGCGGAAATGGAAAAGATCCAAACCTATTTGCAGCAGTTGTTCTGGAACTCCGAAATCAAGCTGGCGCCGGGACAAGGCGGCGATGCGCCGGCGGAGGTCTTCGTCGGCAAGGAATTCATCGGCGTGATTTACAAGAACAACGACGACGGCGACATTTCGTATGACTGGAACATGTCCATCCTCGCCGAAGATTTGGAAAAGTTCTGAACGGAAAACGGGGGCGCGCAGCCATGGCCGTATCGGACAAGAGCACATTCGAGATCATCAAGAAGCAAAACGGCGAGCGGTTTGCCAAGGCGATCCGCGCGTATGACAGCGGCATCTTCGACGTGCCGGATTTGCCTGCAATCGTTAAATACGCCGGCCGCGACGCCGAGCCGATCATGGCCTACCTCGTCTCCCTGAAAAACATCCGGATCGAGGAGCAGACCGTTTCCCTGCCGCCGATCGAACTGCTGCGCCAGGCGGGGTATGACGCCGAGTATGCCGACACGCTGGCGAAGCAGAACGCCATCCGCAAATACTTCGCCCCCGGCGAGGCGCTGTGCACATTCAATGACCCAACCCGGTATCAAAAATACCACATCATCAACGCCGTCAGGAAGAATGTCGCCGACATCCGGCGGGAAAATTTCCCGCGCCCGCAGCGCGAGGACGATTACGGCACCAGCGTGATTTCCATCCAGGTCTTGAAAACCGGCGGATTCATCTCGATTTAAAACAGGTATAACCATGCGGTTGCCAATCCGGACAATACGTTCGGCAGCAACCCGGACGCCATTATCCCCGGCCTGGCCGCCGCGATCAAGCATCATTACCACGTGGACTTTTCAAGCCAGCAATCGGTTTTGCCGGACAAGTATGCCCTCATCGGGGGGCGGGTTATCCATTACAACCGGGAAATAAACAACGTCTATTTCGGCGAAGACTTTTACGTGAAAGACGGCGTGGTGCATGAACTGGACAAGAATACGGAGATCATGCTGGATAGCTTTGTTTTCAATATCAAAGACAAAACGATTGCCGACCCGGCGAACCAGGAGGATGGGTTCATCGCGGCGTTTCAAGATGAAATCCAAGACAAGGCCGTTCAAATCGCCGTCAATGACAAGGGCCATAAATGCGTGGTGGTGGACGGCGTATGCCTTTTGGAATTGGATCGCGGCCAAATCGTTTCCTTGAACTTTCCGAACTTGAAAAGCGCCAGGGATGAGTTCCTTTTTTATAACCATACACTGACCACATTTGATGCACCGAACTTGACGAGCGTCGGGAGTGCTTTCCTTCAGAATAATGACCTACTGACCACATTTGACGCATCAAAGTTGACAAGCGTTGGGAATGGGTTCCTTGCTTCCAACACTGCGTTGACCACATTTGACGCACCGAACTTGACGAGCGTCGGGAATCACTTCCTTCGTCATAATACCGCGCTCACCACATTTACAGCGCCAAAGTTAAGAGAACCAGGAAAGAATTTCTTTTCGGCACATACGAACCGCGATAAATTTCTGCCGCGCTCCCAAAAACCGCTGCGGCAGATGCGACGCGACGGCGGAAGGTAAGATCAGCCCGCCGCGCCCCGCGCTAAAAACGCGACCAGTTTTTCCAGCGCCCGCGCGCGGTGCGAAAGGGCGTTTTTAACCCGCTCGTCCAGCTCGCCGAACGTCTGCGCGTATCCGTCCGGAACGAATATCGGGTCGTATCCGAACAGCTTGCCGCCGCGGGCTTCCGGCGCGATCCGCCCGTGCACTTCGCCGGTGAAAAAATGGTGCTCCGCGCCCGCCGCGAAAGCGATGCAGCATTTGAAAAAAGCGCTGCGGTCGGACGCATTGCCCAGCCGCCGCTGAATGACCTCGAACACCGCCGGATACCCGCCGTTTTGCTGCGCGAACCGCGCGGAATATACCCCCGGCGCGTCGTTCAGCGCCCGGATGCACAGCCCCGAATCGTCCGCCAGCGTCGGCAGGCCGGTGTGCGCGAACCCCGCGCGCGCCTTGATCAATGCGTTTTCCTCGAATGTCGTTCCGGTTTCCGCGACATCCGGCAGTCCGGCTTCGTCCGCGCCGACGACGGCGACGGACGCGGCGGCCAGAATCGCGCGCGCTTCGGCCAGTTTGTGCGCGTTGCGCGTCGCCAGCAGCAGCCTGCGCATCAGCCGACCCCCAGCGCTTCCTTCTGCTTTCGAATCAGCGCGTCGCACCCCGCGCGCGCCAGATCCATCAGCGCGGTCAGCTCGGCCGGCGTGAACGGCGCGTGCTCGGCGCAGCCCTGAACCTCGATGATCTTGCCCGCGTCCGCCATCACGAAGTTGGCGTCCGTGTCCGCCGTCGCGTCCTCGTGGTAGTCCAGATCCAGCACCGGCGCGCCGCCGACAATCCCGCATGAAACGGCCGCGATGAACCGGACGACCGGCATTTTTTTGATCTTGCCCTGCTCAACCAGCCGCCGCAGCGCCAGATACAGCGCGACGAACCCGCCGGTGACCGCCGCCGTCCGCGTGCCGCCGTCCGCCTGAATCACATCGCAGTCGATCTTGATGTTGACATCCGGCATCGCGGCCAGATCGACGCCGGCGCGCAATGCGCGGCCGATCAGCCGCTGAATTTCGTGCGTCCGGCCCGTCTGCCCCTTGCGGGACTCGCGCTCCATCCGCTGGGACGTCGACCGCGGCAGCATCCCGTATTCGGCCGTTATCCAGCCCTGGCCCGTCCCCTTGACCCACAGCGGGACCTTGTCCTCGACGCTGGCGGTGCACATGACCTGGGTGTCGCCGCAGGTGATCAGGCACGACCCTTCGGCGTGCTTGCTGGCGCCGATGTGCAGCGAAACGGGGCGCATTTCGTCCGGCGCGCGGTTGGATGGACGGGGCATGGGCAACTCCTTTGTTCAGATGCGTCGCAGAATACCACGTTCTCCGTCCGAATGCAAGCGCAAAATGCCCGGCGGGCGCCGGCGCGGCGGCGGACTTTGTCACAAAGGTGTCATAAACCCGCCGGACGATGTTTCTTGATTCCGGCGGCGATTTGTGGTATGCTTGCGCCAGATGAAAAGGAGTCCTCCCATGACGACACGCCTCTTTGCACACAAAAAGTTCTGGCCGCTGCTGGCGTCCCATCTGCTGTCCGCCGTCAACGAAAACTTCCTGCGGACGGTTTTCTTGTTTTTCGCGACCTACAGGCTGACGGAGTTCCAGGCCGTCCCGATCATCTGGGCGGTCTTGCTGTATGTCTTCGGATTCTGCGCCGGCAGCATCTTCACCGGCGAGATCGCCGACCGCATTTCCAAGACGCGGCTGCTGCAATTCTTCCGCCTGACGGAGATTCTGATCATGGTGCTGGCTCTGCTGGGGCTGGCGTTCGATTCGGTGGAATCCTATGTCGGCGTCATCGCGCTGTCCGGCTTCGTCGGCACGGGCCTGCGCGTGACGGGCTTCTCGCTGATACCCAGCCTGCTGGACGCGGCGAAATGGCACCTCGGCAACATGTGGATCAAGCTCGCGAGCGTCCTGGGCACCAGCCTGGGCAGCCTGCTGTTCGTGTCGGTCGTCAAGTTCGATTTCGCCTACTACCTGATCTTAAGCGTCGGCATCGCCGTGTCCTTCGCGTCGTTCTTCGTGTCGCTGAAAATCCCGTATGAAACGGCCAAGGACGCCGACAGCCCGTTCATCCTGAACCCCGTCCGCATCTTCAAATTCGTCGCGGCCGACATGAAATACCAGTTCAACCGCTGGACATACATCGTCGGCATCGCGTGGTTCTGGACGCTGATGAGCCTGGTCATCCTGTTCTCGACGGATTTCTCGCGGGCCTACCTGCACATCCGGTGGTCCGCGGTGATGTTCCTGTCGTCGGCGGTCTTCACGGCCGGATACATCGTCGGGTCGTTCCTATACACCCGGCTGTTCAAGAAAGGCATCCTGGGCACGCACACATCGTGGACGTGCGCGCTGATTTCCGTGCTGATGATGGACTTCGTGTTCGCGGGGCACGCCCTGGGCGAAACGGCCGTCTCATCCGATTTGAGCGTCTTCAGGCTGCTGACGACGGATCCGACCTACTGGCGGATTATTTTCGATGTGTTCGCGCTGGGCATCCTGGGGCCGCTCTACATCATCCCGTTCTACACCAGCGTCCAGCAGACCACCTCCCCGAAGATGATGGGCCGCATGTGGTCGTTCAGCAGCATGTTCAACGGGTTGAGCATCGCCGCCGCGTTCCTGCTGGTCCAGCTGCTGCACCTGTTCGGGCTGAGCCTGCTCAACATCATCGTCGTGTTCGCGGTCGTCAACCTGTTCGTCGCGATCTACCTGGTGCGGCTGCTGCCCGTCGCGCTGCGGCGCAAGGCGTGCCGCGGGATGCTGAAACTGCTGTTCGGCGCCCGGATAGACGGCCTGGAGCATTTGGAAAAGCTGGACGGCAAGCGCGCGCTGATCGTCACGAACCACCAGTCGTATCTGGACGTCCTGCTGATCTCCGCGTTTATCCGGCGGCCGATCGTCTTCGCGATCAGCAACCGCTTCATGGGCAAATCCTTCGTGCGGTTCATGACGAACCTGGTCGACGTCCGCCCGCTGGATCCGACCAACCCGTTCGCGGTCAAGAAGATGGTCGAGGAGCTCCGCCGGGACCAGCTGTGCATGATTTTCATGGAGGGCCTGGTGCGCGGCGGCAACACGAACATGAAAGCCTACGAAGGCCCGGCGCTGATGGCGCTGAAAGGGGACGCGCCGATCCTGCCGATACGCATCGACGGCGCCAAGTTCGCGCTGTTCTCGCGCGTGCTGGGGCGCAAGGCCGACTTCCGGTGGTTCCCGCGCATCGCGCTGCACATCCTGCCGCCGGCGCGCATCCGGGTGCCCGACGGCCTGACGACGCGCGAGGAGCGCGAGCGGGGCAGCTCGCAGCTCTACGACATCGTGATGGAGATGAACTTCGACGCGCAGGAGAAAAACATCACGATCTTCGAGGCCGTCGCCCGCGGCATGCGGATGGTCGGCCGGTTCAAGCCGATGATCGAGGACACCGAGCGCAAGCCGATGAAGTTCCTCCTCATCTTCATGAAGGCCTTCATCCTGGGGCGGCTGATCGACCGGGCGCTGCCGGACGAGCGGCGCGTCGGCATGATGGTGCCGACCTCCAACACCTTCCTCCTGACGCTCCTGGGGCTGCACGCGTTCGGCAGGACGCCGGCGATGATCAACTTCACATCCGGCCCGGCGCAGGTGATTTCGACCTGCCGCACCGTCGGGCTGAAGACCATCATCACCGCGCGGAAAATCGTCGCGCTGGCCAAATTGGAGCCGCTGGTCGCCGAGCTGGAAAAGGCCGGCATCCGCCTGTCGTATCTGGAAGATTTGAAGCCGACGCTGACGACGCGCGACAAATTGTTCGGCATCTTCGGCGCGTTTTTCCCGACATGCGCCTACCGCCGGACATCGGGCGGCCAGGTCAAGGCGTCCGACTGCGCGGTCATCCTGTTCACCTCCGGCTCCGAGGGAATGCCGAAGGCCGTCCTGCTGTCGCACGCGAACGTCCTGGCGAACGTGATGCAGGTGCCGTCGCGGCTGGACATCGGGCCCGAGGACGTCATGCTGAACTGCCTGCCGACATTCCACTCGTTCGGATTCACGGCCGGCGCGATCCTGCCGCTGGTTTTGGGATTCAAGGTCTTTTCCTACCCGACGCCGCTGCACTACCGGATCATTCCGGAAATCTGCGCGTCCGTCAAGGCGACCATCTTCTTCGCGACGGACACGTTCATGGCCGGATACGCCAAGTGCGCCAATGTGTATGACTTCAACAGCCTGCGCATCGTCGTCGTCGGCGCCGAGAAGCTGAAAGACGAAACGCGCCGGATTTATTCCGAGAAATTCGGCATCCGCATCCTGGAAGGCTACGGCACGACGGAATGCGCCCCGGTGCTGTCCCTCAACACGTTCCTGCACGACAGGCGCGGCTCGGTCGGCAAGATCCTGCCGGGCATGCAGACGAAGCTGAAAGCCGTCGACGGCATCAAGGAGGGCCAGGAGCTCTGGGTCCGCGGCCCGAACGTGATGATGGGCTACATGAAGCCCGACAAGCCCGGCGCATTGCAGCCGCCGCCGGACGGCTGGTACGATACCGGCGACATCGTGCGGATCGACGCCGACGGATACATCTTCATCCAGGGGCGGTGCAAGCGCTTCGCGAAAATCGGCGGCGAGATGGTATCCTTGCTGGCGATCGAGCAGATCATCGACAAGCACTGGCCGGGATTCGTCACGGGCGCCGTCAACATACCGGACGAGAAAAAAGGCGAGAAAATCGTGCTGATCACGACCTGCAAGGACATCACGCGCGACGGATTGTCCGAGATCTTCCGCGCCGCCGGCTTCACGGAGCTCGGCGTGCCGTCCCGGATCGTCATTACGGACGCGCCGCCGCTACTGGGCACCGGCAAGTTCGACTACCAGGGGGCGAAAGCGCTGGCGTTGAAAGAATGCGGCTAGGCCGGGCGGGGCTATTTTCCGCCGCGGCCGGCCTGGTGCGTCCGGCGCATCATTTCCAGATCCATCTGCCGCCGGCGCGCGCGCTCCTGTTCCAATTCGCGCTCCTGCTCCGCCTGCCGGTCGAAATCGTAGACCAGCGCCCGGACATTGCGCAGCAGGTCGTTGTCGCGCGGCTGCTTTGAAAAGGCTTCCAGGAACGCCTCGATCTGGCGCCGGTTCTGCAAAATACTCATCAGCATCGCCTGCTCGGACGCGTCCATCACCAAAAACAGGTTCATCAGCAGCATGTCCGTCTGGCGCGTCAGCAACGTGAAATCGCCGGTCAGTTTTTCCACAAGCGACTTGAACGCCAGCGCCGACGCCGCATGGCGCTTGTCGTGCTCGCCGCGCCAGATGCGTAGCGCCTGGTTCGCCAATTCGTCGGAGGTCTTCGGCTTGTTTTCCTGCAAATAAATCTCCCGACCGGTCCGGGCGATGAGATCCGAAAACGCCTGCCGGTAGATTTTGTCCATCTCCGAAAACGCCTGCCGCGTTTCGGGAATGCGCGCAAGATCCGCATACGATTCGATGAACGCCAGCCCCTGCCTTTTCGCATCCGGCAGAATTCCGCGGCATTGGTGGCACCGCGCGATGCGCCGCGACGGCGCCGCCCCCAGCACGCCCAGAAACACCTCGTACCGGCCGCAGAAGTAAGGCAACGTGTCCGGCTGCCACGACCGGACGATCAAAAAGGGGCAGTCGGGCGGGCATTCCTTTTCCGTCGCCACCAGATTCGGTTTCCTCGTCATGCTTTCCAGTATATCCCTTTTTCCCAAAAGCGCAAGGCGAAAACGCCGGCCGGATGCGAAAACCCCCGGACAAGCCGTCCGGGGGCTGCATAAAATCACAGGCGGTTTTACCGCGAGTAGAACTCGATGACCAGGTGCGGCTCCATCTGGACGGCATACGGCACGTCCGCCAGTTTCGGCACGCGCGCGAATTTGCCTTTGAACTCTTTCGCGTCCACTTCCATGTAATCGGGCGCGTCGCGGTCGGCGGCGTTCATCGCCTCGATCACGAAAGCCATTTCCTTCGCCTTGGCGCGCAGCGCGATTTCATCGCCGGCGCGGACCAGATAGGACGGGATGTTCACCCTCTTGCCGTTGACGCTCACGTGGCCGTGGCTGACGAACTGGCGCGCGGCGAACACCGAGTTCACGAACTTCATCCGATACACGACGGAATCCAGCCGGCTTTCCAGCAGGCCGACCAGGTTTTCCGAGCTGTCCCCGGGACGGCGAACGGCCTCGGCGTAGTATTTGCGCATCTGCTTTTCGGAGATGTTGCCGTAGACGCCCCTCAATTTCTGCTTGGCGTGCAGCTGCAAGCCGTAGTCCGTCGGCTTTTTGCGGTTGGCGCCGTGCTGGCCGGGGCCGTAGTTGCGCTTGTTGACGGGGGATTTGGCCTTGCCCCACAGGCTGACGCCGTAGCGGCGGTCGATTTTGAATTTTGACGCGAGTCTTTTAGACATGTTTTTCCTTGATACTTAATTATCCCGATAGTCCTTAACCACTTGATAAGGCGTGGCGGTCAGGTTTGTTCCCGGCCGCCCGCATTCTCGGGGAATGGACGGGAGTATATCGGATTCTTCCCCGAAAGTCAAGGGAAATTTACGATCGCGGCATCGGCCGCACGGAACAGCGGCTTATTTACGGCGGCGTGCAGCTTGATCCCGTCCAGGTGCCGCCGCAGGAGGCGCACTGACGCTGATACGCCAGGGCGGAGATGTCCAGCTCGTCGCAGGCGATGCAATGACCGTAGCCGCCGGCTGTAATTTGTTGTCCGCTGGGAAGCGTGATCGTCGTATTTGCAGTATACGTCCGGGTTTGCCCGTCGCGGAACCTCAATGAATTGTTTAGAACCCATCCGACCTCTCCGACCGGACAGCGCACACAATAACCGCCCGTTCCGCCCCTAAAATTGCATGCCACGCAGTGTGGATAAGTATATGTTTGTGTAATGCCGAGAGGCAAAATATTTGTCACTTGGGTCGGCGCATTATCGCACGTATAACACAATCCCCGCATGTACATCAGCGGCGTATCCGGATTGCAAACACACGTATCACCCACTAGGGTCTGGTGCGCCGGATCGGGGCATTCATTCAGAAAACAATCATGGCCGGCAAACACCCGGTTGGGGCAGTATCGGCATCTTGCCACTCCACCCGGCACAGTTATGGCAGAAGGCGTATTGCAGTCCAGACATTGGGTATTCGCGCTATTCGGCATTGTTTCCGCCGGACAGCACAAAAACGTGCTGTAACAGCATGTCGGGGCGCCAGATGCGTCGACGCCCACGGAAGCGCAGCATTTGCCGTCTACGATTTTATCGTTGTTGCAGCAGGAAAAAGTAAATGCATTAAAGTTCCGGGCACATGTCTGGCCGCCGATGCATGTCGTTTCGCAAATGCCGCCCAAACATGTTTCGCAAGGGCCGCAATCGGCGGCAACCGAACATGTTCTCTGGGAGCAATCGGCGCCGGCCCACCCGGCATCGCAATGGCAGATGCCGTCCGCGCAGGTCGCGTTGGCCGGGCATACGACGCCTTCGCACAGCAAATCCGCCGGAACATTTTCCGCGTCGATAGGCGTCAGGTCTTTGTTGAAAACAAACCGCAGCCTCGGCTGGCCGTCGATACAATCCGCTTCCGTTGCCAAATGCCCGTCCGAATTGTAGACCAGCGCCAGATTACCCTTTCCGGCCTTCAACACCAACCGGCAAATCCCGGGCCGAATGCCGCCGTCCCTTTCCGCGGTCAAATCAAATTAGCGGTTGTTGATCAGCTCGTTGGAAGTAATCACATATCCGCGCCAGTTCGGATCGAACTCGGACAACCCGCAGGGCTGGGCGGACGCCTGCAGTTCCGCGGAGCACAGAACGGCGCGGTTGCGCACCTCGGCGAGCAGTTCGTTGGCCTCGATCCTGTCCACCGCGTGGCGGTATCCAGCGATGCCGCCGATCGTCAGAACCCCGACAACCGCCAGAACCCCCAGCATCTCCACAAATGTCCGACCCGTTTCCATCAGCCGTCCACATACGGCGCCAGCAGATCGCGCACCTCGGACATTTCCTGAACGAACGCATCCTGCGCGTGCAAAACCTCTTCCGTTTTTTCCGGCAGCGGCGCGACACCGGCCTCCGTTTCCGTTTTCAGGCGCTTTTGGACGCCCTTGATCGTGTAGCCTTCCTTATACAGGTAATCGCGGATGCGCGCCAGCAGCACGACATCCTCGGCGCGGTAATACCGGCGGCCCATCCGCTTGACCGGCTTGATCTGATGGAACTGCGTCTCCCAAAAACGCAACACGGACGCCTGGATTTGAAGCAGGTCTGCCACTTCCGAAATCGTCCGGTATGCGTGTTCGGCTTTCATCATCTATTTCAAGCCTTTGCGCAAATGCTGGGACGGCCGGAACGACACGACCCGCCGCGGCTCGATCGCATGCGCCTCCCCCGTTTTCGGGTTGCGCCCCATCCGCTGCTTCTTCGCATGCGGGATGAACGAGGCGAATTTCGAAATCTTGACGGTCTCCCCGCGTTGCAGCGCGGCGATGACCTCGCCGAAGACATTTTCAATCATCTTGAACGAATCGGCGTGGGAAAATCCCATCTCGCGGTTCAGCGCATCTGCGATATCGGCGCGCGTCAATGTTTTCTGCATGTCTTTTCCTTTCTTATGCCATTCGTGGACAGCATGCCATAAAACCGACTGATATGCAAGTATTTTTGATTAAAAAGTTATTTTTTTCACCAGGCAGACGGCATCCGTCGCGCCGCGCGCCGTCCGGTAGTATTTGGGCCGCGTGCGCTGAA
>JAQVGI010000008.1 GCA_028696805.1 Alphaproteobacteria bacterium
CGTTTCTTCCGTTGCCGGCTCGGCCTGTTCCGGCGCTTCTTCCGCCGGCGCTTCGGACGCTTCCGGATTAGCTGCCGCAGGGGGAGCTCCTGCCGCCGTTGCCGGCGCGTTTTTCCGCTGCTCGTCCAGCTTCTGCTGCACCTGCGCGACGACCTCTGCGCCGGGCGCGCCGAAAAACGCCAGCCAATGCTCCAGCACCGGGATGCGCTCCTCGATCTCCGCCGGATCCAGCGGCTCCGGCTGCATCAGGTAATTCTGCGCCTCGTTCCACGCCGTCAGCGCGGCGTGATAATTGAACGCGTGCATCAGCTTTTCGCGATACAGCGGCGGGATGTCCGTCATGTCCTGCAGGATCGTGTCCGTCCAGTTGGGGCCGAATTCCTGCTCGGCGGCCGCGACGAATTTTTCCAGCTGTTCCGGCTCGCCGTTATAGGGTTCCAAGACGTTCAGGACATTTTGAATATTTGCCATAGGTCATCCTTTGTGCGTGAGAGGGGGGAGCGGCCGGGCGGGCGCCGCGCCTTTGGACGGGACGAAAGCGGAAGCCGGCGTTCCGGCGGTTGCCCGCTTGGGGACGGGCGGGGCCTGGACGGCTTTTTCCTCCTCGATCACATCCGAGTAGGGAATGTTTTCCGCCATGAAATCCGGCGCCGCCGGCTGCGGCCGCCGGACCGGTTGCGCCGGCGAATCGCAGGGCAGCTGCTGCAGGACGCCCGCCAGCATCTGCGTCTGCGCCTGTATCAGTTTTTCCAGCGTCGCCAGCGTCGTCCGCTGGTGCGCGGCCTGCAGTTTTTCGAAGTTTTCCTGCAGCGCCTTGATGTCGTGGGCCAGCATTTCCGGCACTGCGCCCGCCGGCGCCGCAACCGGTGCCGCCGGACCGGCCGGCAGGGCGGTTTCTTCCGACGGATCGGGCAGGTATCCGGCGCTTTCTTTCTTGTCCGAAGAGTTGTCCGCCTGCTGCGCCGGCGCCGTCTTGGCCCGGACGAAGTCGGCGTATTGGCGCACGATGTTCCCTCCTTGCAAGTCGTTGATCGTCCGCTGGATATCCGACGAGGCTTCCAGCAGCTGCCTATTGAAGGTTTCCAAAAACGCCGGCGGAAAATCGTTCAGGTGATGGTAGAGGTTCACCAGCTTCTGGGCATGGCGGATCACGCCGCCGATTTGTTCCTCTTTGGTGGCGGTAAAGGCGCTCAAAAGCGAATTGTTCGGTGCTTGCTCGGCCATTGTTCCCCTTTACGGCATGTGGATGAAGACGATTTTTTGAGCGCCCGGCGGCACCGCTCCGGCGCATAGGCGCAGGCTTCCGTCGTTTGGCGCGACGCACAAATCTCCCGGCTGCGGCCGTGCGTTCGGCGCGATGACGGCGACGGCCCGCGCGGGGATGATGCCCTGGGGCGTCAGGAAACGCACGGCATACGCGTCCGCATCGGCGCAGGAAGCGGGGCAGCCGGCGGCGCCGTCGGGATTGTTTCTGTCCAGGGCCAGCCGTCCGTCCCGGATCGTTCCGCAAATCGGCACGGCGCGCTCCGCCGGTTGCTGCGGGCGGTCCAGGCTGATGGGCAGGTCGTTGTAGCCGCCCTTGAAGGCGTAGATGCCCGATTTGATTTCGCCTTTCAGATCGTCCAGCGCGCCGGACATGTCCAGCTCGTAGATTTTCAGCTGCAGGTCCGTCTCGCTCATCCCCAGCGCGCGGGCGATGGCGGCGAATGTTTTTTCATCCACTTCGCGCTGGCCCATCTCGATGCGGTGGTAGACCGCCAGCGATATTTTCGCATGCTGCGCGACCATCGCCAGCGTCAGCTTTTTCTGCCCGCGGATATACCGCAGCCCGACCCCCAGCGTCTTGAACCCGCTGCCCGCGTTGATGCCGTGGCGGCGCTCCTGCTCGCTTTTCCAGGCGCGGATGACCTCGGGCTGGGACGCGCGCTCCGTCACCAGCAAGGATTCGACCGGGCAGCGCAGCAGATCCGACACGACCTTCAGCTGATGCTCGTCTAGCCGGCGGTATCCTTTCTCGATTTTGCTGATTGCGGAAATGCTCAAACGCAGCCTGTCGGCCAGGACCTGCATCGAAACGCCCGTCCGCCGCCGCGCCATCCTGATTTGATTTGGGAAAACGATTTCTTCCATGGTGCCCCCCTCGATGGTTCCAATATATACTAAAAAAAAAGTTTTTGAAATAGACAAAATGAAAAAAACGGGCTTTTTTTGTCGAATTCCGGGCCGCGGGCGGGAACGGGTCGTCCGCCGCCGCCCGATCAGCCCTTGATGACTTTTTTGGTGATCTTCATCGTGGCCTTTCCGCCTTTCTGGGCGAGGCCGCCCGACCCCTGCGCGACGCCCGTCGCCGCGCCGGAAGCCGTGCCGTCGTAAACGCCGCTGACGCCGGCGAAATCCCGGACGATTTTGGATCCGGCGCGGACGACCTTGATGCCGAAAATCGCCATCGCGGTGACGAACATGAAGATGAAGAACCCGCTGCCGGTATTGTTGCCGGACACGATGTCATAGAGGTTCGGCGTGTAATTGTTCGTGCGGGGGGCCAGGACAGCCTGTATCAGCGCGTCGCTGCCGGCGGGGATGATCGCGTTGAACAGCGCCAGCAGGAACCCCATGCCGATGGCGAGGCCCAGCAGCCCGACCAGCGTGTTCAAAAACAGGTTCCACGCATGGATCGTATATTGGCGGCTGATCGGAAAGGCGAACGCGGCGATCCAGAACGGCGTCAGCACGACGACGAACCCCAGATTCAAGAACAGGTCGATCAGATCGAACGCGACGAAGCAGGCCAGGATCGTGAACGTGATTACCAGCGCCGCCCCCAGCAGGAACATCCCGATGGGCCGCGGAAAAATGCCGAAGTTGATCAGCGGCAGCGCGATTCCCGTCCTGTTCGCCCACGCATAGGAAACCATCGACTGCCCGATCGCGCGCCAGGGGCTGGTCTGCTTGTAGATTTTGCACGACGTGCAGAGCAGCGACGCCTTCGCCGCGTTGTCCAGGAACACGACGGAGGCCGCGTCCCCGGGAGACAGCGCCGTCCGCCCGCCCGTCCGCGCCCGCGAAACATATTCCAGCTTCGCCGCGTCGCAGTAATTGTCGCAGTTCTTCAATTCGGCCAGCTGCTGCTGGTCGGCGAGCGTCGCGGATCCGCCGGCGTCGGCGATGGCGACGATTTTGTTCGTCAGGTTCATCGTGATGCCGATGAAGGGGGAGACCACCGTTTCGAAAAAATCGGCGATCGGCGCCTGCAGGAATATCGCCATCATGATCACGGCGATCAGGCGGGTCATCAGCTCCTGCAGGAAGGAGGTGCCGCCGTCGCCGATCTTCTTCGTGAACCACAGGGTGAACTTGACGACGATCCAGAACAGGAATCCGATCAGCATCACGCTCAACGCCATGTTGCGGATCGTCGTTTCGGTATAGTAGGTCAGCTTTTCGATGGATGTGATCAGCAGCAGGATCAGGTTGCACGGCCAGCACGAGCCCTGCTCTTCGGTCAGGATTTGCCGGACGGTCCGGATTTTGGAGGAAGCGTTGAGCTGGCGCCACTGCTCCACCTTGCGGATGAAGCCGTTGGCGCAGTCGCACGAATCCCGCACATTGGCCTGCTCGTTCGCCGACAGCAGGTCGCATTTGGCCAGCACGGCCTGCGCGACGATGATCGTGTTGGCGTCCGGCTCGCCCTTGCCGCGCGGGTCGAACTGGTCGCGGGCCGAGCAGGTCTGGCCGCCGTATTGCGTGATTTCGGATGTGATCTGGTTCAAGAGCTGGGAGCCCTGGGTGCTGGCGAGGCTTGCCGTCGGGATGGTGGCGGCGGGCGCGGAGCTTTGGGCGAGCTTGTCCAGCATACCCCGGTCATGCGATGCCGCGCCGCGGCCCGTGATGCTCGGCCAGTATTTGTCGTCGCCGGTCTGTGCCTGGCTTGTCCCCGGCTGCGCGTCCGTCGGCTTCAAAGAACTTATCTTATCCAGCGTTCCCGCGTCGTGCGTCTGCGTGCGGGTCTTGATGTCCTCCCAGAACTTGTCGTCCATGGTCTGCGCCTGCGCCGCCGCGCCGATGCCGACGAAAACGAACAGCATGCAGAAAAAGAAAGCGCGGCGGTGCTTCCACAGGTAATGCCCGATGAAGCCCAGCAGCGCGGCGATGCCGGCGCCGACGATAAGCATCAGGACAAAAACCGCCCCTTGTATTTTCGGGCTTTGCCATGCGTCGGGCAGGAACGACAGCCCGATGATTATCAGAGCGAGCAGGGCGGTTTGCATCAAAATTCCGAGGAGGCGCGTCATTTTTTATCCGCCCCCGTCGCCTGGCTGGCCAGGTCTTCGGCGCCGCTGGCCATCATCCGGCTGCCGACGCCTGCGCCGACGCCGGTGGCCGCCATCGCCGCGCCCGCGACGACCCGGACGCCCGACTTGATCGCCCGCACCATGCCGGTCAGGCTGGATGTCGCGCCGCCGCCGCCGAACTTTCCGGATATCTTCGGAATGTTGTATGTCAGGCGGTTGAAGACGAACAGCAGGAACAGGAAGGCGATGAAGGTGTTGCTCATGTTGTTCACGTCCTTGGCCAGCTGGGAATCCGTCGTGTGCCGCGTCGCGCTGAGCAGGCCGGGCGAGAACTGGTCGGTGTAGGCGACGATGACGGAGATCACCAGCCCGATGAATATGCAGGTGAACAGGACGTCGAACATGGACACCAGGACGCCCTTGATGATGACGCCGATCGGCCTTTTCAGAAAGTCGTTCGGAAAGACCCAGCCGACCAGCGCCAGCGGCGTCAAAATCAGCAGGCATCCGAGCCGCACGAACGAATCCGCGAACAGCAGCGGCAGGATCAGCGACATGACGAAGAACATATAGATGACATACAGCCCGATGAAGAACCCGAACACGCCGGTGTCGACCATGACCGAAATGCCCAGCCCCGTCCCGGCGCGCAGCAGGACGAACAGGCGGTAGATAATGTCCTGAATGTAAATCGGCGTGTCGCCCAGCAGCGAATTGGAAGCCTGCGCGTTCATCGAAATACCGGTCGCGCCGACGCTGATCAGCCCGTTGATGGTTTCGGGCGAACGCATGTATTGCGCGATGCTTTCGTCCGTGGTCAGGAATGTCCGCGACACATCCGTGAACATCAGCAGGACGGGCTGGACGAACGCCTCGCCGAGGAGGGAGATGAACAGCTGCGCGTTGGACAGGAAGGCCGCCACGATGATCGCCTTGCCCAGCGTGACCATCAGCGCGCTGATGAATTCATGGACGTCCGGGGTCTTGAAGGAGCCGGCGAACTTGATCACCCGGAATGCCAGCCAGAACAGCAGCCCGACGCCCAGAAACACGAGGGAGGCCTCCGCCACCATCGTGATCGTCGCTTCCAGCGTCTTGTCGATCGCCTGCAATACGACGCCGTATATCGCGCACGGCCAGCAATTTTCGATGCGGTTGGTCCAATCGGCGGCGTTGTATTGCGGCGCCATGTTGCAGCCGGATACCAGCAGCGTCCCGAGGACGACGACGCAGGCTTTCCATAAGCTGCCGAATATGTTCCGCGGACGCCTCATCGTTTCTCAAGGTCCTTTTTTCGGAAGGCCGCCGGAGCCTGCGCGCTCCAGCATTTCGCCCATCGTGTCCATGCGGTTGTTGCCGAAATGGTCGCGCGTGTCGTCGTCCTTGGACATCATGCGCTGTCCCTTGGCGTTGAAGCGGATGTCCGAAATGCCCTCGTTGTTGAAGTTCCGGACGAGTTTCGAGTTGTCCGCGTTGGTCGTGACGACCTGATTCAGGTTGCGCTGGGCGTCATACGCGAACGTCGCCGTCGTCGTGCCTGTCGCCGTGCCGGTCGAATCGAACGTGTCCGTCTGTTCGCGCGTGGACTGCCATTTGTTCGTCGCGGCGTTGATGCTGCCGGTCGCGACGGCGCGCGAGGCGATAGTGATGCCGTCGGCGTGGAAGTTTTCCGTGACGCGCTGGCCGGTGGCATTGATGTCCTGGTGGTATATCAGCCGGCCGCTGGCCGTGTCCCGCCGCTCGATCTTGTTGCCGAGTTTCGTTTCCGTCGTTCCGTTGGTATTATTCTGCGTATAACCGCGCGGGTTATAGGTGCGCGTGCCGATGACATTGCCGTGCGCGTCCTTGATTTCGGACATGTTGCCCAATGTGTTCGTTCCCGGAACGTATGACCTGAACTCCTTCTGCATGAGGCCGGTTTTCGCGTCGTAGGTCTCGGTGATCTCCTGCTTGACGCCGGCGGCGTTTTCCGCGTCGTATGTCGCGGTCATGCCGGTGTCGGTCGTCTGGAACTTCTTCTCTATCTTGTCGCGCGGATCGATGGCCGCGAACTTGCCGTCGTGCGCCGTTTTCCGCGCCGCCGCGAACGCCTGGTTCCGGCCGGTGTCTCCGCCCTGGAAGCCGGCCGCCCGCGCCACGCGCGCCGCAGTCGCCTTAACGCCGAAGGTGTTTTTGGCCGCGCTTCGGGTCACCTGGGCGGCGTGCTTCGCGTGCTCGCCGATATGCGTGTATTTTTCGTCCAGCTTCTTGACGCCCTTGGCCGCGACCTTGGCGGCCGGCTTGACGATGCGCTGGGTGGCGTTGACCGCGCCGCTGACAGCCGTCTTGTTCATGCCCAGCTCCATGCCGCCGCCGCCGAAAGATTGCGCCAAAGACTGCGCGGATCCGAGCATGCTGAACGACAGCCAGCCCATCGCCATCGTGATGAACAGGCTTTTGCCGCTGAACCCGATGAGATCCGCGGCCGGCCCCGATCGGCCTTCCAGCAGCAGTTGGAACAGCTGCTCGCGGTTGGGAATCGCCGAGTTCATCGCGACGATCACGAACGATATCACGACCGACAGGCACAGGAACAAGATGATGCTGCCGATGAATTTATCCCAGGCTTTCTTGGTGTAGCCGGATGTCTGCGGAAAAACCCACAGGACGATCCAAAACGGCATCAGAGCCAACACGAACCCCAGCCCGATGATGGCGTCAAACAGCTTGAACGGAAAAGACAGGAAGAGGGCGAAGAAGCTGAACCAGACCGCGAGGCCGATCAGCAGCATCGAAAAATTGGGAATCCCCCACGATCCGGCCGTCAGCGAGGCCTTCATCAGCGTCGCGCCGGTCGCCATGCCGACGCCGAGCGACGAGCTGACCGTTCCCATCCAGCAGAGGATGGAGTTGATTTCCCTACCGGTCAAAGCGCTTTTGTCCAGCTGGGCGTAATCGGCGTTCTGCATCCGGAACGGGCAGCTGTCGGGATCCAGCCCGGACGCCGCCTTCGACGATCCGCTACCGGGCGCGGCCGCGCCTGCGGCGGCGGCGTTGGCGATCGCCTGCGGATCCTGTCCGGCCTGGATGATCTGCATCGTCGTCGAATCCATTGTCGATTGCAGGATGCGGGTGGACAAATCCATCCCGATGTCCAGGATGGGATTGAGCAGGGATGCGAACACGACGATCATGTATTTGCCCCCCTCGAATAGCAGAATGCTTGCGATGATGCCGCGCCCCAGCGGGCCGGTCAATTCCGGAATCAGGGCGCCTATGTCCACCGCCTGGAAAGAAACGAGGAATTTGCCGATTTTGAAAACGAGGAAAAACAGCAATCCGACGGACAGCAAGACCAAAAGCGGCCCCGACAATCCCGTCACGGTGTATTTCGTCAGGCTGTTGACGGAAAGCAGGATGGCCTGGAAAACGGGGCAGAACCAGCAGATGCTGCTGCCGTCCGTCGCGCCGAAGTAATCGTTCAGCGTTTCTTGGAACTTGGCGTCCTGCGCCCCGGCGGCGGCGGAAAAGAACAGCGCGATGCACAACAGGACAAGCGCGATCCATTTTTTGGAAATCATCGGAATCATCCTTTCGGTCGAATTGGAGTCAGTATGCCATCATTTTTGACAAAAAACAAACTTTTTTGTAGAAAACGCCAAAAAAAGTCTTATAATAAGCGCCAGAGGAACAACCGATGGCGACACATACGAAATGGCACGGCGTCTACCGCGCGTTTTACGAGCAGAGGAGCCTGCTGGCGGGCGCGCCGCCGCTGACGATTCCGGCGGACGGCGTTGCGCCGGCGGACTTTCCCGACGCGCAGGCCCGCAGGGAGCTGGGCGCCGTCGCGGCGTATCTGCTCGGCGTGCCGAACATCGAAAACGCGCCGTTCAACCGGCTGCTGTCGCTGGTGCAGAGCGGGTATGGCGACCAGCCGTTCTGGCGCGGGCTGATTCTGGATTACCTGGACTGCGTGCTGCGCGACAAGCGGGACGAACTCCGCCGGGAAGGCGCCGCCGCCCGCGTCCGGATAGCCGAATCCCTCGCGCGCGTGCGCGCCGCCGACCGCGAGCAGAAAATGCTCGTCGACGCGTTCGCCGGCCGGATCGCCGAGCAGCATTTCCCGATCAACGCGAAAAAGCTGGTGCGCAATTATTTCAGGATGGCGCGCGCGCATCCGGACGAAGCGTGGGCGGTTCTGACGGCGAATCCGGGGCAGTTTTCCCCGATCCAGACGCGCGACAAAAGCGGCGCCGTCGTCCTGACGCCCGAGCAGGCGGTCGACGCGAACAAAAAAATCGCCGGCTTTGTGAAAAAAATGCGGCTGTGATTTGACAGGAACGCGATCATCGGGTATAATAATCTTATCTGAAACAAAAAGGAGGGCGCAATGGCCGAACAACCGGAAATGGATGAAAAGTATTTCGACGAGCTTGTCGAGGCGCAAAAAAGGGCCGAAAAAGCCGCAGCGGAAAAAAAGCGCACGATCGGCGGCTGGATTGCCGAGACGTTCGACCGGACGCTGAAGCAAAGCAGCCCGGAGGCGATGGTCGAGGAGCTGTATTGGAGCACATTGGCGATGCCGCTGGATTTTCTGAACTGGATGCTGGACCATCTGCCCGAGGGCAAAGAGGACAAAGCGCCGGCGGCCGGTTCTCCCGCGCCCGCGCAGCCGGATGCCGCGGCGCCGAATGCGCCCGTTCAGGTCGGGCAGCCGGCGGGGCCCGTTGTCGTCGGCCAGCCCGGCGCTCCCGTCGTCTTCAGCCAGACGGCCGGGCAGAGGGCCATGACGCTGGACGATGTCAAAAATTATGTCGGCCTGTATCTGCGTCTGAACGATCTGATCGCCGAACAGCTGCCGCCCGCGGAATACACCAAGCTGGAAAAGCAGACGCTGGCCGGCGGCCGCAAGGCGGTCGTCGTCGATAAAAAAACCAAGGCGGCCGTCAAGCCTTACCTGAGATCCATCTGCGCCGACGATCAGGTGCGGGCCTACACGCGGGCCGTCGCCGGCAAGGATTTGGCCGAGGAGGCGATGCGCGGGTTCGTCATGCAGCAGGCGTCCGGGAAAGGGCTGGATACTGCGGCGCGGTCGCAGCCGGTTTTGGCCGCGCCGGATCGCAAGGCGGTCGAGCAGGAGCTGAAACGGGCGGGCAATGTGCGGCAGCGGGCCGTCGAGATGTTCCGGGACAATCAGGCGCTTAAAAGAGCGCGCCAAAACCAGGCGGGCGGCCGGCCGGATCCCAATACGCGTTCCAACGAAGGCGGCAGGTAGCTATTCCGTGCCTTTGAGGAGCTCGACCGCTTCCAGCCGGCGGATGCGGTCGCGCAGTTCCGTCGCGCGCTCGAAGTTCAGCGCCTCGGCCTCGCGCAGCATTGCACGCCGCAGCTTCGCGATGACCTGCGCTGTGTTTTCGATGATCTCGATCGTCTGCTTTGCCGGCGCCGATTCGTCGATGTTTCCGAACTCTTTCAGCAAATCCGGAATGGCTTTCTGAATGCCTTTGGGCGTGATGTGATGCGCCGCGTTGTAGGCGATCTGCCTGTCGCGCCGCCGGTTGGTTTCGGCCAGCGCTGCGCGGATGGATTTCGTTTCGGTGTCCGCGTAGAGGATCACGCGCCCGTCTGCGTGCCGCGCCGCGCGCCCGATGGTCTGGATCAGGGAGGTCGTCGAGCGCAGGAACCCCTCCTTGTCGGCGTCCAGGATGGCGACCAGCTCCACCTCGGGGATGTCCAATCCCTCGCGCAGCAGGTTGATGCCGACCAGCACGTCGAACGTGCCGAGCCGCAGGTCGCGGATGATCTGGATGCGCTCCAATGTGTCGATGTCCGAGTGCATATACCGCGCCTTCACGCCGTTTTCGGTCAGGTATTCCGTCAGATCCTCCGCCATTTTTTTGGTCAGCGTCGTCACCAGAACGCGCCCGCCGCGCTTGGCAACGGCGACGCATTCGTTCATCAGATCCTCCACCTGCGCCGCCGTCGGGCGGACGACGCACGCGGGATCCAGCAGGCCGGTCGGCCGGATGATCTGCTCGGTGAAGACGCCTTTGGCCTGCGCCAGCTCCCAAGCCGCCGGCGTCGCCGACACGAAGATCGTCGCGGGGCGCATCGCGTTCCATTCCGCGAATGTCAGCGGGCGGTTGTCGCGGCACGACGGCAGGCGGAAGCCGTAGTCGGCCAGGTTGTTCTTGCGGGACAGGTCCCCCTTATACATCGCGCCGAGCTGCGGAATCGTGACATGGCTTTCGTCGACGAACACGAGCGCGTCCTGCGGCAGGTATTCGAACAGCGTCGGCGGCGGCGCGCCCGGCGGCCGTCCGGTCAGGTGCCGCGAGTAATTTTCGATGCCCTTGCACGAACCCGTCGCCTCCATCATTTCCAGGTCGTAGCGCGTGCGCTCGCCGATGCGCTGCTTTTCCAGCGGGCGGCCGCATGCTTCATAATACGCGATGCGCTCCTTCAATTCCGCGCGGATGGTTTTCATCGCCTGGGACAAGGCGGGGCGCGGCGTGACGAAGTGGCTGGCCGGGAAGATCGTTATTTCTTGCAGCGCCAGTTTCTTCCTGCCCGTCAGTGGGTCGAACTCATGGATGCTTTCCAGCTCGTCCCCGAAAAAGGACAGCCGCCACGCCAGATCCTCGTAGTGCGCCGGAAAGATGTCCAGCACGTCCCCGTTGATGCGGAAACACCCGCGCTCGAACGCCAGATCGTTGCGCTTGTATTGCAGGGCGACCAGCTGCGCGGCCAGATTCCTGATGTCCGCCGCATCCCCTTTTTTCAGCGGGAAGGCCATGCCGGAATAGCTTTCGGCGTCGCCCAGGCCGTAAATGCACGACACGGACGCGACGATGATCGTGTCCCGGCGCTCCAAGATATGGCGGGTGGCCGAATGCCGCAGGCGGTCGATCTGCTCGTTGATCGCGGAATCCTTTTCGATGTAGGTGTCCGTTTTGGGGATGTAGGCTTCGGGCTGGTAGTAATCGTAGTAGGAGACGAAATACTCGACCGCGTTTTCGGGGAAAAAGGTTTTCATCTCCGCATACAGCTGGGCCGCCAGCGTCTTGTTGTGCGCCAGGATCAGCGCCGGCCGCTTCAACGCCGCGATGACATGCGCCATCGTGAAGGTCTTGCCGGAGCCCGTGATGCCCATCAGGACCTGGTCGCGCCGGCCGTCGCGGACGCCGGAAATCAGCTCGGCGATCGCCTGCGGCTGATCCCCCGCGGGCGAAAAAGGGGAATGCAGCTTGAAATCGGCATCCCCCTGCGGCTCCGGCTTGCGATGCGGCGGCGTCATTTTTTCTTGGTTCTCTTTTTGGTCTTTTTCCCGGCTTTGGGAGGCTTCTTTTGAACCGGCCGCGACAGGTGCAGCACCTCGTCCTTGAACACGGCGGCGCCGTCGCGCATGTCTTTCAGCATATCGCGGTAGCGGAGGCGCTTGCGGATCGTGCCGTTCAGGAAAGAATATGTGTAGAACAGCAGGAAAGCCGCCAGAAGCCCCGTCAGCGCCGGCGCGCGCATGTTCTGCGCCATCACGACGATCAGCAGCAGCGCGATCAGCACCTGCGCGGTGAAGACCTGGCGGTAGACTTGCCGCGCCGGCATCCGGCGCAGCGCGTCCTCGATGCGGAAAGGCACCTCGCATTTGAAGCGGCGCGTCAGGAACAGCGTCATTCCGCCGGCGATCAGGATCTCCATGAGGTGGTAGGACGGCCACAGCAGCGCCGCCATTGTCTGTCCGCGGATCAGCAGCACATACAGGAATCCGCCCCACAAAAGGCCGATCAGCGTGGCGGCCGGCGGGCCGAGCGACGCCGAGCGAAACAGGACGTTGATCGCGATCGCCAGACCGGCGACGCCGGAAACGACGCCCAGCGCGATGACGGCGATGTCTGCGGGGACAAGCCGGAATACGATGCCCAGGATGAAAATGCCGAGCCCCGTCGCCGCCGTCGTCAGCAGCGACAGGAACGGCACGCGGTCCATGACCCGGAACGCTTCGATCATCAGCGCCCAGAACAGCGTGGATCCCAAAAAGAACGCGGTATACGCGGCCACGGACGCGAAGGCGATCTGCGTCGACGGCATGATCATCCCGGCGACGGCGCACACGAACCATTCGAGCGCCAGGCGCGGCCAGCGCTCGGAAATCGTCGCGATTCCCATCATCGCCAAACAGGCCGCGAAGAAGAAAAGCATATCCCCGCCCGGCCGGAGGATGCACAGGACGGCCGCCAGCAGGACGACGAGCAGCATGCCCGCCGGAATCGATTGGGCCGGGCGCCCCCGTCCCGCCGGCCGGCAGCAGAACCGGTAGGCCAGAGCCGTTCCGATCAGCGCCAGAACGAACAGCAGCAAAATATATAATACGATCATCATTTTTTCCCCCTTTGTTGAATCCCGATGCCGCGCGGGCGTCAGGCTTTGTGGCGGAAGGCGATGCGGCCTTTCGTCAGATCATACGGCGTCATTTCGATTTCGACCTTGTCCCCGACCATCACGCGGATGCGGAACTTGCGCATCTTGCCCGACGTGTGCGCCAGGATTTCGTGCCCGTTTTCCAGCTTGACCCGGAAAGTCGCGTTGGGCAGGGCCTCTGTGACATTTCCGGTGAAATTCAATACTTCTTCTTTCGCCATTTTGACAAACTCCTTATTTCAGTTGCGTTTTGTATAACCCGGCGTAGGCCGACTCCGGATTGTTGATCAATGCGTCGTGCGTGCCGCTTTCAACGATCTCGCCGTTGTTGATCACGATGATCTTGTCGGCGTTGCGGACGGTCGACAGCCGGTGCGCGATGATGAAGACCGTCCGGTTCTCCATCAGGTTGTTGATGGCTTTCTGGACGACGGCCTCGGATTTGTTGTCCAGCGCGGACGTCGCTTCGTCCAGGATCACGATCGGCGCGTCCTTGATGAACGCGCGCGCGATGGCGATGCGCTGCTTCTGGCCGCCGGACAGCAGGACGCCGCGCTCCCCGATCTCGGTGTCCAGGCCCTTGTCCAGCGACTGGATGAATTCGGACAGGCAGGCGTCCCGGACGGCCCTGTCTATCTTGGATTGCGGGATGGACGCGCTGCCCAGCGTGATGTTGTCGCGGATCGTGCCGGCGAACAGGAAGTTGTCCTGGAACACGACGGCGATCTGCTGGCGCAGCGATTCGATGTCGAAATCCCGTATGTCAACCCCGTCGATTGCAATCGCCCCGCCGCTGACATCGTAGAACCGCGGCAGCAGGTTGACGAACGTCGTCTTGCCCCCGCCCGAGTTGCCGACCAGCGCGATCATCTGGCCGACCTTGATGTCCAGCGTGATGTTCTTCAGGACGGGCCGCCCCGGGAGGTATTCGAACGAAACATCCTTGTAGGCGATGGATTTCCTGATTTGTTTCAGCTGCCGGGCGTTCGGGCGGTTCTTGATCGCGGCGACGCGCTCCAGCATTTCGAAGACGCGCTCCATCGCCATCATGGCCGTTTGCATGTTCGTGAAGTTGGTGCCGATGGATTTGATCGGCTGATACAGCATCAGCAGCGCGACGATGAACGACACGAATCCGCCTGGCGTCAGCTGATGGCTGACGATCAGGTATCCGCCCAGCCAGATGACCCCCGCGATGCCGCACGCGATGACGAAGTGCATCGCCGGCCCCAGCATGCTGGTCTTGCGGATCATCTTCATGCCCAGCTTGAACGTCAGATACAGGGTTTCCTTGAACTTCCTGGCCTGGATGTCATACAGGTTGTAGGACGCGATGACGCGGTTGCCGCCGAACGCCTCGTTGTAGTGCGTCGATATCGCGCCGCTTGTCACAAGGGTCTTTTTGACGATGTTCTTGATGCGCCTGCGCACGCGCGACAGGGGCGCCAGCGCTCCGAACAGCACGGCGACGGCGATCAGCGCCAGCTGCCACGAATTGTAGAAAAGGACGAATATCAGCGACAGCGACGAAAACACGCGCGTCGTGAACAGCTTCAGGTTGTTCAGCAGCCCGTTGCACGCCGCGTCGGCGTCGCCGTTGAACCGCATCTGGACCATGCCGGAGGTGGATTGGTCGAAGAATTTGGTTTCGGAGCGCATCATCTTGCGGAACAGGTCGTATTTCAAATCCAGTGTGATGCGCTGGCCCACCCAGGCGTTCAGGTAGGTGACGGCATAGTTCAGGATCCCCTGGACCATGCTGAACAAAATGATGAGCAGCGGTATCAGGCTGGACGCCCGGACGTTTTTCTCGACCATCACGATGTCGGTGTAGGGCTTGAGCACCCACGCGATCACGGCGTCCATCGATCCGACCGGAATGGTCAGCAGCACCGCCAGCAGCACCCGCCCCTTGTAAGGGCGCACATACTGCCACATCTTGCGGTAGTTCCGTATCATACCGGCCTGGGTTATTTTACCCGCTATGTATCGTATCAACGGCATCGGCTCCTCATCAGCGGATTGCATTGTATCAAAGAATCCCTCCGAACGCAAGGGAAAAGTCGCGTCCTGCCAAAAAGAAAACGCCCGCGGACGGGCGTTTGGATTGGCGGGATTGAAGGGGCTCGAACCCTCGACCTCCTGCGTGACAGGCAGGCGCTCTAACCAGCTGAGCTACAACCCCGGATGCGAAGCGGGCGTCAGTGTATCAGATTTTTATGCCGAAATCAAGCACTTTTTTTGCGCGCCGCCAGATAACGCAGTCCGGCCAGCGCCGGCGTGTCCGTGCGGATCAGGAAAACCGGCACCCGCCGCATGAGGGGCGCCAGCTTGCCCTTGTCGGCGAACCGCGCGCCGAAATCCGATTGTTTCAGCCAGTCCGCGACCTGCGGCGCGTTCAGAATCGCGCCGGACAGATACACGCCGCCGAACGCCTTGAAGACGACGGCCATGTTGCCGGCGAAATCGCCCAGGAACGCGAAGAAGATATCGTAGGCTTTCCGGGCGTTCTTGTCGCCGCCGGCGGCCAAGCGGTGAATCTCCGCCGGGTTTTTCGCTTTCCGTGTCAACGTGCGGTAGACGAACGCCAGCCCGCGGCCGGACAAGATGTCTTCCGCGGACAGCCGCCGCGCCGTCCGGAAGACGGGATGGGACGACAGGGTTGTGTGCCCCGCCTCCGTCGCCAAAACATGCCATGCGTTCCGGCGGGCGGTCGCGTAGCACGCGCCGAGCCCCGTGCCGGGGCCGATGACGAGGTAGGCGGTCGCTGCGGGCCGGCCGGGCCGGATTTTGACGCAATCCGCCGGCTTCAAAACCGCCAGCGCGTATCCGGTGGCCTCGAAATCGTTGACGATGACGCAATCCGTCAGGCCGAATCGCTTTTTCAAACGCTCCCGGTCGAATGTCCAGGGGTGGTTCGTGAGCTTGAAAGTTGTCCGGGCCGGATCGACGACGCCGGCGATGGCCAGGAAAAAGCGCCGCGGGCGGATGCCGTGTTGTTTCAGGCAGGCGTCGGCCGCCTGCGCGAACGAGGCGAAGTCCGCGTTCCGGAAAGCGGTTTCCGCCGCCGGCGCGCCGGCCCCGATGAAGCGGAACCGCGTGTTCGTCCCCCCGATGTCCGCCAGCAGGTCAGCCATTTTGCCGCCTGCGGTAGATTTCGCGCGCCATGTCCAGCTCCTCGGGCGTGTTGACGCCGTGCAGCTCCTCGGTGTCGCCGATGACCACGTCGCATGTCAGGCCCTGCGCGCGCGCCAGAGCGACGATATCCGGCAGATAGTATTCGCCGGCCGCATTATTGTTGTTGACTTTTTTCAACAACGACAGCAGATGCCTGCCGTTGACGCACATCGCGCCGGAATTGCAGAGCTTGATCGCGCGCTCGTCGTCCGTCGCGTCCTTGTATTCCACGATGCGCTCCAGCCCGTCGTCCCCCATCACCAGGCGGCCGTAGCGGCGGGCGTCCGGCGGAATGAAGCCCAGGACGACGACATCCGCGCCGCCTTGGCATTTCCGCATCATTTTTTGCAGTGTTTCGGGCAGGTAGAGCGGCTGGTCTCCGTAGAGGATCATCGCGCACCCGTCGAACGGCGCCAGGTATTTTTCGGCGGCCAGGACGGCGTGCGCCGTGCCCAGCCGGTCTTTTTGAACGGCCGTCTGATGGGGGACGACGGCCCGCGCGACCGCCTCCATGCCGGGGCCGATGACGACAATAATCTCGTCGACGCGCGCGCGCTCGACGGCGTCGATCAGGATGCCGACCATCGGCCGGTTCCCGATCGTGTGCAGGGCTTTGGGAATATCGGAGTTCATCCGTGTCCCCGATCCGGCCGCCAATATGATTGCTTTCGTTTCCATGCGTCTCCTTTATGTGATAAAAATGCCGTGATCGTGCGCGTAGGCGCGCACCGCGTCGCGGATGGACGGGCCGGACGCGTTCATCTGGATAGCGACATAGGCGGCCGTTTCGGCCTGGTTCATCGTGCGCAGCGCCGCCTTCACCGCCCCCAGTTTCCCCGGGTTCAGCGACAGCGATGTGAAGCCCAGCGCGACCAGGACGACGGCTTCCAGCGGATGGCCGGCCATTTCGCCGCAAACGGAGCAGGGCACGCCCGCCTGTGCGCACGCGTCGTTGACGGATTTCAGCACGCGCAGGAACGTCGGCGACAGGGTGTCGTATCTGTTCCAGATCAGCGCGTTTCCGCGGTCGGCGGCGAACAAAAACTGCATCAGATCGTTCGTGCCGATGGAAACGAAATCGACATGCTTCAGCAGCTCGTCCATCTGGAACAGCAGCGAGGGCACCTCCAGCATCGTGCCGATTTTGATGTCTTTGGGAACTTTGCGGCCCGCGTTTTTTTCGCGCTCCAACTCCAGGAAGAACGTTTTTTTGGCTTCCAGGAACTCGGCCGTCGCGCTGACCATCGGGAACATCACGGCCAGCGGCTTCTCGCCGCTCGCGCGGATGAACGCCCGCAGCTGGTCGCGCAGCAGCGCCCGCCTGTCCAGCGTGATGCGGATGGAGCGCCAGCCCATCGCGGGATTCTCCTCGCCCTGCTGCTGGAAATACGGCAGCACTTTGTCCGACCCGATGTCCAGCGTCCGGAACACGACGGGCCGGTGCCCCGCCTTTGTGATGACCTTGTGGTAGGTTTCGGCCTGCGCCTCCAATCCCGGCAGCTCCTGCGACATCATGAACGGCAGCTCGGTGCGGTAGAGGCCGATGCCGCTGTAAAAGGTGCCCTCCGGCACCAGCAGGTCGTCCAGCAGCCCGGCGTTGATGTTCAGCGCGATTTTGACGCCGTCCTTCGTGACGGCCGGCAGCGCGCGGGACTGGTTGCAATGCGCGCCGACGATCGCGCGCCGCGCCATTTCGGATTTCAGGTCGTCCAGAATCTCGTCGGACGGGTTCAGGTAAAGCTGGCCGCTGATCGCATCCAGCGCGGCGAACGTCTTCGGCGGGATGACATGCGTCGCGTCCTTGATGCCGCAGATGACCGGGATGTTCAGCGACCGCGCGACGATCACGACATGCATCGTCTGGGACCCTTCCTCCAAAACGATGCCCTTGATGTATTTCAGGTTGTAATCCAGCAATTCCGCCGGCCCCAGGCTGTGCGCGACCAGGATCACCTGGCGCCGCCGCTTTTCGTCCGCATCCGCTTTCCGGCCGCGCAGATGGCGTATCAGCCGGTTGACCAGATCCTGGAAATCATGGATGCGCTCGCGGATATACGGGTCGGTCATCCGCTCCATGCGCTCGGACATGTCCAGCCCGACGCGGTGCACGGCCGCCTCGGCGGTCAGGCCGGATTCGACGATTTTCGTCATCTTGGAAATCCACCCTTTGTCTTTCAGGAACATCAGGTAGGTTTCGAAAATCGCGACCTGCTCGGCGTTCGTCTTCGGCAAAGCCATCATTTTGTTGACTTCGCGCTCGACGCCGGCCAGCGCCTGGGTCAGCTTTTTGATTTCGGTCTTCGCGTTGCCGTCGACGATGTGCGCGACATTCTCGATGCGCTTGTGCACGAGGGTCATGCCCTGGGCGAAGCCTTCGATCAGCGGGATTCCGGTGATTTTGCGCCGGTTGTTCGCGAAGGCGTCCGGCTGCTCCGATATCGCCGGATGGGACGCCAGCATGTCCGACACCACCATCGCGATCGTTTCCAGCACCTCGACGATATCCGCGGAGAAATTCTTGATTTTCTTCGTCTGGACGCTCAAGACGCCGAGCAGGCGGTTTTCGCGGACCAGCGGAACGCCCATCAGGGATTTGAACGCCTTTTCCTTCGTTTCGGGCTTGTAGACGAAGCTCTTGTGGCGCCACGCGTTCGCGAACGCCAGCGGCTTGCGCTGCAGCGCGATTTCGCCGATAAGCCCCTCGCCGACGCGCAGGAATGTTTCGTGCACGGCGTCGGGGGACAGGCCCTTCGTCGCGTAAAGCTCCAGCATGCTGCCGGGCCGCAGGATGTAGCACGCGCACGCGTCGACGCGCAGGCGCTCCGCGATCAGGGCGACGACGCGGTCGAGCTTGTCCTGAACGGGCAGCTCCTGCGCCATCAGCGCGCGCAGCTCCGCCGTTATTTCCCTTGCCAATGCCGTTTCCGTGTCCGTCATGTTCTCCTCTGCTTCCGGCATTGTATGCGATTTGGGTGGGGCAGGTCAAGTCTTTTCGCAGTTCTTTTCATCCGGCGGCGGCCGCCGGCGCCTTTCGGGGGAGGCGTTTTTGAAAAAAGTTCTTGCAAAAAGGCGAAAAAGCCTGTATAATACGCCCGCTTTCGCACGATGACCCCATCGTCTAGAGGTCCAGGACATCGCCCTTTCACGGCGGTAACCGGGGTTCAAATCCCCGTGGGGTCGCCAATTTTTCAAAATCCGCGCATATTTTTGCGCCCGCAAGGCGGATAGTGCCGAATCCCCTGCATTTTCCATTCCCCTTATTTCGGCTTATCGGAGACTTAATTCACTTCCCGTGCAGCAGGCGCCATAACCTCCATTTATGTTTCAGCTTCAATCCCTTGTAAGAAATACGCTTCTGCGCATACAATTCCCGCAGGCGGTGGCCGGCGTGCAGCCACAATTTTTCTTGCTCCGGTTCAGGGGATCTGCGGATGTGGTTAAAAATCATTTTGACGCGGATGTTGAGGATATGCTTTTGAATATTCGGCAAGTCCGCGGGGCGGTTCCGCCGAATGTAATCATAAATGGCGTTGATGGCCGTCATATAGCTGTCCGTTTTTGAGTTGCTCCATACAGACCGCATCGTTGAAGCCGGATTGATGTGATAAAAGTAGAGCCCTTTGTCCACCAGGGCATATTTTCCAATTTTTGACATAAGCTCGACAGCCGACGGCAAATCTTCGAACGCAATCCCTTCGATAAACTTTATATTTTGTATCGTCCGTCTTCGATACAGCCGCGCGCAAGGCATAACGGGCAGCCGATTTTTCATAAGCGATTCGAGCGGATTATCAACTATTTTAATCGGATACCTCATGATCGCCGGTACAATCGGCGCGTAAGGACGATCGGTCTTTTCCAACGCACAGGCCGCAACGTCAACGCCCGCCGCCGACAGGACATTCAGCAGAATCTCGAACATTTGCGGATGAATGTAGTCATCCGCATCCACAAAGGAAATGACATCCCCTGTCGCGTGTTTGAATCCGGTGTTGCGGGCGCCGCCGGCTTTCAGGTTTTTTTGATAGACGACCCGGAACCGCTTGTCCTTTTTTGCAAATGCCTCCGCCAGTTTTCCGGAAGCGTCCGGAGACCCGTCGTCGACGCAAATGCATTCGAAATTGCGATACGTCGACGCAGCAATGCTGCGCAGGCAGCCATCGATATGCTTCTCGACATTCCACATCGGCACAATGACGGATATTTTCGTTCGAGGTATTTTCGTTTCGCGATGCCCCTCGTAATGGATAGCCAGCCATTTGATAAGCAAAAGCAGGCCTTCCTTCGGCAAATGGCTCAAAGCCCGCAAGTCTTGCGTTGCCAGAAAATCATCCCAATAATTCTTTATTTCATAGGAATCTTCCAGCTCCGTCCCCATGGCCATCCCCTCGTTTCTTCCATAAAAATAAAGTCGCCGTGATGAATGGCGACTGGAGTTAGAAACCTACATCGAAAGAAGTAGTGCGGTATATTCACCGCAATGGCTTATTTTACCGCCATCCAGTCATAGACCGGTAGGCAAGTAAATAACGTTTTTACTAAACGCTTTCGATATGAGGGTTTCTAAACCTCAAGGCGGTCATCACTCCGCTTTGAGGATAAGTCTACCCCAACAAAAAACGAATTGCAACTTTTTTCTTATCGATGGATTTTTTTCGTGCGGAATTGCTCTGCGGGATATTCGGACGCCCCCTATCCCGCCCGGTCGATGCACGCCTTGACGAAGGCCTTGAAAATCGGGTTCGGGCTGGCCGGGCGCGAGGTGAACTCCGGATGGAATTGCACGCCGATGAAGAACGGGTGCGCGGGTATCTCGATGATTTCGGGCAGCAGGCCGTCGGGCGACAGGCCGGAAACGACGACGCCTTTGTCCGCCAGCCGTCCGGCGAACGCGATGTCCATTTCATACCGGTGGCGGTGGCGCTCGCGGATCAGCCCCTGGCCGTAAATCCGGTAGGCCAGGGAACCCTTGTCCGCAATCGCGCACGGATAGGCGCCCAGCCGCATTGTGCCGCCCAGATCGCCGTTGTCCGGCCGGATTTCCTTTTTGCCGTCTTTTTCCCAGACCTTCATTTTCGAAATGACCGGCGTGCAGCGTTCGTTGAGCTCCGCCGAGTCGGCGTCCGCGATGCCGCACAGGTTCCGGCACGCCTCGATGACGGCCATCTGCATGCCGAGGCAGATGCCGAAGTAGGGCACCTTATGCTCGCGCGCGTATTGCGCCGCCTTGATTTTGCCGGCGATGCCGCGGTTGCCGAATCCGCCCGGCACCAGGATGCCGTGGTAGGGCTTCAACGCCTTTTGCACCTCCGCGTCCGATAGTTTTTCCAGTTTCTCCGCGTCCACCCAGGCGACCTTGACCTTGCGCCCGTTCGCGATGCCGGCGGCGGTGAAGGCCTCGCCGATGGATTTGTAGGCGTCGGGCAGCGCGCAGTATTTGCCGACGACGGCGATTTCGATGTGGTTGTCGTAGGAGGCCATCGTGTCGACGATCGCGCGCCATTTTTTCAGGTCGGGCGCCGCCGCGCCGTCCAGCATCCCGAAATGCTTCAAGACCTGCACGTCCAGTTTCTGCTCGTGATACGCCAGCGGGATTTTGTAGATGTTGTCGACATCCAGCGCCATCACGACATCGTCCGCCGCGACATTGCAGAACAGCGCGAGCTTGCGCCGCTCGTCCGCGCCCAGCGCGATCTTGCTGCGGCACAGCAGGATGTCGGCCTGAATGCCCGCTTCCAGAAGCGTTTTTATCGCATGCTGCGTCGGCTTCGTCTTCAATTCGCCGGCGGTGTCGATATACGGCAGCAGCGTCAGGAACACGAAGCAGACGTTTTCGCGCCCGACCTCGTTGGCGAATTGGCGGATCGCTTCCAGGAACAGCGTGCCTTCGATGTCGCCGACGGTTCCGCCGACTTCATACAGCACGAAATCCTCGCCGGTCAAATCCGACGTCAGGAAACTCTTGATTTCGTTGGACACGTGCGGAATCGCCTGAACCGTCGCGCCCAGGTAGTCGCCGCGCCGCTCCTTTTGCAGCACGTTGAAGTAAATCCGGCCGCCCGAAATTGAATCCGTCTTGCGGCAGTTGACATTGGCGAAGCGCTCGTAATGCCCCAAATCCAGGTCCGTTTCCGCGCCGTCCTCGGTGACGAAGACCTCGCCGTGCTGATACGGCGACATCGTGCCCGGATCGACGTTCAGGTAGGGATCCAGCTTCCGCATCCGAATCGTGTAGCCGCGGGCGTGCAGCAGGCTGCCCAGCGCGGCCGAAGCGATTCCCTTTCCCAAGCTGGACACCACGCCGCCGAGCGTGAAAATGTATTTCGTCATGTTTGGATCCTTTCCGTTTTTTCCTACCTACCATATTATTCGTAAACAAGAAGTTAAGATTTTGAAAAATCGGCGGGCAAACCGACAACCTCGTCAAAATGCGGCGATTTTTTTTATCCGGCGCTTTTTTTAGTTTGCAATTTCGGCGGAATGGATTTATACTTTCCCGAAAAAGGAGTCCTCCATGACCACGGAATTGCAAAAAAGTTTCAGCCTGCTGCGCGTTTACCTGAACGAGCGGATCTTGGCGCAGCCCCAGCTGATCGACAGCATGCTGATCGCCTTGCTGATCAACGGCCACCTGCTGGTGGAGGGGCTGCCCGGCCTGGCGAAGACTAAGGCGGTTAAGACGCTGGCCGCCTGCCTGGACGTCGCGACGCACCGGATTCAGTTCACGCCGGATCTGGAGCCGCGGGACATCACGGGCGCGGATATTTTCCGCCCCGAATCCAACAGCTATGTCTTTTACAAGGGGCCGCTGTTCCGGAATCTGGTGCTGGCCGACGAAATCAACCGCGCGCCGGCGAAGGTTCAATCCGCGCTGCTGGAAGCGATGGGCGAGCGCCAGGTGACGATCGGCAACGAAACCTACCGCCTGCCGGATATTTTCCTGGTCATGGCGACGCAGAACGCGATGGATCAGGACGGCACCTATGTCCTGCCGGCCGCGCAGCTGGACCGCTTTTCGCTGTTCGTCCGCCTGCATTACCCCGCGCTGGGCACCGAGCGCGCCATTCTGGACCTGGTTCGGAACGAGGAGAAAAACCAGCTGGCGCCGTTCTCCAAGAAACTGCGCGGATCCCATATCCTGGCGGCGCGGCAGGAAGTGCTGGACGTGGTGATGCCCCCCGACTTGCAGGATTACATCATCCGGCTGGTGCTGGCGACGCGCGAGCCGCAGCAATACGGCGCGGATTTGGACGGGCTCATCCGCTACGGCGCCAGCCCGCGCGGCACGATCGCCCTGGACGCCTGCGTGCGCGCGAAGGCGTGGCTGGAAGGGCGCGGCATCGTCACGCTTCAGGACATCCGGTCGCTGGTGGTGGAAACGCTGCACCACCGGATCGCTCTGACGCCCGAGGCCGTCGCGCAGAAGGTTTCCATCGACAAGGTTTTGGAAACGCTGACGGCGCGCGTTCCCGTTCAGGTTTGACACGATGCTGACGTCCCGGCACATTCAGGAAACGCTGGACGCCCTTTTGGGGGTGAAGCCCGTGCCGCCGCCCCCGGCGCCGCCGATGGTCCGTCAGGTGTTCAAGGGTGCCAGCACGCATGCGTCCGGCATTTCGGTGCTGGCGAGCTTGTCCTACAAATCCCTCAGCGGCAATTTCAAGGACAGGGACGTCATGATCCGCCGCGCCGTCCGGAACAAGGGCGACTGGTATCTGGATGTCCTGGCGCTGGACATCAAGGCGCCGCGCGTGGTCAAGGTGGCGGACATTTCCCGGGTCGTCGACACGGGGACGGGGCGGGTCTACGCGGATCCGTTCGCGTTCTGCCAGCAAAAGCTGGGCATTGCCGTCGACAGCCGGGCTTCGTCCGCGCCGGCGGGGGATTTCCCGAAAGTCATCGCGAAAGTCGGCGACGAGATGGCGATGCTGATGTATGTCGTCGCTGCGGACGGCGTGCGCCGGCCGGTCGAGCGGGCGTTCGTCCACGATTATGTCCGGGCGCGGACGCCGGAGTTCAGATACGCCGACGCGGAGTTGGAGGCGTACCTGATCTCGCTGGCCCCCGATGCGGAGAGTTTCGCCCTGGCCCTGGAGCATGCCGTTTCGAAAGACAAGTCCGTCATTCCGACGCTGATCGAGACGATGCTGCTGATCATCACGATGGACGACGACGTCCACCCGCGCGAGCGGGCGCTGCTGGACAAGCTCGTCGCGCTGTTGGAGCGGGAGGGCTTCGCTTTCAAGCTGCCGATATAGGGGCGGCCGCACATTCCCCTTGACTTTTGCATTTTTTAAGGGTAGAATGCGGCTCTGTTTTATTTCAAGCATAAGGAACGATTATGGCAAAACCAGTCACCACCGAAATCAAATTGGAAAGCACCGCCGGCACCGGCGTGTTCTACATCACGAAGAAAAATCCGCGCACGAAGACCGAAAAGCTCAAAGTCAGGAAATACGACAAGAAAGCGCGCAAACACGTGGAATTCGCCGAAAAGAAAATCAAATAAGCCGTCCGGCCGGCAAAAAAACCCCGTTGCGGCGGGGTTTTTCTATTCCCTTTTGTATTTTTTTGGGATATGATGGTCCCGAGGGATTGGGAATGGCACAGGCACCTTTTTCGGCGCGGCGGTTGGTTTTGACGGGAGCGGCATGGCTCTGCGTGTATTTTTTCGTCCTGCTGCCGGCGGTGTCCGCCCTGCTGGACTTTCAGTTTCTGGACGCCGCCGCATGGCATCAAAAATCCCAGGATTTCATGGCTTACCGCTGGCGTATCGAAACGGGGCGGGACTGGGCCCTGCTGGGCGCGATGATCGCCTGGATTCCGATGATTTTCATCGGGGGATGGGGGTTCTATCGGGCGCCGTGGCACAAACTGGGGAGGCTTGTCCGGCGCAAATCGCCCGCGCGCGCCATCCAAAAAGCGCGCCTGTCCCGCAAGACATTCGTGCCGCACGCCGTGCGCGGGCAATATGGCCTGCTGCGGGCGGCGCAGCGGCAGCCCGAACAAACGCAGGCGCAGCCGTCCCCGCCGCCAAAAGAACTGGACGCGATGCAGCGGCAGATTCAGGACGACACGACGGATGTCCAGCTGCTGATGGAGCTGGCGCAGCCGTTCGCCGCGGATGTTTTCCCGTATATCGTTTTGAACGGCCGGTATGCGTCGCTGGCCGTTTCGACGGAGAGCAGCGCCCTGATGGTGCGGATTGTCGGCGGCGACGACCAATGGTCCGTGGATGTTCAGGCGCCTTTGGAGGCCAGCGACTGGTACGGGTCGGGGAAGACCTTGTCCGCGCCGGCGGCCGATTTGCGGCAGCTGTCGCGGGATTTCAAGGAGCAGGAGCCCGATTCCGACATCCGGCCGATGATGGTTCTGGCGCGCGGCAAACTGCTGAACGCGGCGGAAACGCGGGCGTATCTTGAGCAAAACGGCATCCTGCTGGCGCGGCTGGACGGCGCGGAGCCGGCGGACATTCCGCTGTTCACGGATGTTTTGAAACAGCATTTCCAACTGAAAGAAGGCCCCTGATGCGCTTTCGCGGATTGGCATGGGTTTTGGCGACATGGTTCGGGACGGGCCGTTTTCCGGCGATGCCGGGGACGATCGGGTCGCTGGCGGCGCTGCCGGTCGTCTACCTGACCGTCTGGGGCGGGCCCTGGGTGATATTCGAGCTGGCCTGGATACTGCTGCTCGTCGGCGTCTGGGCGTCCGTCGTCGTGATCAAGGAAACATACGCGCCCGATCCGCAGTATATCGTGATCGACGAAGTGGTCGGGCAGGTGCTGACCTTTCTGTTCGTGTCGCAGGGGCAGGTGCCCCTGTGGATGCTGGGCGCCGGATTCGTTTTGTTCCGGATCTGCGACATCCTGAAGCCGTGGCCGGCGTGCGCGTTCGACCGCCAGCACGACGCTTTCGGCGTGATGATGGACGACGTCGTTGCGGGGCTGTATGCCGCCGGGCTGCTGTATTTGTTGAAATTGTTTGTGTGATGAAAGGAAAAAAATGACGATAGACCACTTCAAGCATGTAATCGGATTGTATGCCGCCGCCAAGGGGTATAAGCTGACGCCGTTCGCCGACAAGATCATGGCGCGGTGCCTGGAAAAATGCGAGGGGCGCTGTCCATGCGATGTGTCCCGCGGGTTCTGCCCGTGCGGGGAGCATGTCGCCGAGGTGGAGCGCGACGGCCACTGCCACTGCAACCTGTTCACAAAATAGGGGTTAGTTTTCGGGCTTGCAGCCGCAGTAATTCTGGCGGTAGAGGTTTTTCGCGCGCGTCCGTTCCGCCGTTTCGGGCGCCAGCGTCCGCCAGTCCGTGAAGTCATAGGGCAGGGCGCATTCCGCCGCGACGGCGCGGGCGATGCGGTTGACCTGATTTAGATCTTTATGCCGCGAAAATCCCAACACCGACGTCCATGCCGCAAAGCCGTTGTCCGCCGCGTATCGCGCCGCGTGGGCCAGGCGCAGCTTGAAGCAAAGCGCGCACCGCCGGCCGCGCTCCGGCTTGTCCGTCAAGCCGCCGCAGACGGCGTCCCAGTGCTGCGGCTCATACGGCAGATCGACGAACGGCACGCCCAGATCGGCGCACACGCGCTTGTTTTCGTCCAGCCGCCGCCGGTATTCGGCCGCGGGCCGGATGTTCGGGTTGTAAAACAGCACCGCGAACGCCCGCCCCGATGCGCGCAGGGCGTGGATGACGCCGACGGAACACGGCGCGCAGCATGACAAGACAAGCAGTTTATCGGACATATATATCCTTCGTTGTCAAACGGACTTGACAGATTTTTCGTGCGTTTTTCGGGAAAGGCTAATCGTCTATGCCCACCACTTTGCCGTTTTTGATTTTCCTCAATACCGGTTGGACGTGAATGTTGCCGTCCGCATCCATGCGGACGTCCCCCATGACGCTCCGGATGTTCTTCAGGTTCAGGATTGTCTGCGCGACATCTTCATTCGCCGGAATCAGGTGTCCTTCCCGGACGGGCGTCTTTTCATATCCCTCCACCAAAATCCGCAGCCCGTCGTAAAGGTTGGCGGTGCAACTCTGGGATTTTTCGCGCGTCCGGGCGTTGAAGGTTTCCATGAACGCCGCTGTGCCGACCGCATCCGCGATGAACCAGTATCCTTCGAAATACTCGGGATACGAATTGAAATCCTCGAATGTCGTCAAAGGGACTTGGTAGCCCTGTTCCTTGACCTGTTTTGCGAAAATGACCAATCCCGGGTAGTCCATCAAAACCAAGACGATTTCGGCATTTTTTCCCTTCATTTTTTCAATGTCAATCCTGAAATCCCGGATGGAGTGGTAAAAGGCTGTCTTGAAAACGACCTCGATTCCGGCTTTTTTCAGCTCCGGCGCAATAAATTGCACAAGCTCCTCATGCGTTTTGGTTACATGGTGGGCAATGCCGATTCGGGAGATATTCCTTTCTTTCAGCGCGCGGATCAGCAGTGCGGTCTGCTCCTCCGGAAAGTTGCAGTGGTTGAAATTGTAAAGCCCCCGGGCCGTTTGGTAGCCCCAGGAGCATCCCATGTGGATGACTTGGTTCTTATTCGCCCAGTCCGTCAGTCCGGGGCTGACCAGCCACATGGACAGGATCGCATTGATGTTGTTCAAAGATTTCAGGCGGATGGCGTTCAGGATGCCTTGCTTCAGCGTCATCTGGTCGTTTTCGAAAACCAGTTCGTAATCGTATTTCAGATTCTTTTCGGCCTTGATGTCGTCCAGCGCCAGCCGGATGGCTTTTTGGGCGGGTATGCCGGCGAAAGCGACATCTCCCGTCAAGGGCAGCGTCGCGCCGATGCGGATGATCGGCTTGCCGCCGTCGGATATCGTCTTTTGCTCCCGCAGCACGCCGGCAGCGATGATTCCGAACAAAACGGCCAAAACGACGATCGTGAATAGGGCTGGCTTCATCTGTTTTCCCCCTGTGTCGGTTGGAAAAAATGGGGCGAAAGATGGGACTCGAACCCACGACATCTGGTACCACAAACCAGCGCTCTAACCAACTGAGCTACATTCGCCGTAACAGGCCGCATTATACATGAAACGCGCGCGGAAATCAAGCGGAAAAAGTTTTGCCCCGTCGTTCTTTATGAAAAAAGGGCCGCGGGGCGGTTCCGAGTTTAAAAACATTGACAAAATATATTTTTAGTGTATACTGGCCCTTATTCTCTCAACAAGGAAGGTATCGCCATGCAGTATACGGACACGCTTTTCAAGCAGCAGCTGGATCTGGCCCGCGCTTACGCCGCGCAATGGCATGCGGGCATGTCTGTGCCAATCGGTGTGTCTGCCGCGACGTATTTGACGAACATCTCGGACACGATTTTGGAATACGGCGGCGATCGGGATGCGGCGATAGCCGCCTGTCTGTATAAGGGGGTGGTGCCGAGCGCCTCCTATGCATGCCTGATCAATCAGCAGACGCAGGATGCCGGCGACGGCAGCAACACGATGGATTCCATCAGGTATTTGTTCGGCAATCCCGTTGCCGGCATCGTTGCGGATTTGAACCAGAGGCCCCTCGTCGACCCCTCCCAGCCCGACGTATGGAAACAGATTGGAGAATGGGCGAATTATTGCCTGGGGCGGCCGGCCCAATTTGTTTTGCTGGCGGAAAAATTCCGAAACTTCCAAAACAGGCTGAGGCCGGGAATACCAAGCATCAGAAGGGCGAAGGGACATATTTGCTATTGCACCTCCCGGTTCAAGGTCATTGACGCCATTGCCTATGTTTGCCCGCGCTTGGCGAAGGAAGGCAAAAACGTCGGGTATCGGCTGCTGGACGAATCCAATGCCTATTTGAGAGCCAAAGTCATTGGCCAGCGCGGCCGGGAATAACGCGCCGCGCGATCGGCTTTATAGGGAGGCATCGGCATGCTGTATCGGGATATGGACTCATCTGTCGCCGGGCGTCTGGAACTGGCCCGCGCCTACGCCAGGCAATGGCATTCCGGCGTCCTGGTGCCGGTCAATGTGTCGGCCGTGACATACGTGACGGATATTTCGGACAAAGTGCTGCGCTTCGGCAACAACCCGGACGCTGCGATTGCCGCGTGCCTCTACAAGGGGGTCGTTCCGAACACCTCTTACAGGAGCCTGCTGAATCCGCAGATGCAAGAGGCGGGCGACGGCAGCAACGCGATGGACGCCGTCCGGTATTATTTCGGAGGCCGCGTCGGCGGCATCGTCGCCGAGCTGAACAGCGCGCCGCCGGGCGGGCCGGGCGCCGTCGTTTCATGCACGCGGACGATCGAATGGTCGCGGTATTTGAGCAAGCCGTCGCAGATGGTCCTGCTGGCCGAAAAGTGGGAGAACTTTGAAAACCGCCGGCAGGAAATCGACGATGCGGACACCGCCCGGCGCCTGATGGCCTACTGCATTTCCCGGTTCCGGATCATCGGCGCCCTTCGGGAGGCGTCCCCCGATCTGGCCGAGGGCGCCATGCGCACCGGCCATCAGCTGGCGGATCAGGCGGAAGCCTATCTGCAGGACGCAAGGGATGCGCAGCGGGCGCGCGCATAGCTCACCGCACGATCGGCTTGTATTTGATGCGTTTCGGCGTGTCGGCGTCCGTGCCGAGCCGGCGGTGGCGGTCGGCTTCGTATTCGGCGTAGTTGCCTTCGAAGAACACGACCCGGCTGTCCCCCTCGAAGGCCAGGATATGCGTGACGAGCCTGTCCAGGAACCACCGGTCGTGCGAGGTGATGACCGCGCATCCCGGGAAGTCCATCAGGGCCTCTTCCAACGCGCGCAACGTGTCCACGTCCAGGTCGTTCGTCGGCTCGTCCAGCAGCAGCACATTCGCGCCGGATTTCAGCATTTTGGCCAGATGCACGCGGTTGCGCTCGCCGCCCGACAATTGCCCGACTTTTTTCTGCTGGTCGGCGCCCTTGAAATTGAATTGCGACACATAGCCGCGCGACGGCACCTCGCGCTTGCCCAGCGTCAGGATGTCCTTGCCGTCCGAGATTTCCTGCCAGACGCTGTGAGTGGCGTTCAGCGTGTCGCGGCTCTGGTCCACATAGCCGAGCTTGACCGATTCGCCCAGCCGGAACGTGCCGGAATCCGGCCGCTCCTGGCCCGTGATGATCCGCATCAGCGTCGTTTTGCCCGCGCCGTTTGGGCCGATGACGCCGACGATGCCGCCGGCCGGCAGGTTGAACGACAGGTTGTCGAACAGCAGCTTGTCGCCGAACGCCTTGCGCAGATTTTTGGCTTCCAGCACCATCTCGCCGAGCCGTGGCCCGGGCGGAATGACGATCTGGGCGGTGTCGGGCGCCTTTTCGTTCGATTTTTTCAGCAGCTCCTCATACGCGGCGATGCGCGCCTTGGACTTGGCCTGGCGGGCCTTCGGGGACTGGCGCACCCATTCCAGCTCTTCTTTGAGGGATTTCTGGCGCGCGTCCTCGGCGTTCTTTTCAATGGTCAGGCGCTTTTCCTTCGCTTCCAGCCATTTGGTGTAGTTGCCTTCATACGGGATGCCTTCGCCGCGGTCCAGCTCCAGAATCCAGCCGGTCACATTGTCCAGGAAATACCGGTCGTGCGTGATCATCACGACGGTGTTCGGGAAGTTTTTCAGGAACACCTGCAGCCAGCCGACCGATTCGGCGTCCAGGTGGTTCGTCGGCTCGTCCAGCAGCAGCATGTCCGGATTGGACAGCAGCAGCCGGCACAGCGCGACGCGCCGCTTTTCGCCGCCGGACAAGGTGCCGACATCCGCGTCGCCGGGCGGGCAGCGCAGGGCGTCCATCGCGATTTCGACCCGCCGCTCGATCTCCCACCCGTTGCACGCGTCGATTTTTTCCTGCAATTCCGCCTGTTCGGCCAGCAGCTTGTCCATGTCCGCGTCCGGGTCGCAAAAGGCGGCGTTGACTTCCTCGTAGCGCTTCATCAGGTCGCGCACGGGCCCGACGCCGTCCATGATGTTTTCAAGGACATTTTTCGAAGGATCCAGCCGGGGCTCCTGCGGCAGGTAGCCGACGCGCACGCCGTCCGCCGCGAACGCCTCGCCGACATAATCGGTGTCCAGCCCCGCCATGATTTTCAGCAGCGTCGACTTGCCGGCGCCGTTGGGGCCCAGGACGCCGATTTTGGCCCCCGGGAAAAAAGACAGCCAGATATGCTTCAACACCTCCTTGCCCCCCGGGAAGGTCTTGGACAGGTCTTTCATGACATAAATATACTGATAGGCGGGCATCGGCGGGTCCTTTCAAAATCGTGCGGAAAGCATAGCAGAATCGCGGCGGAAAATCAACCTGTTTTCTTGAAGAGCTTCCGGAGGCTTCTGGCGCACAGCGCTTTCAGGATGCCCTTGGCGTCGCGCATCTTGACGGCGTCGTAGTCCACGTCCAGATAGGGCTTGACGAAAAACCGCCGCCGCGCGCTTTCAAGCGGCTGGTCGAAAATCGCGGAAAGAAAATCCAATATCCGATCGTCCGTCAAGGCGTCCGGCATTTTGCCGTCCTTGAAAACCGGCGCGCGCATCAGGCGCAGATACAGCGCGTCGTCCGCGTCGATTTTTTTGATATGTTCGATAAGTGCATCCGTCGTGGCGAAGTCGTGCGCGCTGATGAACGCGTCGGGGTTGAAATCGCGGGCGGCCAGCGGGTCGCCGTAATAAACCGGCACGCATCCGGATGCGAACGCGTCCAGGATCTTTTCGGTCGTGTATCCGGGGCAGTATGTGTTTTCACAGGCCAGCGCGAATTTGTATCCGCTTTGGAACGCGATTTTGTCCGCGACCGGCCCGCCGACATTGTTGCGGTAGCGCCCGCCCGAAGCGACGGGCTTGTAGGCGGATAATCTTTCGAACAGCTCTTCGCGCTTGCCATCCGTCTGCTTGGTGTTCGACACGACGAACGAACAGAACTTCCTGTCCAGCAGCTCGGTGTCCGACAGCCGGAGGTGTTTTTCCTGCGCCAATGCCAGCGCGGGCCCATACAGGCGCCACAGCGGCAGCCGGAAATACCTGTCCCCGAAATCCAGGTGATGGAAGCCGAAGGCATAATCGCAGTAATTGAAATTCGGGACGACATTCTCGCCCGTCCAGAAAATGCGGATGCCGCCGAAGCGGTGGTGCGCGTTGCCGAACACGGAGTAGAACAGGTAGTCCGGCTTGTCCGTCCGCACGACATCGTAGCGCGTTTTCAAAAGATCTGTGAAGAAATCCGTCGTCATGCCGTCGCAAAAATCGATTTTGATCCGCTTCATGAGGTCCCCGTCGATCCGAATCCGCCCGCGCCGCGCGCCGTGTTTTTATCGACGGATGCAACGGCAAGGATTTCGGGACGCACGATCGGGCAGACGACGGCCTGGGAAATCCTGTCCCCGGGATTGACGACGAAATCCTGCGCGCCGAAATTGAAAATCATCGTCTTGTATTCGCCGCGGTAGTTGAAATCGATCGTGCCCAGCGTCGCCATCGCATCGTGGTGGGCGATCAGGCCCGAGCGCGGCCGGATCTGAACCTCGAACGCATCGGACGGCGCATCGGCGAGCGCCAGCCGGAACCCGTTCGGAATGACGGCTTTCTGTCCGGGCTTGACGACGACGGGCGCCGGTATCGCCGCGCGCAGGTCGAATCCCGCGTCGCCGGGGTGCTTGTACCCCATGCGCTCCCAGGCCTCGTCGTAATTTTCCAGGTATTCGATCAGCACTTTCATCGCGGTTTCCTTTTTCCAAGGGCATCATACCGCATTCCCGCGCGCGTGTCAAATTAAAAAGGTTTGCATTTCGGCTCCGGATGGTGTAGTCTGGCAGCAGACGAGGAGAGGGCACCCATGATAGGCAAGCTGACCGGTTTGTTGGATTCCGTGCACGACGGGTTTTTGATTCTGGACGCCGGCGGCGTCGGCTACCGCGTTTTTTGCTCGGCCAAGACGTTTTCCAAGCTGCCGCCGTTGGGCGGGGGGGTGTCGCTGCTGATCGAAACGCAGGTGCGCGAGGATCACATCCACCTGTTCGGATTCGGCTCCGCGGCGGAAAAGCAGGCGTTCGGATACCTGACCGAAGTGCAGGGCGTCGGGGCGAAGGTCGCGCTGGCCATTTTGTCCGCGCTGACGCCGGAGGAGATTCAGATGGCCGTGATGACCGGCGATGCGAAGGCTTTCACGCGCGCCGGCGGAGTCGGGCCGAAACTCGGCGCGCGGCTGGTGACGGAATTGAAAAGCAAGCTGGGGGCTTTGGGCGCGGCCGAGCCGATGCCGGCGCTGGCCGGCGGTATGGCGGGCGGGCGCCTGATGGACGAGGCGGTTTCCGCCCTCGTGAACCTGGGCTATGCGCGGATGGACGCGGGCGTGGTCGTCGCGCAGCTGCTGCGGGACAACGCGGAGATGGCGCTGAATGACCTGATCCGCGCGGCGCTGAAAGACATCGGAAAGGGCAAGGCATGGTAGAAAACCGCGTGATTACGCCGCGCAAAATAGAGGGGGATGAGGAGCTCTACACGGGCCTGCGCCCGCAGACGCTGGACGAATTCGTGGGGCAGGAGGCGACCTGCGCGAACCTGCGCGTGTTCATCGAGGCCGCCAAAAAGCGCGGGGACGCGCTGGATCACACGCTGCTGTTCGGCCCGCCGGGGCTGGGCAAGACGACGCTGGCGCAGATTGTCGCGAAAGAGCTGGGCGTCGGATTCCGCCCGACGGCCGGCCCGATGATTTCCAAAGCCGGCGATCTGGCCGCGATCCTGACGAACCTGGAAAAAAACGACGTGCTGTTCATCGACGAGATTCACCGCCTGACCCCGGCCGTGGAGGAGATCCTCTACGCGGCGATGGAGGATTTCCAGCTGGACATCATCATCGGCGAGGGGCCGGCGGCGCGGTCCGTGCGGATAGATTTGCAGCAGTTCACGCTGATCGGCGCGACGACGCGGTCGGGGCTGCTGTCCACGCCGCTGCGCGACCGGTTCGGGATTCCGCTGCGCCTGGATTTTTATGCAGTCGCGGATTTGGAGAAAATTGTCAACCGCGGTGCGCGGCTTTTGAACATGCCGGTGGCGCAGGCCGGCGCGCATGAAATCGCCCGGCGGTCGCGCGGGACGCCGCGGATAGCGGGGCGGCTGCTGCGGCGCGTGCGCGATTTCGCGGGCGGAAAGCCCGTCGACGCGGCGGCGGCGGACGGAGCGCTGAACCGCCTGGACGTGGATGTGTTCGGGCTGGACATGATGGACAGGCGGTACCTGCGGTGCATCGCCGAAAAGTATGCGGGCGGGCCCGTCGGCGCCGAAACGCTGTGCGCGGCGCTGTCCGAGGAGCGCGACACGATCGAGGAGGTTATCGAGCCGTATCTGATGCAGATGGGCCTGGTGATGCGCACGCCGCGCGGCCGGGTTTTGTCCGCGGCCGGGTACAGGCATTTGGGGCTGACGCCGCCGCCGCGCGCCGACCAGCCGGATTTATTGGGGGAGTAGCCGATGATCCACCATTCCGGGCAGCGGGTGTATTTCAGCGACACGGACGCCGGCGGCATCGTGTATCATTCCAACTACATCGTGTTCGCCGAGCACGCGCGGTCGGACATGATGCGGGATTTGGGATACACGAGCTCGGCGTGCATGCGCGCGGGGTTCGCTTTCGTCATCCGGCATGTGTCGGTGGATTTCCTGGCGCCGGCGCGGCTGGACGACGATCTGGACATCCGGACGCGCATCGTCGCGTGCAGGAACGCCAGCCTGACGTTCGAGCAGACTATTTTCCGGGGCGAGGAGCTTTTGGCGCGGGTCATGGTCAAGGCCGCGTGCGTCAACAAAGACTTCAAACCCATCCGCTTTCCGGAGGCTTTCCGCGCCCGGTTCGCCCCGTATATCGAAACGCCGGAGAATCCGATCTCCGCGCCTTAAAGGCCTTTTGGGGTGTCCACCCGCACGAACTGGCCGTCTTTAACGCTTAAAAGATCGACGGGCGTATCGATCTGCCCGTTGGGCTGGACGGAGATTCGTCCGCCGAACGCGCTCGGGAAAGATTTTTGCGCATGGATGTAATCGGCGATGTCATCTCCCGACGGGATGGCCCCTTGCGTCGGCGCGTTTTCATAGGCATCCACCAGCATGTTGAAGCTGTCGTAGGCGACGCCGGAGGCATAGACATACAGGTCGTCCCCGAACACAGCCTCGTAATCCCGCAGCCATTCCGCGCTCGGCAAAGCCATCATCGGAAAGATATGGTTTTCGCACAAAGCGGGCGATGAAAACACCATGCCCAGATCGAGCCCGGTGATGTCTACGGGTTTTCCGGCGATTTCATATAATTGTTTCAGGAAAATATCCGATTCCGGGGGCAGCGCGCCAAAGATATACAATTCCGGCCGGCACGCTTTCTGCACTTTCATGATGTCTATCCTGAAATCCCGCGTGCCCGGATTTGAAATGATTTCCCCGCACAGCTTTATATTGTTCTTTCGAAACGATTCCTTGATCATCCGGTGGCCGTCCAATCCCCCTTCTATATTCTGGGCCACCATGGCTATGTTTTTGTATCCTTTCTTCAAGATGTGCCCGACCAGCAAGTCCACTTCCGTTTGCATGTTGGCATAGATGTGAAAGTTGTATTTGTCTTTCAAGAACTTGTCAGGAAACCACGACAGAGAGGCGATATGGACTTTTTTCGCTTGCGAAAAAATGGGGCTTACAATCATCGCGTCCCCCGTCCACATGGACAACCCGGCATCCACCTTGTTCAAATCCAGCAGCCGACGGGCAAGGAGCGGCACATTTCTCGCCTGTCCCATCGAGTCTTCAATGATTAGCCGATAATCGTATTTTGTATCTTTTTTCAAGTGCTTCTGCGCCAAAATCAGGCCGTTCTTATACGATTGTCCGAAAACGCCTATATTCCCCGTCATCGGCAGGATCGCGCCGATTTTGACAACAGGCTTGTCGGAGCCCGCATCGCGTGTCTGCTCCCGTATAATCCCCCGCCCGATGATGACGGCGAACAAGACCAAAACTCCAACGAAGGCTATGCCGAGTTTATTCATAATGATTCCTTTCCAAAAGGCGCGGGTTTATAACCTGCGGGCCATCCTACTCCCGGCTCCGGATTTTGTCAAGCGGAAACGAAACTTGCGCCAGGAAAAACTTTTTGCTTGTTTTTCGGGGTGAAATCAGGCTAAAATAGGGCTCGTTTCAACCGAGGAGAAAACAATGCAAACCGAAACCGTTCGTTCGACGCTGTCCATGATGGGGATGTTCCAGGATGCCGACTTGTTTATGAAAGCGCTTGTTTTAGGGCTTTTGTTCACATCCGTCTGGTGCTGGGCGATTATTTTCGACAAGGTGCGGCTGTTCAAGCGCCTGCGCGCCGGCATGCGGGCGTTCGAGGCCAAGTTTTGGGAAGGCGGATCGCTGGACGTTCTGTATAACAGCGTTTCCAAGTCGGTCAAAGACCCGCTGTCCGCCGTGTTCGTGGCGGCGATCGCCGAAATCAAGAAATCGCTGGGCGAACGCAAAAAGGCCGGCATCAAAATCGAGGAGCGCGTCGAGAAAATGATGCAGCTGGCGATCGACAAGCAGGTTGAAAAAATGGAGACGCACATGGTGTTCCTGGCGTCCACCGGATCGGTCGCGCCGCTGCTGGGTCTGTTCGGAACGGTCTGGGGCATCATGGACAGCTTCAACGCCATCGGCCTGACGCAATCCATCAACATCGCGGCGGTCGCGCCCGGCGTCGCGGCGGCTTTGTTCACGACGGCCGTCGGGCTGATGGCGGCGATTCCGGCGGTCATCGCCTACAACAAGCTGCAAAACGACATCGACCGGATGGCCCAGCAGATGGACGCGTTCGCCGGAGAGCTGGGCGGCATCCTGGCGCGCCAGATCGACAAGACGGGGGACGAATAAATGGCATATGTCCGCCGCAAAAGCAAGATTCGCGCCGAGGTCAACCTGACGCCGCTGATCGACGTGCTGACATCCCTGCTGGCGATTTTCATGATCACGGCCCCGATGCTGACGACAGGGATTCCGCTGAACCTGCCCAAAGGGGACGGGCGGTCGCTGGAAGGGCAGGAAAAAATACTGGACATCGGCGTGACGGACAAAGGAAAAATCTATGTCGGCGCGCAGGAGGTCGCTTTCCGGGACCTGATCCGCAAAGTCAACGCGGTCGTCTCCGAAAACCCCAAAATCCAGATGGTCATCAGCGGCGACCGGGCGTCGTCCTACGGCCAGGTCGTCGAGGTGATGGCCCTGCTGCGCGCGGCCGGCTACACGCAGGTCGGCTTGAAAACGGACGCCAGAATCATGGGGCATGACGCGCCGTCCCGCAAAGGAAAATAAATGCAACGCCGGTCGTATGTGTGCTCGTTGGTCCTGCATATCGCCCTCCTGTCCCTGTTTTTGACGGATGTCGCGTTGTTTTCGTGGGTTGATCCCGCGCATGCGCCGCCGGCCGTGCTGATGGTGGATTTAACCAAAGTCCAGATTGGAGACAAGACCAACCTGCCGCCCGAGATCAGGAAACAAGCGCCGAAGCCGGCCGCCGCGCCGGCGGTTCAGGCTGTCCGGCAGACGGCGGTCCAGACGCCGCCCGCCCCGCCGCAGCGGCCGCAGGAGGCGAAGCCCGTCAAAGACGCCGCGCCGGTTATCGCGCCGGCTCCGCCGAAAACGCCCGTTAAAAAAGAAGTGAAATCGACATCAGCCCGGCCGCCGGGCAAAGCCGCTCCGCCGTCGGACGGGCTGAAAAGCCTGCTGGCCTCGGTTGAAAAAATCCGCCAGCCGGTCGCACCGGGGCCCGCGCAGCCGGACGACGCGGCGGGGCAGGAGGTCAGCGCCGGCATCGCGGGCGGAACGGGCGGCTCGCTGACCCAGATGCTGACGATTTCGCACCGGGATTTCATCGCGACGAAACTGCGCGGCTGCTGGAACGCGGACGCCGGCGCCGTCGGCGCGGAGGAGGTCGTCGTCGAGGTGCGCGCCTCCGTCAACAGGGACGGCCGGGTCCGCGATGTCGCGGCGGTCAATGCGGCGGGCGCGCCGGCGGTCCGGTCGCTGGCCGAAAGCGCGGTGCGCGCCGTCCGGATCTGCGACAACCTCGGGGACGATTCGCCGTTCCGCATCCTGGCGCGGGAATACCCGGACAGCTACGATGCGTGGAAAGATTTGCTCTTGCGTTTCAACCCGCGCGATGGTAGCATTATGTAAAGGGCTTTGATCGGGAGGACGCATGGCAGAAGAAAAGACACGGGAAAAGACATCTTCCAACCGCCGCTTCGTCGTCTGGCTTTTGATTCTCATCGCCGGATTGGGCGTCGGGGCGTATGCGCTGGCCCGCGTGCTGCAATTTGTCCGGGCGCCGGCGGCTTTGCCCGTTCCGCCCGTCGTTGCGGTGCCGGCGCGCCTGACGGCCGGCCTGATGCCGGGGCGGCCGGTGAATCCGCTCATCGATCCCGCGCATGTGCCGGAGCAGGCGGCGGAGCCCCGGCCTGTGTCCGAGGCCGTACCTGAACCCGAAATGCCGCTGCCGGAGCCGGCCGCGGCGGAGCCGGCCGCGGATGCCGTGCCGGTGTCGCTGCCGCCGGAACCCGTTTCCATCATGCCCGCGCCCGATGGAGCGCCGCTGCCCGCGGAGGCGGATCCGGTTCCCGTCGCCGACCTGCTGCGGCTGCGCGAGGAGATGCGCGCCGGCCTGCCGTGCCGGGACAGCATGCAGGCGCTGATGGCGCATCCCGCGGCGTTCGGCGCGCTGATCGCAGAACTGAAGCCGTTCTGCCTGACCGATGCGAATCCGCATGACCGGTTGCGCGGCGATTTCGCGCGGGCGCGGCGCCGGATCCTGCTGGCCCACTACCGCGCCGAAAAGCCGTGGTGGAAAGGATACGCCCGATACGCCGGCGCGCTGTTCGTGGACGTCCGCGCACAGCATCCGGACGGGGATTCCGTGCCGGATCTGCTGGACGCCGCGCTGAACGCGCTGGACGACGCCCGCCTGCGGGAAGCCTCGGCCGCGGTCGCGAAACTACCCGCTGCGGCGCGGGATGAGCTGCGGCCGGTCACGGACATGCTGGACGGGCTTGTCCGCGTTCAGGGCCTGATAGACGACATATTGACGCGGCAAGCCGGGAGGGGCGCATGATTCGGTTCTTTTTGATAGCGGCCGGTATTTTCGCAATCGGGACGCTGGCGCTGGACAGGGTGCTGCCGGTCACGTTCATCGGATTCGGGTATCGGGTTCAGACATCGCTGATCGTCATCGTCGTCGCGGCTTTCGCGCTGTTTTACGCGCTGGACATCGTTCTGACGCCGCTCGGGTGGATGAGGAAATACCGGATGAAGCGGTATGTGAAGCAGGCCTCCGCGCGCGAGGTTTTCTGGACGCAGGCCGCGCGGGCGGCGCTGGACAAGGATCCCGAGGCCGTGCGCGCCGTTTTGAAACAGGCCCGCTCTTTCTATGCGCCCGAATCGACGGAATCCCTGCTGATCGCCGGGTTGTTCCAAGCCGATGAGGAGTCATTCGAGCGGCTGAAATCCCGTCCGGAAACCGAGCTGGCCGGCCTGCGCGGATTGTTCGGATACGCGCGGTGCCGCGGGGATTTCGACCGGATGGCCGCGCTGCTGGCGGCGGCGCGGGAGCGGCATGCGTCCGTGCCGTGGGTGATGGACGGGGCGTGGCACCTGGCCGTCATGCAAAGCGATTGGAAAGAGGCGGTGTCCGCGCTGGACGCGCTGTCGTCCGCCCGTCAGGTTTCCAAAGCCGAATACGCGCGGCGCAAGGCGTGCCTGATGCTGAAATTGAACCGCGGGGAGGAGGCGTATCGCCTGGATCCCGGCAATCCGGCCGCCGCGCTGGCGTATGCCGCGGAAAAGCCGCAGAAGGCGCGCGACATCCTGACGGAATCGTGGGAGCGGATGCCGTGCTGGGACGTTTTCGCCGCTTTCGCGCAGCAGATTGCGGGCGAGCCGCCGGCCCGGCAGATGAAGCTGATCGAAAAGCTGGTCCGGAAAAACCCGATGCACAGATTGTCGCTGCTGGCGGTGGCGCACGGGGCCGCCCAGGCGCAGGCGTGGGGCGTCGCCAGGGAAACGCTCCAGGCGTATCTGGAAACCTATCCGCCGAGCGTGCGGGCGGCGAAGCTGATGGCGCGGATAGAACGGGACGGCTGGCATCATGCGGACGCGGCGCGCGACTGGGAGGCCAAGGCCGAAACGGCGGGCGCGGATGCGGGCTGGGCGTGCGGCGCGTGCGGTCATGCGCTGCGGTCGTGGGAGGCCGTCTGCCCGATCTGCCACGCGTTCGGGAAAGTCGGATACCGGTGAATTTTCGCTTGACAACGGGCGCGGAATCGTCTATACTGCCCCCGGTTTTTCAATGAAAGGATAGGACATGAAAGTGCGTTGTTCGCTCAAATCCGCCAAAGCGCGCGATAAGGATTGCAAGGTCGTGCGCCGCAAGGGCCGCGTGTATGTGATTAACAAAAAGAAGCCGAAACTCAAAGCCCGCCAAGGGTAAGGACATTCGGTTCGTAGGAAAGCCCCCGCCGGGGGCTTTTCTTTATTTGAGGAAGGTGTTGACAAAGGGCGTGCGGAGGTGTATACAGGGATAATAAACCCGTTTAAGGAGGCCTGGATGCCGTTTGTTATGAGAACCTTATCTACCCCCCCCACCCCCCCCC
>JAQVGI010000009.1 GCA_028696805.1 Alphaproteobacteria bacterium
AAAGGCGGGCTGACGACGCCGTTCTTTTGGAACGTCGCGCCGAACCAGAACCTGATCCTGCGCCCGACGTTCTCGGCAATGCACGCGCCGCTGGTCGTCGGCGATTACATGGGGCGGTTCGCGCAGTGGTTCGTCAATTTGCAGGCCAGCGGGACCCGCGACGCCGACGGCGTCAACCAGGGGCATGTCCGGTCGACGTTCGGATACGACATGACGGACAGGTGGCGCCTGACGGGGCAGGTGTTCCGCGTCAAGGAGGACACCTACTTCCGGCGCTACGACATTCCGCGCATCAACGAGAACCTGCCCTTCCTGACGACGGCCGCGGCCGCGGAGCGGTTCGGGGATCAGAATTATTTCAGCCTGGCGGGATACAATTTCCAGAACCTGCGGTTCGATGTCGACAACGACACGATTCCGGACGTCATCCCCGTGATGAGCTACCAGTACATGACGAAGCCCCTGACGTCTTTCGGCCTGACCGCCTGGACGCAGGTGCACGGATCCAGCTTCATGACGGATCAGGATTTGGAATCGCACCGGCTGTCGCTGGTGCAGGGGGTGCGGGTGCCGTATGTCCACGGCTCCGGCGTGGTCGTCGACACGTCCGCCTTCATCCGCGCGGACGGATACCGGGTCGATTCGGGCCCGTATCAGTTCGGCCGCCGCGCGCCGGATGCGTCGTATATGACGGGCCGGGTGTTTCCGGTCGGCTCCGTCGAGGCGAGCTATCCGCTGATGAAAGCCGGGGCGGACACGCGCCAGGTGTTCGAGCCCGTCGTGATGGTCGTGGCCTCTCCGACGAACATGAACAGGCGGGACATTCCGAACATCGACAGCCTGAACTTCAATTTCGACGACACCAATTTGTTTTCGGTCAACCGCTTTTCCGGATACGACCAGGTCGAGACGGGGACGCGGGCCAACTACGGCGCGCGGTGGAGCCTCTACGACCGCGACAACAAGCGGATCGTCTCCGCATTGTTCGGCCAGTCCTACCGGCTGGAGGAATCGGACGAGCTGACGCGGCTGATGGGATACGACGATCATTTTTCGGATTATGTCGGCCAGCTGCAGGTGAGCCACCAGAACATTTTCGCCGGGTACCGGTTCCGCCTGAGCCCGGACGATTTGTCCGCGCGCAAGAACGAGCTGTTCATCAACGGCGGATCGGATCCGCTGCGGCTGGGGCTGGGCTACACGATGGTCAAGGCGTATCAGATACAGAACAACGCCTATCCCGACCGCGAGGAAATCTACCTGACGCTCGGATCGCAGCTGACGCGCCGGTTTTCGGTGAAGGGCTTCTACCGGTATGATTTGTCGGACGACGGCGGCCCGATCGCGGCGGGCGTCGCCGGCCGGTATGAGAACGAATGCACGGCGCTGATCCTCGACGCGCGCAAGGCGTTCACATCCGACCGCGACTACCGCGGCGGGTTCAGCATCAAGTTTCAGTTTGTCTTGAAGACATTGGGAGGGACATAGGGTGAGGTATATCGGATTGATCTGCGGAATACTGATGCTGGCGCGCGCGTGCCTGGCCGGCGACATCGTCGCGGTCGTGAACGACGAGCCGGTTTCGCGGCTGGATGTCGCGGCGGAGGCCGCGCTGCTGAAATTGCAGGATCCGGACGGCGCCGCGCCGGACGCCGCGGAGGAACTGATCGACAGCATTCTGAAAATCCAGACGGCGGCGGAGGCCGGCCTGTCCGTGACGGACGACGACGTGCGCAAGGCGCGGGCGTATTTGGAGGAGCAGAACACCGGCGCCGGCAGCCTGGCGCAGGCGCTGCGCGATGCCGGCGTGCCCGAGCGGATTTTGGAGCAGCGCATCCGCGCCGACCTGATGTGGGGGGAGTATGTGCGGCGCCAGAATACCCGGGCGGATGTGTCCGCGGCCGAGGTTGACAACCGCAAACGCCTGCTGGAACGCATCCGGCCGGAGGCCGGCCGCAGCGTGCCCGTGTGGGAGCTGGCGCAGGCGGTTCTGCCGCGCGGCAGCCGCGCGCTGGCCGGCGCGGGGGGATTGCCGCTGGCGGACGGGTGCGACGGGTTCGTCAAGCGCGTGTCGCCCGAGGGCGTCGCCGGCTCCGTTCAGCGGGGCATGGTCGCGCCGGAGCGGCTGCCGCCCGAATTGAAGCGCGTTTTGGATCCCGCGCGAACGGAGACGATCGTCGGGCCTTTGCCGGCGCCGAACGGGCAGCTGTTCCTGATGAAATGCGCGGTTGCGGACAAGATCCCGATGCCGTCCGACGATGAAATCCGGCAGCGGATCATGATGGAGCGGCTGGGCCAATTGTCCGACCAGCTGTTGAAAGAAGCGCGCCGGCGGGCGGTTATCGAGCGCAAAGGATGAACATGAAGACAAGACTTATCGACGGGAAAAAAATGGCGGACGAGATGCTGGACGATGTGCGGGAGCAGGTGTCCGGCCTGCCGCGCGCGCCGCGTCTGGCCGTCGTCCTGGTCGGCGACAACCCGGCCAGCCTGGTGTATGTGAAGAACAAGGTGAAAGCCTCGCAGCGCGCGGGCATCCGAACGGATGTCTACCGCCTGTCGCCGGTTCTGACGCAGGACGCGCTGGAAGCGTTCATCAACGATTTGAATGCGGACGGGGACATCGACGGCATTTTGCTGCAGCTGCCGCTGCCCGCGCACCTGAATGCGGACGCAGCGATCGAGCGGATCGCGCCGGACAAGGATGTCGACGGCCTGACGACGCACAACCTGGGGCGCCTGATGGTCGGGGCGCCGAACCTGGCGCCGTGCACGCCGCTGGCCTGCCTGCATCTGATCAAAAAGGCCTGCCCGAAGCTGGCCGGCAAGAACGCGGTGATCGTCGGCCGGTCGCGGCTGGTCGGGCGGCCGCTGGGCCAGCTGCTGCTGGCGCACGACTGCACGGTCGTTCAGGCGCACTCGCATACCAAAAATCTGGCGCAGGTGTGCGCCCGGGCGGACATTCTGGTCGCCGCGGCGGGGCATGCGCGCCTGATCGGGCGCCGGCATGTGAAGCGTGGTGCGGTCGTGATCGACGTCGGCATCAACCGCGTCGGGGACAGGCTGGTCGGCGATGTGAACCGGGCCGCCGTGACGGGCGTCGCGCGCGCCGTGACGCCGGTGCCGGGGGGGGTCGGGCCGATGACGATCGCGATGCTGATGTATAACACATTGCGGGCGTGCCGGCGGGGAGAAGCAAAAAGTGCTTGACAATGTTCGGAAAGCGGGTTTAGAATGGGTGTGAATCGGGAGGGGCGTGCGATGCGGCTTTTTTATAAACAGCTTGTGGTTATCTTGGTTGTTGGCGGGATATTGGGCGGTTCATCGAGTGCATGGGCGCAAGGTGGCCCGGCTTATGATGCCGCTTACCAAGCGTCTGGGTTGAGTGGAGGAGAAGGAATGGCGGCCGCGGATGCAGCACTAGGAAATCCCGCAAATCCTTCCCTTCAAAGTGAAAATAAGAAGTCGGTTCCCACCGTCGATTGGAACAGCGTTCTCAAATGGGCGGGGATCATTCTGGCGGTTGCGGGGCTGGGCGTCGGAATCATGTCGCTGCTGAACAAGGACAAGGGCAGCAAGAGCAAAGATTCCGGCAGCGGAACGCCGTGCACTAAAACGGCGGCCGAGGTCATCGCGAAGGATGTCAGCTGCGAGGGAATCACCTGCCAGAACGGCGGCACATGCAAAAACGGCTCCTGCAACTGCCCGGCCGGCTACTATGGCTCCCGCTGCGAATACAGCAGCGCGCTGGGATCCGGCGGGACGACCATCCGGAATCCCGACACCGCCTTGCCGGACGGCGCCGCGAACGACACGCTGACGGCCGGGGGGATCAGCGATGACGCCGCCGCCGCGGATGCCGCCGCCGCGCGGGAAAAGACGCGCAACGCGACGGCCGCCAATTACATGAAGGCCAAGCAAAACCTGCTGATGGGAAGCCAGTATCCCAAAACGGCCAAAGCCGTCGACAATGAGATCCAAGGCGCCGAGACATGGCGGGATTCTTTCGGCGCCGTGATCGAGGCCGATCAGGCGACATACGACGAATCCGCGCGGTTCCTGACGGTTTTGACGGATCAGGCGAACCAGATTACGACGGATGTCGTCGGCAGCGGGCGGCTGATCAAAATCGAGGAAGGAGGGCGCGGCGGTGCTGCGGCGCCTGCTCCGTCCGGGGCGGAAACGGAGGAATAGGATGCGAAATCGCTTGACAATGCCGGAAAAGGCGCTGTATGATGGGGGAAAAGGAGAGCGGCCATGAAGCTTTTTTTAAGGCAGATCGCGGTTATTTTCATCGTTTTCGGATTGCTGACGGCGCCGGTGCGCGTCGAGGCATTCAACCAATATACGGGCGCCGCGACGGGAGCGGCAGTTGGAGCGGTGGCGGCCTATACTTTATACAGGACGGTTGGCGCTCCTACTTTTGATGGCTTTGGGATTGTGGCTACTGTCATTTGGTATGCCATTGTCGGCGGTGCGCTGGGATTTTTCTTTTTGGCGGACAAAGGCGGCGGCAAGGGCGGGAAAAGCAATAAACTGCCATGCAATAAGACGGGCGAAGACGATCTGTGCGCGGGAATCACCTGCCAGAACGGTGGCACGTGCGAAAACGGCATCTGCATCTGTCCGGAAGGATACACGGGCACATATTGCGAAAACGGGGAGTGCAAAAAGAAATGCCAGAACGGCGGCACGTGCGTGAACGGCAAATGCGAATGCCCCGCGGGATATTCGGGCGACACCTGTGAAATCGGCGGCAAGGCATGCGAAGGCGTCACGTGCCAGAACGGCGGCCACTGCGTGAACGGCGGCTGCATTTGCCCCGGGGGATACACGGGCAATCGGTGCCAGACAGGAACCGGGCTGGGCGATGGCGACGGCACCGGCGACGGCGGAGGCACGGGGGGGGGCTCGGGCGGTTCCGGCGGCGGTTCGGGCGACGGGGGAACGGATGCCGACACGGCCGCGGATGCCGACGCCAAACGGGATCTGGGGGCCAAGAACACGGCCAGGAATTACATGCTGGCGAAACGCGGCTTGAAAGAGGGCTCGGATTTCAAGGACACGGCCGCGGCCATCGACGACGAAATCCAAAACGCCGCAACATGGCGGGAGGCGTGGCAGCCGGTCATCGAGGCCGATCAGGCGACATACGACGAATCCGCGCGGTTCTTGAAAACCCTGACGGATCAGGCGAACCAGATCACGACCGATGTCATCGGCAGCCGGCGGCTGATCAAGATTCAGGAGGAAAAGCGGCCGGGGGCGAACGACAACGCCGGAGCGGGCGGTCCGCCGGACGCCGCGGGCGCGGAAAATGCTGATGGAGTGGCGAATGACGGATAAAAAACAGCTTGACAACGCCGGGACAAGCGGTGTAAAGTGGCGGAAAGGGAATACAATGCGGGGGGCTTCGATGTCTGAACAATTCAAAAAAGTGACGGTGAGTCTGGTTGTCGCAGGGATATTGCTTGGCCCGACCGGCGTGTTGGGGCAGAGTATGTCGGCAGATCAAATTAGGCAACTGCAAGAACAGAGTGGGAAAGCGGCCGCGGCTTCTGAGTCATCGGCAAGAGCAAAGCAACTCATTGGAACAGAAAGTCAGAAGCCCGATCTTATTTTTAATCAAAATACGGGAAGATATGTTCCAAGCTCATCGACGGCCGCGCAAAATGCTGTTTATAAGGAAGGAAGATGGGTTGTTCCGACAACGAAGACTGAACCGTATGTTGCTCCGAGCGGTAAAACCGTTACACCTCAGGCTGACGGCTATGTTCCCGGCGGTGCGTTCAATGCGGAGAAATTAGCGTCGGTTGAAAAGAAAATGACGACGACGGAGGTTGACAATAAAGGCACTATGACCGTTCAAAAATCCGATGGGACGATCGAATCTGTGAAAAAATTGCCTGAACCAACGTCATCGACGACCAAAAAAGTTGAAAGACCACCCGTCAAAGAAAATGACCCCCCGCCCCCACCTGCCGGCCCTAAGGCAACAAAGAATTTGCCGAAGTCGCTGTCCGGCAGCGAGTTCAACTTCAACGATCTGCCGAACAATTACAGCGTGATGCGGGACGCCAACGGGAAGCCGACCGGCATCGGGCTGAACGGCCAGGAGGTGGCGCAGTTCGATGAAAACGGCAATGTCCAATTCAACAGCCTCGAGGCCAAAGAGGCCTATGACAAGGCCATGCAGAACAAGCGGGATCAGCAGGCCGCCGCCGCGAAGGAAAATTGCGAAAAGCGGGGCGGTTCCATGAGCCAGGACGGCAAGTGCATGTGTCCCGACGGAAGGGATTCGAACGGCGCGGTGTGCGTCGAGGCGCAGCAGGAGGGCAGCTGGCTGAGCCGGAACTGGCTGACGCTGGCCGGCGTCGCTTTGGGCGTGGCCGGCATCCTGCTGGCCCTGCGCAAGGATAAGGGCAAAAAGGGCAAGGACGGGCAAGACGCGCCGGGGACGGAACCGGAGCCCGTTTCGACGGAAGACCTGGCCCGCGGCGGCAATTACGGGTCCATCGTGCCGTCCTCCGGCGGGTATTCCCGCGGCGATTCCGGCAGCGGCAGCGGCGGCGGCAGCACCGGCTCGGGCGGCGGATCCGGCGGCGGAACGGGAGAAGAAGGCGACGATAAGGAGATAGCGGGCGCTGCGGCCGCTCAAAGGGCTGTGGCCGGCGACGGCGCCATCGCGGCCTACACCTACGCGAAGAAAAACCTGGGCGCCGCGGACGCGTTCCCGAAGAAAGCCGAGGAAATCAGCCAGCAGATAGACGACGCCCAAACCTGGCGCGACGCGTTCCAGGCCGTCATCAACGCGGATTATGCCGCCTATACCGAATCGGCGCGGTTCCTGACGGTTCTGGCCACCGAAGGCGAGCAGAAATCGACGGACATCATCGGCAACGGCGTTCTGCCGCGGATCCAGGAAGTCACACCAGAAGAAGGGGAGGAGTAAATGTTCTTGAAAAAATGGATTGTTGTCGGCGGAATCGTCGGGATGGTTGCCTCGCCCGCGGCGGCCGTGTATCCCGTGCTGGACGTGCCGCAGGGCGCCGTGATGATCGCGGATGTCATCGCCGTTCTGGCCGGCATGCCGACGCAGAAGAAAAAATCCAAGCAGCTGGACAAGATGTCCAACAAGATGCCGATTACGGCGCGTCCGGTTTTGTGGGATGAATACGCGCTCAGCGAGCGGATGAACACGCCGAGCTCGTCCGAGGTCGTCGTCACGGATACGAAAACGCCGACATACGACAAGGAATACTATGAAAAGGTCAAGGAGCAGCTGATCCCGCCGGCGGATGCGGAGGGGCGGTTGAACATGACGGACGCGCAGGTCGGGGAGATGCGCGAAAAGCAGCAGGTCAACCTGGAAGAAACGGCCGCGGAGGGATTGTCGCGCGCGCTGGCGGCGCGGACGGTGTCGGCTTCTCTGGCCGATGGGGGCAAGACCGGCAGCCTGAGCACTTACAAAAAACAGCTTGGAGATATGAACAGCGAGGAATCCTCGATTCTGTTCCTGGCCGGAACGATGCTGGGCGTCGCGTCCGACATCAACAACATGTCGACGGTCGCGTCGGGCATGCTGCTGAACATGTCGTCGAAAACGATTTCGAAAACGTTAGATCAATAAGGGGGTTCCAGTGAAAATCAAACATTATGCGGTGGCGGCGGCCGGTCTTGTCGGAATCAGCGTTGCGGCGCATGCCGTCATTCCGACGATTGATGTGCTGAATACGGCTCTGACCACCGGCATCCTGGGGCAGGACATGCTTCTGAACAAGAACAACAAGCATATCGTCGACAACCAGAAGAAAATGTGCGACGTGATGGAAGCGTGCAAGCCCACGAACTGGAAGGCGACGGGAGAGAGCAAGGCCGTCCTGGCGGCGGACGACGCTGTGCCGCTGGTGCCGGCGGATGTGGAAAAGAAAGTTCAAAAAGGCGACGTGGACGACATCAAGAAAGAGGTTAAGAAACTCGTCTATCCGACGGGACAGGAAGTGTCCGAGGAGGAAGAGCTGGCGCCCGGCGAAAAGGCGACGGTGGAGCAGATTCGGGACAACCAGCAGCAGCTGCTGCTCAACGCCGTGTCGCAGGGCCTGGCGAACGCCGAAAAATCTCTGGCCGTGTCCGAGCGGGCGACGGGGGAAGTGACGAAATTGCAAGGCGCCGCGGCCGGCGCGGACGATTTCACAGCCCTTGTCAAAGTCCTGGGTGAAATCGCGCTGCAAGCACACCAGAAAACAAACGAAATCACAGGCCTGTATGCCCAGATTCTGGAGATCAACTCGCTGAGCAACATGACGGAGACGGATTTGTCGCGAAAAACAGAAGTGGCGAAGAGATAAGGAGGAAAACGTATGAAAAACGCATTGAAAACGGGAATCGCCCTGGCGGCTGTGCTGATGGTCTGCGCGGGCGCGGCGCACGGGATGTTGCCTATCGCGGACATGCCCAAGAGCATCGGACTGGGGATCCGCGCCGGCGGCGAGGTGGCACAGCTGCAATCCCTCAAGGAAGATACGAAAATGTACGAGGATCAGCTGGCCGTCTATGAGGAAGGCGGCAGCGGCGTGGCTTGGAGCGTCCCGACGAACCTGTACAGCTTTATCAGCGAGAACATCCTGGCGCAGCCGGACAATGTGAAGGATTTCACGTTTTCGACGTTCGTGCCGGACGCCACCGGCCAGCAGGTCAAGAAAGTCCTGACGGTGTCCGCGCCGATGACGCCGGATTTGGACGCCGCCAAGGATCTGGTGCGGGAAGAGTTCTTCGCCGCGGCCGGCGCGACGGAAGCCGAAAAGGCGGATATCCTGCTGAAACGCCAGGCATACCTGAACAAGCTGACATCGTCGATGATCGCGCTGTCGACCGGCGTGCGGACGGCGACCGCGGACGACATGGAAGTCATCAAAGGCAGCGGCACTTCCTCGGGCAACAACATCCTCGGGGACATCGATTTGGACAACCAGATTCTGTTCGCGCTGATCCACCTGACGGCGGCGGACGTGGCTTTCCATATCCGCCTGCTGGAATTGGAGGCGGCCGTTGCGCTGAACAACCAGCCGTTGGATTTGCTTGCGGATCCGCTGGGCGGCGGGTCGACATCTGCTGAAGAAACGACGGAATAGGAGAGAAAAATGAAAAAACTTCCTTTAATCGCGGCGGGCTCTGTGCTGGGGATATTCTTGGGGGCGCATGTCGGATGGGGGCAGGCGGGCTGCGCGCCGACCGGCCCGTTCCTGTGCGCACCGGCGCCCGTGATCGATATCGGCGCGGGCATCATCAACACCTTCATCGTGGGGACGAAAGCCGCCGCGATCGCGGAAACGGAAAAGCAAAAGGACCTGACGGATAAAATCGTCGATCGGATGGCCGGCAATGCCGGCGGCACGATCCCCGGCCCCGTTGCGAAGGTCGATGTGCCCCAGACGGCGGGAACGGGCCTGACGACGCCGGAGACGAAAGGCATCGCGGGCAAATCCACGAAGGACGAGGGGATCCTGGCCGAGAAGCAGAAATTCGCGGTCGGCACCGAGGGCGTCCTGGGCGGCGTCGGCGCGGACGGGCAGGTGGAGGCCGGCCGGCAGACATTCGACGCGCAGCGCAAATATGTGGATCAGGAAGCCGTCGTGGATTTCCTGGCGCGGACGTGGGTTTTGAAGACGCTGCTGGCGTCGGACGGCGAAACCGGCAGCATCAAGACGACGGTCGAAACGCTCGAGAAGCAGCAGGCCGCCGCGCAGAATAAGAACGACGGGCTGAAGCTGAACGCGACCAACCGGCTGGCGTATAACGAGCTGCTGACATTGAAGCAGAAGCTGGCGGCGCTGCGCCTGAAAGCGCAGTCCGAATTGGCGATGAGCCGCATCCAGACGCGCGGAGAGCCGTTGAACGTTGAAGACATCGCGCCGGAAGGAACGGCGACCGAAAACTAAACAGGGGGAGAACTTATGAATAAATCAGCAATTTTACTGGGGGTCTGCGGATTTTTGCTGGCGTCCGTGCCGTCCGTCCAGGCACTGACCTTTACGAAGGTCCGGCTGCCGGAGCGTCCCGCCATTTCCGCGCGGGTCGAGCAGAATCCGCTGAAAGACGTCGTGGACGAGGCGATCGAGGTCCACAACCTGCGCAACGAATTGAAAAACATGCGGACATTCCAGGATTTGTCGGATGAGAACAAGGAAATGCTGGACGTGCAGCGCAGGAAATACAAGGAAGCCGAGGACTGCAACCTCAAGCTGCTCGACAAGCAGTTCAAGAACCCGCGCGCGGCCTGGGACAAGCTGAACAAGGAATATCAGGCGCAGGAAGCCGTCGCCGCCCGGAAAATGCTGGAGCAAAGCGACAAGACATCGCCGGACAAAGGCGACACGGCGGCGATCTGGCGCGTCGGCCGGGATGCCTTGGTCGACCTGTATCAGAGTCCGGAAAAATACGGCGAGCTGAAAACGGGAAAGTCCGTCTTCCCCGTCTGGTCCGATCAAAAATATGTCTACCGGCAGGAGCGCGACGCGCAATACCGCCAGATCAACGCGTATTTCGGCGAGCCCGTGGCCGCGCGTCCGAAGATCGGCGAAGCGGCGCAATACGACAGCGCCGAAGTGGTGCGCGCGCATCAGGATTACCTGAAGGCGCTGGCGGCGAAATACCCCGACAAGGCGAAGAAAATGCCAAGCAATTTCGCGGCGCCCGTCGCCGTGCCGCGTCCGCTGCCGCCGCAGAATGAAATCATGAGCTTGGGCGTGAAAGACGACAAGATGACCGTGGAGGGCATGCCGGACACCTGGGAAAAAATGCTGAAAAACAAACAGGTCGAGGCCAACAAGGACGGCGAGATGGCCAAGACGTTCGACAAGGACGGCCAGCTGAAGCCGGACGCGATGGAGCGGCTGGGGCAGTCCAACCGGCTGTCGCTGTTCCACCAGACCCGGCAGCAGATGGAGGTCGCCGAGGATCTGGACAAGATCATCCAGACGGAGCAGCCCCGGATGATGTCCGATTTGCAGGGAAGCCTCGCGCCGTATTACCCGCCGATCAAGACGGCCAAGAAGCTGGACGACCGGACGCAGGCCGAGGCGCTGAAAGCGCTGGCGGAGAAGGAAAAGCAGCTGATCGCGCAGGCGCGCCAGATGATCGCCGCGAATCCGGAGCCGTCCGACGAGGAGAAAAAGCGGCAGGCCCGCATCCAGCGCGACTTGGAGGATATGAAGCATTTCGAGACGGAGCGTCCCCAGACGTATCAGGCGCTCAAATACCTCGCGGAGAAGAATCCGATAGACGCGCACAGGGAGATTCTGGACGCGCTTGAACTGGACAAGGACGCGGATGTCCCCGTCGCCCGCGGCGGCGCGGACCGCGTTGCCACCCAGCTGGAGCAGCAGAAGCAGGTCAAGGCCGAGCTCAAGGGCCGGACGACGATGCAGCCCCAGATCCAGCGGGAGCGGCTGCAGAAGCTGAACGCGGCCTGCACGAAGTGGGAGGAATGATTTTTGGTTCACCGGGCCGTCCATCAAACCATCCGGCGTTTGTCCGACCTGTCGGCGCAAACATGGCGGGCGGCGGCGTTCGGCCTGCTTGTCCTGGCGCTGTGGCTCGGGTTCGTGCTGTATCGGACGGCGCCGCAGGTGCGCGTCGTCGGCCAGGTTTTCGTGAAGGACATCTACGCGCAGCGCGACGTGATGTATTCCGACCAGCTGCTGGAAGTCCTGCCGTTCGATGCGGACATCAATGACCGGAAGCTGATCGACGAGGCGCTCGTCCGGTATTTCATCGAGATGTATTACACGCTGTTCGTCGACGAGCCCGAAATGACGCGCCGGTGGAGCGCCGGCGGGCCGGTTTTCCTGCTGCTGGCGCCGGATCTGTTCGCGGAGTTCTACGCCGAGAAGGCCAAGGTGCTCAAAACGCTGTCCAAGGAGGCGAGCGCGCAGAGCGTCGACATCGTCAATGTTTTCCGGACGGACAACAATTTCACCATCGACTTCGACCTGTATGCGTGGAACGGCATGAATCCGCCGCAGCGCGTCGGGAAATCCCTGGTCCTGACGATCGCCTACGTGCCGGGGCGCCGCGTCTACGGGCTGAATTTTTCCAATCCCTACGGCGTGACGATCGTCCGGATGTCCGAGACTGAAAAAAAAGACAGCCAGATTTAAATTTTTGTTGGCATTTCGCTTTTTGTATGCTAAAAGAATGCGTAGAGACGACGCTTTTTTTAGGGAGGTGCTGCATGAAAAAAATCATCGGATGGGGCGGGCTGTGCGCGATGCTGGTCATCGTGGCCGCGTGCGGGTCGATCTACGAGCCGGAGCCCGTCGGCATCGGGCCGGATTGGTCCGAGCTGAAAAAATCGCCGTGCGCGTGTCTGGAGCTGAAAAAAGCGCCCGCCCTGCCGGAGTGGTTCTCTTAAACGGATGATGAAGCAAAGGGTTGCGGATGCCGACACGCGCTCAAGATAAAACAAGCCAGCCGCGGGAAGACGACGTTTCCCAGGAAGCCGTGAAAGAACGCAGCTACCTGTGGATGATGCGCGTTTTCGCGATTGTCAGCCTGATCGCCGTCGTCGTGAACCTGTTCGTGTTCGGCGCGCTGGTGGCGCTGACGCCGATCGTGCGCGTCCAGCCGTTCTACCTGTTCGCGCTGAACAAGAACCAGCAGACGATTTTCCTGGCGCGGCCGGCGCCCGAAGTGCTGCAATCCAAGGATTTGCAGGAGGCGTTCGTGCGGCAGTATCTGCTGGCCTACTTCACGATCGGATCGAACATCGCCGAGCAGGAGCGCCGCTGGGGGCCGGAGGGCATGGTGGATTGGATGAGCACGCCGGCGGTGTTCAGCGAGTTCACCAAGAGCGCGAATTACCTGATCGACCTGGCGCGCACGGAAGGGCTGGTGCGCGGCGCCCGCATTCTGGTCGCCAACGAATACAAGCGCTCGACGCGCGGCGTCATCTGGACGGCGGAGGTCGAGACGAAGGACATGAAGCGGGATTCATCGACGCCCGACCTGACCGTGTGGGCCGTCCAGATAGAGATTTCGTTCCAGCCGCGGCAGCGGGGCCTGACCTGGGCGCAGCGGTTGAAGAATCCGCTGGGCTTCACGGTGTCCGGCTTCGGCGCGCAGCGGAAAACATAACGGGCTGTCGTTTTTAAGTGGACTTTGGCGGAAAAAAAAGATACGCTGGCTTCATAAGGAGAACAAGCAGATGATGTGGACAATGAAAGGCAGGATGGGAATCGCGGTGCTGGCGCTGCTGGCCGCGTTCGCGGTGCGGGCGCAGCAGCCGCTGCCGGAGGATACCGAGGCGGGGCAGCTGCAGGACGCGATCGCGCAGTCGTCCGGCGAGTACGACGAGATGAACCTGGGATACATCCAGTCGCTTGGCATGCAGCAGAAGGCGTGGAACAACCCGATGGCGCACCTGGGCGAGGGGCAGACGAAGCCCGGATATTCGCGCTACACATGGACGCCGGACGTCGTGCTGCCGATCCGCGTGCGCGAGGGGATGATGACGCTGGTCAACATGCCGACATGGGAGCTGATTGAAAAAGTCCACATCGGATCGCCGGAATCGTTCGGCGGCGAAATCGCGGCGCCCAACTCGCTGCTGGTGTATGCCGACCCGTCCTACATCGGCGTCGACAGCAACATGATCATCTTCGGCCGGTCGGGCAACCGGTATGTGTTCTACCTGCGCAGCGAAGTCTACAACACCGACAAGATCACGCAGAATGTCGTCGACGTGCTGGTGCCGCCGAAATACACGCCGGCGGAAGACGGCGGGCAGCTGGCGGACATGAACGGCGCTTCCGTCCGGATGGACACGGCTCCGGCCGTTTCCGGCAATGCGCCGGGGTGGGCCGGCGGCGGCCGGCAGAATCCGACGATCGGCCTGAACACCGCGTCGACCGGGCCGCAGAACTGGATGCAGTCCATTCCGGTGGATCCCGAATCCTTCCGCTTTGACATCGACATGTATATCCCGAACCCGGCGGATGTCGACATTGCGCCGGACAGTGTCTGGCGCGACAACATCTTCACCTACATCGACCTGGGGCCGAAAGCGCTGACGATGGTGCAGCGGCCGATCGTCAACCTGCTGGTGCAGGACACCGAGGTGCCCGTCGGATTCCGTACGCGCGGCCCGAACAGCCGCCTGATCGTCGTCGAGGGCATCGGCGACATGGTGCTGCGCAACGGCAAGAAAATCATCTGTCTGAAATTGCGCCGCGATCCGGCGATGGGGCTGGATTCCACGGATTACAGCGGGTCAAAGAATCTGCCGCCGAAGGTGCCTTACCGGACGGTGACGCAGGCCGGGTCGGCTTACCAGGCTGTCGGCGGGGCGGGCATTCCCGTCGTGCCGCGCGTGATGACCGACTGCCCGCGCGCGGTCGGCAACTGCTCGGAAGCGGTCGCCGGCATCAACGAGGTGGTGATGGGCCTGTCGACCGGCGGCAAGACGACGACGCCGAACCTGACCGAGGTGGTGTCCGTCGAATTGGGCGCGCTGGCCAGCATTTCGGATCTTGAATCGCTGTGGAGCAAAGTGTATGCGAAGAACCAGGACGTCCTGAAAGGATACGAGCCGTTCTACTCGCTGGACACGACGGCGGACGGCGACATGAAGGACTTGTTCCGCCTGCGCATCGGGCCGATGACGGATGTCCAGACGGCCGACGCCGTCTGCACCAAGCTGGGCCGGCGCGGGTTCACGTGCTCGGTCATACGCGTGCAGTAAGCTGAAGGTGTCCGATGCAAGAACAAAGAGCCAGCTCGTCCGAACAGTATATCAAGAAAACCAATCGGAATATGATTCTGATCGGTGTCGGGGTGCTGCTGCTTCTGCTGCTGGTTTTGTTCCTGCTGCCGGAGAAGCAGGCGGAGATAGAGCCCGACACGCCGATCATCGGCACGAACGAGCTGGGGCCCCTGTCCGACGCGCCGACCGCGGGCATGGGCATCGGCACGCTGGTCGTGACGCCGGCGCAGATCGCGATGGAAAAAGTCGTGCTGGGATCGAAGGCCGAGGCCATCGTCACGCTGACGGCCAAGGACGGCGACATCCTGGTGCTGGGCGCCGAGCTGGCGGAGAAGCAGGAGGACGGGTTCGAGTTCGAGACGACCTGCCCGCTGGACGGCGCGATTCTGTCGGGGCAGACGTGCCTGATGAAAATACACTGGACGCCGGCGGCGCTGCGCCAGCTGCAGAACATGCTGGTCATCCGGTGGCACGAGCGCGATGTCGCCGCGGTCAAGGATGAAAAGACGATCATCCAGCTGAAAGGCCAGTCGACGGATTCCAAAGACTGCGTCATCTGCGAAAACGTGGCGGCCGCGAAAAAGCCGCGCGTCGTGATGCGCCTCGACGGCGCGCTGTATGACGCCGAGGACGACACCTCCGTCATCATCGACGGGCAGAAATACAAAATAACCGAAAACAACGTCGTCGTCGACGAAAACAAGAAAATCATCGCCGTCGCGGTGCCGAAGCGGATTCCGGTCGGGCTGGACGGCAAAGTGCTGGGCAACGTGTCGGACGCCGGCGAGGTCATCTCGGACGTCGGGGAGAAGCTGGGGCGCGCGCTGGACGACGGGACGATCGTCGACGCGTCTTTGAAGGTGCTGGGCGCCGCGCTGCCGATCGTGTCCGTGATGGACGAAACCGGCCGCGTCATCGGCAAGATGAAATCGGACGGGACGATCGTCGATGAAACCGGCGGCGTCATCGGGCGCCCGCTGGCGGACGGCAGCGTCGTCGGCCTGAACGGCGTCGCGCTGGGCGTTCTGAGCCCGTGGGGCTTGGCGATCGATTTGAACGGCGCGCTGATGGGCGGCGTCCTGCCCGACGGCAGCGTGCGGAATATCAAGGGGCAGACGCTCGGCGCCGTGCGCCCGAACGGCTTTATCGTTTCGACGCAGGGCGAGTTCCTGGGCGGCGTCATCCCGGCCGGCGTCGGCGTCGCGAGTGGGTGCCAGTCCGTCGGCGTCGTCGCGCTGAACGGCGAGGTGCGCAACACGTTCAACCAGCTGGTCGGCCGCGTGCTGCTGGACGGGTCCGTCGTTTCCGAAAACGGCAAGGACATCGGCGTGGCGGTCCGCCAGGGCCTGGTCGTCAGCGACAAGGCCGTCGTCGGATTTGTCAATTCGGAAGGCAAGGCCGTCGACGCGAAGGGCCATGTGATCGGGTGCGTGAATCCCGACGAGGCCGTCGTGGCCGACAAGAAAGCCGTCGGCGCCGTGCTGGCGCGCGGGCGCGTTGTCGGGCAGAAATGCTCGGTGCTGGGGTCGGTTTATCCGGACGCGCAGGCGCGCAACCCCGCCGGCGAGATCGTCGGGCGCGTGCTGCCGGACAAGTATGTTGCTGACAAGGGGAAAATCATCGGCGCCGTCGTGCCGCGCGGCGGCGCGATCGCGGACGGGTGCCGGTTCTTGGGGCTGATCGCGCTGAACGGCCAGGTGATAGACGCTTTCGGCGCGCGGGTCGGGTGCGTGACGCCCGAAAAGACGATTGTGGATGACAAGGGCGGCGTCATCGGCGGCGTTTCCATCCGCGGGCTGGCTTTCGACAACGCCGGCAAAGTCCTGGGCCGCGTCCGGATGGACGGCAAGGTCATCGACGCGTCCGGCAAAATCATCGGCTGCGTCGATCCGGACGGGAACGTGACGGATTTGAAAGGCAACCCGATCGGCCGTGTCGGCCAGCAGACGCCGGGCGGCTTCCAAACGCCGATCGGCGATGTGTTCGCCCGGACGAACGAGGCGGGCGTCATCGAGGAGGTCATCATTCCGGACGGCGTCGTCGTGTCGAACGACGGGCTGATCCTGGGCCGGTATTCGTCCGCGAACGGATATGCGCTGGACGCGAAGGGGGAGCGGTTCGCGAGCGTCCTGCCCGATCTGACGGCCGTTGCCGGCGACAAGACGAAAATCGTCGGCGCGCTGATCCCCGACCAGTCGACATTCATGGATGATTCCGGCAAATACCTGGGCATGATGCAGGTCGACGGCCGCCTGGTCGACGCGCAGGGCGCGGTCATCGGCGCGATCCGCGCGGACGGCACGCTGATCGACAAGGACAACAAAATCATCGGGTATAAGATCCCGCGCGGCAACGTGTTTTCCGCCGCGGGGCAGATGGTCGGCTTCGTCGACGCCCGGGGCGCCGTGAGCGGCCCGGACAAGACGAAGGTCGGCCGCGTGCTGGCGAACGGGCTGGCCGTGTCGGACAACAACCAGATTCTCGGCGGCGTTTTCCCCGCGATCGGCGTCCCGATCGGGCCGGACGGCGTTCTGGGCGGCATGACGCCGTATGGCGAGGTCAAGGATGCGTCCGGGCGCAAGGTCGGCGCGTTCACGCCGTTCGGGCTGATCTGGGCGAACGACGGCAAGGCGATCGGGCGGCTGGTCAAAATCGGTGCCGTCGTGAACGCGAAGGGGAATCTGGTCGCGCAGCATACGCTGAAAGGCTTGGTCCTGAACGCGGACGATGTGCCGGTGGGGCGGCTGACGACATCGGGGACGGCTTTCACGAAGGACGGCGTCCTGTTGGGGCGCGTCGTGCCGCGGGCGCCCGTCGTCGACGCCGCGGGGCGGTTCGTTTCATACACGGCGCCGGATGCGCGGGTCATGACGGACAACAAGCCGGCGGGCATCGTCGGCGTGTCGGGATATGTCTTCACCGAGCAGAATGGCATTGCGGGGCGGATGCTGCCGCCGGGCGCGGCGGTGGACGCGCTGGGGATGTTTTTGGGATGGACGCAGTCGGACGGCCGCATCGGCGCCGGCGCGTCGTCCGCCGGCTTTGTGGGTCTGGACAACCGCGTCGTCGACGCGGGCGGCGAGATCATCGGATTCTACGCGCCGCTGGGCGCCGCGGCGTTCAACGATGCGGGCCAGACGATCGGGGCGGTCGGGACGGACGGCTCCGTGATGTCGTTCAAGAATGCGCGCGCCGGCCTGGTCGCGGCCGGGAACCTGGTCGTTTCGGACGGGCAGATCGTCGGGCGGATGACGGATGACGCCGTGTTGGCCAACGATTATGCGCAGGGGCAGACGCTGGCCGAAATGAACGGCGCCGGCGAGTTGTTCATGGACGGCACGACGCGGCTCTACGGGTCGGCGATGACGAACGGGCTGGCGCTGAACCAAGTCAAGAAAGCGATGGGCGCCGTCGTTCCGACGGGACTGGCCGTCGCGAGCAATCTGGCTATTTTGGGGGAAAGCAGCCTGAACGGCGTCGTGCTGGCCGCCGACAAGGCGATCGGCGATGTGCTGGGCAACGGCGCGGTGCTGAACGCGCAGGGGATGATTCTGGGCGGCATCCTGCCGCCGGCGACATTCGTCAACCGCTCCGGCGAAGTGGCGGCGCGCAGCGCGGGCAAAACGGAAATCGTCGGAAAATCCGGCGTCAAGCTGGGATCGCACATGCCGTTCGGATCCTTGCTGACGGTGGACAACACCTGGGGCGGCCATGCGCTGAGAACGGGGATGGCCGTCGATGATTTCGGTGCGCCCGTCGGCATCGCGGCCGCGAACGGATTGGTGTTGAGCAAGGCGGGGACGCTGGTCGGGCGCCTGCTGCCGGACGGAGGCGTCGCCGGCGTGGCGGCGCGCGAGACTTTCTCGCCGATGCCCTACATCGGGCGTCTGGCGCAGCAGGGCCTGCCCGTCGGGTACAAGGGCAACGTGCTCGGCCGGACGACGATGAACGGCGACGTGTGGGACGAAGCCGACAAGGCCGTCGCGCGCGTGCTGGACGACGGGACGCTGCTGGCCGGCGGCGACATGGCCGGCGCCGTCGTGCGGTTCGGGACGGCGGTGTCGTGGGCGGGGCAGTATCTGGGCTCGGTGAACGGGGACGGGCAAGTCTTGTCCGCGGAAGGCCGCCCGATGGGGTCGGCCGCGACCAACGACGCGATCAAGGAAAGCCAGCTGAAAATCGTCGGGCAGGTCGCGCCCGAAAACCTGGTCGTCAACGACTGCAAGGTGCTGGGGCAGCCGAACTGGACGGCGCAGGTCATCAATGCGGCGGGGGACACCGTCGGCCGCGTCCAGAACAGCGGGTGGGCCGTGGATTCCTACGGCAACCGCGTCGGGCGGCTGGTGCGGCAGGGGCCCGTGATGTCGCCGACTGGGGAGTATCTGGGCCGCGTTTTGTCGGATTCCCGCATTGCAGACGCCGCCGGAACGGATGTCGGCTGCGTCAGGAACGACGGCGTCGCCGTCGACAATCTGGGCAAGGTCTTGGGCGCTTTGGTCGAGCGCGGGCCGGTTATCAGCCGCGCCGGCGCGATCGTCGGCCGCGTGACGAAGGACGGCGCCGTCATCGGCCGGACCGGAACGCCGGTCGGGCGCGCGCTGGGCGACGGCAAGGCGACGGCCGCGGACATGGAGGGCAAACTGCTGGGGCGGATCGTGCCGCGCGACGAGGAGCTGATCTACGATTCCGTCGGCGGCGCCCTTTCCGGCACGTTGAGCCGCGGCGGCGAGTTCCGGAACCTGGCCGGGGAAGTGATTTTCATGGTCAACGAAAACGGCGAGCCGATGGATCCGCTGGGCAACAAGCTGTGCTATTCGGGCGGGGACGTCACGCTGATGCGCGGCATGCAGGGCGAAACGCTGGGCATCATCTCCGACTGCGCCGTGCTGAACGCGACGACATGCGAGAAGATCGCGACGATCCAATCGGACGGCCGGATCATCGACCTGAACAACGCCGTCTATGCGGTCGTCGCCGGAACGAAGCTGATTTCCGACAAGGGCAAGGATCTGGGCGATATCGTCGGCACGAGCGTGTCGCTGGAAAAATGCGGCGTCCGGCCGGGAAGCCGCGCGCCCGAGGACACGCCGTCCCTGCCCGGCCGCAAGATCAGGCTGGGCGACGGCAAGCTGTATGATGTCGTCGGCCAGTCCATCGTCGATCCCGAAACGGGCGAGATCAAAGGCTATATCGGCCCGGACGGCCAGCCCAAGGATTTGGATGAAGCGCTGATGAAGAAAGTGCCGCAGACGCCGATCGCCACGCCGTCGCAGCCGCCCGTCGTGCCGCCGATACCGGAGGCCACGCCGGCGGAAAAGCAGATTTCGAACGCGCTGCTCGGCGCGAAACGCGACGCGATGAAGCGCAACAAGGATTTCAGCCGCATCCAGCCCGGCGCCGCGATCTTGGCCAAAATCCGCAAGCGGAAGCAGAAGGATTGGGGCAAGCCCGTCGCGCGCATCGTGTCGACATGGCCCGTCGACATGTCCCGCGTCGTGCTGAAAGACAAGGCGATTCCGGCCGTCCTGGCGCACTCGATCGATTCGCGGTTCACGAATGTGCCGGCGTCGGCGATCGTCGAGCGGAACGTTTATTCCGAGCACGGGCGCAACATCATCATTCCGGCGGGCAGCCGCCTGATCGGGACGGCGCAGGAGGGCGCCGGCCAGGATAAGGTCGCCAAGCTGCAGATCACATGGCAGCGGCTGATCCGGCCGGACGGCGCGGCGTTCATATTCGAGGCGACGTCGGGCGACGCGCAGGGCCGCGGCGGCATTGCGGCCTACCTGGACGAGGAGCTGGTCAAGAAATACGGGCTGCCGCTGCTGTCGACGACCGTCACCTCGGCCATCAGCTATATGATGGCGACCAACCAGGATTTGCAGACGACCGAAAGCGGCACGGTGGTTCAATCGGCGCGGTCGCAGGCGGCCGCGGACGCCCGCCAGAACTTCATCGATTCGATGGGCAAGATCTTCCAGCAGCTGCTGGATGAGGCCAAGATCATTCCGCCGGTCGTCTATGTGCCGTCCGGCACGCGGATGACGGTTTATGCGAACGAGGATTTGTGGCTGCGGAACGATTATGAAGACGAGCGCGAGTTCTTGGAATCGCAGGGCGGCGGCACCGGCGGCGGAGGTGGCGGCGGCGACGGCGGCGACGGCGTTGTCGGCAGCGATGCGGCCATTTTCAACGGGGAAGAGGATGGCATCGCCGATGCGGAGGGCGGCGCGGGGACGGAGGGCGGTACGGGAACGGAGGCCGGCGCCGGAGGAGGAACACCGGCCGGGACGGGATCCGGAACAAAACCCGGAACGCAGGAAGGCAGCAAGGCGACCGAAACAGCGGGCTCTTTCGTCGGCGGGCAGACTCAGGGCGACATAGCCAATAAGCTGGAAGACGCGCTGCCGTCTCCGAAAGGCGCGGGCGCCGTGGCGTCGTATGATCCGTCGGTGGATATGAAAAACCTCGAAGGCCGCATTGCGGAGCCGATTTTCTAGGAGAATGGCATGGCGGAATTGCCTATTTCAGATACCTACCGCGTTTTGGAGTCCGTGATCCGGCCGCTGGCGTATTGGTACAATCAGGAAAACGTCGAGGAAATCGCCATCAACAGCCCGGGCGGCATCTGGCTGCGCGTGCGGGGCAAGCATGCGTATCCGTGGCATTTCCACGAAGACCCGAAGCTGACGCGCGAGTATTTGAACAACCTGCTCTATGTTATCGCGAACACGTTCGACCTGGCGTTCGATCCGGTCGGCGGAACACCGGTCGTGTATGCGACGTTGCCGGGCGGGCACCGGTTCTCGGGCATCTCCGGCCGCAACGTGATGTATGACAACGGCGACCTGACCGGCGGCGTCGCGATGGCGGTGCGCGTGTTCAAGGACGACGTCGCCGTCGACATGTCGCAGTTCGGCCTGGTCCAGGGCGGGCGGCTGCGCCCGATCAACAAATTGAAGAGCGTCGAGGATCCCGACGATCCCTACGACCGGCTCGTCCTGTCCATCAAGCGGGGGGACCATATCCTGATCAGCGGCGCGACCGCGACCGGCAAGACGACTTTCCTGAACAACATCATCAAGCTGCTGGACGAGCACAAGCGCATCCTGACCATCGAGGACACGCGCGAGCTGATCGTGCCGCATCCGAACCGGGTGCACATCGTGCTGCCGCGGACGGAGCTGACGAACGCGTTCGACTACCGGCGGGTGATCGACCTGGCGGTGCGGTTCACGCCCGACTGCATCATCGGCGGCGAGATTTCGACGTCGAACGCCGGCGCGATCTGGGAGCTGATGGGATCGGGGCATGACAACTGCTTCGCGACGATCCATGCCGAGAGCCCCGAGGCCGCCTACAAGGCGTTCGTCGGGCGCATCCTGCACACGTATCCGTCGACGGACAGGGAAAAGACTTTGAAGGAAATGAAGGACAAGCTGCGCGTCGTGCAGATCAACCGCGACGGCAACATCCGCGCCGTGACCGAGATCACCTGATCGGCGCGCGGCGGCTTTTGTCGTTTTTTGTTGACAATCGCCGAAAAAATCCTAAAATAAGGCAAGATGACGAAGGGGGAGTGTTTGGAACGGAATTGCAAGCGCATGCATCGGGAACGCGGCCGCACCATGATCGAGATGCTGGCGGTGCTGGGCATCATCGCGCTGGTTTCCATCGCCGGCATCACCGGATACCGCGCGGTGATCAGCCGGTACCGCGCCAACCAGACGATTTCTGAAATCGGCTCGCGCGCGGCCGTCGGCGCGTCCCAGCTGCGGATGGGGCAGGAGCTGAACGACGCCGAATTCGGCGCCAGGACGGGCATGGGATATGCCGCCCGGTTCGAAACGGGGCCGGACGCCCGCGGGTTCGACGTCGTCCTGTCGGGCGTCCCGGCGGATATCTGCGCGCGCATCGTCGACGCGGGCTGGAATGCGCCGCTGGCCGTGTATGTCGGGACGGATGAGGCCGAAGTTTCATCGGGCGGTCGGGAGGAAGCTGACGCGGCGGATATCTGCGCGGAAAAAGCGGACGCCGGCGGCCTGGTGGCGATGGCGTTTTTATTTGAAGGCAACAAGAGCGGCAGCGCCGTGAGCTATGTCCGGTGCGCGGACAGCTGGGACTGCGCCGCGGCCGACTGCTGCTTCCGGGGGGCGTGCGTGCCGCGCGCGGACGGCGCATGCGACGACGATTCGGACGATGATGACACGCCGCCGCCCGACGCGGGATGCCCGGCGGGAACGCAAAAGGTCGGCAATCTGTGCGTGAAGATCGTCTGTCCGCAGAATCAGGAGCTTGTCGGCAGCACCTGCGTGGATTGTCCGCCCGAACGGCCCGTCTGGACGGACGGCAAATGCTACGCGTCCGGCGGCGGGGGCGGAGAGTGCCCGGACGGCCAGCGGAAAGTAGGCGGCGCCTGCTGTATCGCGAAATATGACGGCATTTTGAAAAAATGGGTATGCTGCGCCGGGGATTTGGTGCCCGTCAATACCGGGACGCCGGGCTATGTGTGCTGCGGCAGCGGGCAGCAGGCCGTCGACGGGACGTGCTGCGAGGCGCCTGACAAGCTGGCGGCGCTGGTTTATGGCGGCACCGGGTGGAAATGCTGCGCGTCCGGCGCCGCGAGACGGAATGAGTCCGGTGAGACGGAATGCTGCGCGGTCGGCGAGTGGGCGACGCGCAAGAACGACGGCATAACCGCCTATATGTGCTGCCCGGTCGGCCAACATGCGTCGAGCGGCGTTTGCTGCCCGACGGACAAGCCCGCCGTCGTGACGGATCCGGCGGTTCTTAAAAAGATTTGCTGTCCGGCCGGATCGGGCGGAGCGGCGAACGGGACATGCTGCCCGGCCGGCCAGCACGGCGTGCGGGACGCCGCTGCGGCGAATACATGGCAATGCTGTCCGCAAGCGTCCGGTTCCGCCGCGTCCGGCCAATGCTGCCCGAGCGGGAAAAACGCGTCCGCGACGGAAGGCCAGGCCCGCTGCTGCCAGCCCGGCGAAACCCTCCGGAATGTCGACGGGGAATACCTGTGCTGCGCGCAAGACGGCGGGCAATGGAAATGCAATTCATGCGCGACGGATCCGCTGAAAGACTCTGCCGGCGACTGCCATCTCTGCGATGCGGTCGAGAGTGTCGACGTGTCCTGGAATCCGAATGCCTGTCTGGCATGCGGGAGTCACAGGACATTATTCCGGCATGACGGGATCTGGTGGTGCGGCCTGCGGTCGTGTCCGGCGGATAAGCCGTTGCAGGACAAGAGCGGCGATTGTTTTTCGTGCGCCGCATCGGAACCGATCGACACAAATAATTGCGCCGTTTGCCCCGGGCGCGTCATGCAGGATGGCATGTGCAAGCCGGCTTGTCCGGAAGGCCAGTTTTGGAGCACGTACGGAGCCTGCTATTCGTGCGACGAGCCAATCGATGTCCCATCCACGGCTGCGCAGTGCGCCCTGTGTCCGCAACGCGAGAGGTCAGGCTACGATAGATGTGTGCTGACAACCTGTCCGGACAATAAACCTTTGAGAGATTTGGGCGGTTCTATGTCAGCAACAACATATTCCACATATATCAAAGGATGCTATGCATGTGGTGACGGACGTTCCATCACAACGTATGAGTCGGAGTGTCAGACGTGTGGCAATCGTCAATGGAATCTCAGCGGTTGGCCGAGCGGTGGTCCGGGGCTGTGTACGTTGAGTTGTTTGGAAGGGGAGGGAATATGGGACGTAGCAGATCTCAACAAGAATCCATATTGCAGGTCTTGCAATTATCAACAAATAATTCTCATGGACGATAATGCGGGATGGGGATCTTATTCTTCGCAAAGCGCCGCGCAATCCGCCTGCGAAGCATGCGGCCGTTATTTTATTACAAAATCTGAACCATACTGCTGCGGAGTGAGTGGTGGCGTATGTGTACAAGAGTGCACCCAAACGACTTTTATCTGCTCTTTGACGCCCTGTTCCACGTGTGGAGATAACTGGGGATGCTCCGAGAATACATTCCCCGTTGTTAAAGACGGGAGGGACGACTATCTGCAATGCCGCTCCTGTGATGAGCCTCTGTTGTTGGGGGAGGACGGGGACTGCTCCTCATGCCCCGCGGGAAAAAGGAATGAGGATTGCTCGTTGAAAACGTGCGCCGCCGGCACATATAATCCGAATTCGCAATACAATGCGCCGCCGTGTGTCGCGTGCCCGGCCAATGTGTCCGGTCTGACGGAAACGTTATGCACCAGCTGCGGCCGTTGGTATAACGACGCCTGTTGTCCGGCATTCAGCGCGCTGACCACGGCGGCGTCGTGCGCGGCCTGCGGCGGATATTGGGAGGGAGGTGCGTGTTTGGCCGATTGTCCGACGGCGCTGGATACGCTGACCACGGATGAAACATGCTGGCTGTGCGGCGGGGATTGGGAAGACGGCGCATGCGGATGTCCGCCATTGGATGCGTTGTTCTCGGCCGCATCCTGCGAGTATTGCGGCGGGCATTGGTTTAATGGTGCGTGTTTGGCAAGCTGTCCGTCGAAGTTGTTTGTTCCGACAACGGCCGCATCGTGTGCAGGTTGCGGCGGCAATTGGACCGGAACCTCCTGTTGCCCGCCGGCGCAGATAACCTTAACCACACCTATTTCATGTGCGGTTTGCGGCGGAAGTTGGATCTATGACCCAAATGCTGAAGGATATATTTGTTGCCCCGTGCCGCTGGCGGTGGAGACGTTGACTACAGCCTTCTCATGCTATATATGTGGTGGTTATTGGGTTAAAAGTGGCGCGTGTTTGGAAAATTGTCCGGCAGATATTACAACGTTGGGTATAATAGGATCATGCTATGATTGCGGCGGAGTTTGGGATTCTTGGTATGGGTGTTCTTAAGGTTTGCAGTGAGGTCCGTCATATTCAAAGAAAGTATCGGGGCGGCGTGATAGGATAAGCGTCCCCGCCAAATAATCCTTGCGCTTTCGGGGGGATTTTGGTATAATGTTCCCCGCGCTGGGGGCGCTGCGCCGGCATAGCTCAGTTGGTAGAGCAGTTGATTTGTAATCATCAGGTCGGGAGTTCGAATCTCTCTGCCGGCACCACTTCCTTCGATTTTTCATTTCCGAATCCTTCCGTCATTTGCCGCTTGCAAAAGCGTGCTCGACGCGCTTATATTATCCCTATCTGTTTCAAACGAAAAGGAGGGACTTATGAAAATCGTCATTGCCGGAGGGGGAGCGGGCGGAGCCAGCTGCGCGGCGCGGCTGCGGCGGCTGGACGCCGCGGCGGAGATCATCGTTTTGGAAAAGACGGCTGAAACCTCCATCGCCAGCTGCGGGCTGCCGTATTACATCGGCGGCGTCATCGGCGACCGCGGCGAGATGCAGGCCGTCGATCCGCAGGCGTTCGGGGATTTGTTCCGCGTGGATATGCGCCTGAACACCGCGCTGGCCCGGGTGCATCCCGCGGAAAAAATCGTCGAGACGACCGCCGGCGAGCGCATCCCGTATGATAAGCTGGTTCTGGCGCTGGGCGCCCGTCCGTTCGTGCCGGACATTCCGGGGCTGGATACAATGCCGCATTTCGTCGTGAAGCGGCTGGCGGATGCGGACGCGATCAAAGCGCACATCGCCGCGCGCCATCCGAAATCCGCCGTCGTCATCGGCGGCGGCTTCATCGGGGTGGAGGTGGCGGAAAACCTGGCGCGCCTGGGGATAAAAACGGCGCTGGCCGAGATGGCGGAGCAGGTCCTGCCGCCGCTGGATACGGACATCGTCTGCCAAATCCATGCGCACCTGCGCGCCGGCGGCGTGCGGCTGGCGCTGGGGGACGGCGTCCGGGAAATCTCCGGAAAGGCCGTCGTGCTGGCCGGCGGGCTTAAAATACCGGCGGAGATGGTCGTGGTGGCCGCCGGCATCCGTCCGGACACGGACGCGGTGAAAGGCACGGGCATCCGCCTGACCAAAAGCGGCGCGATCCGGACGGACGCGTTCATGCGCACGAGCCTGCCGGACGTCTATGCGTGCGGCGATTGCGCCGCCGTCCGGGATTTCGTTTCGGGGCGGGAGGAGGCGGTCGCCCTGGCCGGCCCCGCCAACCGCCAGGGAAGGCTGATCGCCGACCACATCGCGGGCGGCGCTCCGTATCCCTATGGCGGCACGCAGGGGACGGGCGTCGTCAAGGCGTTCGACCTGACGGCGGCTTTCACGGGCAATAATGAAAAGCAGCTGCGCCAGTCCAAGACCGCCTACGGCAAGATGATCGTCTGGGGGAACGACCATGCCGGATACTATCCCGGCGCGTCGCCGCTGACCCTGAAAATTTTATACGGCCCGGCGGACGGGCGGATTCTGGGCGCCCAGGCCGTCGGCCGCGCCGGCGCGGACAAGCGCATCGACATCATCGCGACGATCATGCGGCTGAACGGAACGACGGCGGATCTGCGCGATGCCGAGCTGTGCTACGCGCCGCCGTATGCGGGCGCCAAGGATCTCGTCAACATGATCGGCATGGCGATTGAAAACGCGCGCCAGGGCTTGTCCCGGCCGTTTTTCGGGACGGATTTCGCGGGGATGGCCGTCGTCGACGTGCGGCCGCCCGCCGCCTATCGGAAGAACCGCCTGCCCGGCGCGATCAACATTCCCGCGGCCCAGCTGGGCCGGCGGATGGGCGAGCTGCCGAAGGACAAGCCGATCCTGCTGTATTGCTTCCGCGGATACACCAGCTATGTCGCCGCGCGGATATTGATGGCGAACGGATTCAAGAATGTGTTCAGCTACGCCGGCGGCATCCATCAGTATCTGGCCGAAACGGGCGGGTGATCGGCTCGAACACGGCGCCAGCGAATGAAATCGGGGGTGTCATCGTTTTTCCTTTCAGTCGGCGATGGTGACGGGCTGCCGATGGCTCCGGTAGACCAGCCCGCCGAACAGCGCGGATACGCACAGAACGAGGACGGCGGCCGCCAGGAATCTTTTCATGGATGCTCCTTTGTTGCCGGTTGGATTATCTCCGAATATATCCCCGCGGGAACGGGATTGCAAGAAAAAACGCCTTGGGCGAAAAAATGTCTTGACTTCCGGTTTATAATCGTATAATAATACCATTATGCTCTTTTATGCGGAGGTTCGATGACCAATCGTTTGATCAACATATCCGAGGCGACGGCGATCGCGCTCCACGCGGCCGTCCTGCTGGTGAACAAGGTCGGGCCCATCTCCGCCGCCGCGATTGCTGCGGAGCTGGGCGTGTCGAAGCACCACCTGTCCAAAATCCTGCGGGTGCTCGTCGTCCGCGGCCGGATCGCTTCGTCCAAAGGCCCCCGCGGCGGCTTTTTCCTGACGGAGCGGCAGAAGCATGCGACCTTCATGCAGATCATGGAGGCCGTCGAGGGGAAGGTCAGGCCGGCCGAGTGCCTGTTCGGGCGGAGGCCGTGCGCCCGCAGGTCCTGCATCCTGGGCGGGCTGCTGTGCCGCCTGAACGCGGCGTTTGCGGATTATTTCAACAACACATCGCTGATGAACTTCAAGGAGGAAAAATAATGTTTTGTTTTCAATGCGAGCAGGCGGCCAAAGGAACGGGCTGCGACATTCAGGGCGTTTGCGGCAAGATGCCGTCGTCGTCCAATTTGCAGGATCTGATCCTGTCCGAGCTGGAGGCGTTGAGCTTTATCGTCCGCGGCAAAGAGATGCCGCCCGCTGTCAAGCGGCTGATTCTGGACGGGTTGTTCACGACGGTGACGAACGTCAATTTCGACGACAAGGCGCTTGTCAATATGCTGAAAGACATCAACGCGACGAAGCTGGCTCTGCTCGGCGCGGATGCCGGCGCGGCGCCGGCGGATCTTGCCTTCAAGGCGGCGGATACGGATGCCGAAATCATCGCGCAGGCCCGCGCGCATTTTGCAAACTCCGTCCATGCGCGCGAAAACGCCGATATTTTCTCGCTGAAATCCCTGCTGCGGTTCGGGCTGAAAGGCATGGCCGCATACGCCTGCCACGCGCGCGTGCTGGGGGTCGAGGACGACGGCGTCTATGAGTTCTTTGCCGAGGCTTTGTCGGCCCTGCACGGCGAGGCCGATGCGGACACGCTGCTGGGGCTCAGCCTCAAATGCGGGGAGGTGAACCTGAAAGTCATGGAGATGCTGGACAAGGCGAACACGGCCGCCTACGGCCATCCGGAGCCGACCCGCGTGCGCACGACGCCCGTCAAGGGCAAGGCTTTGCTGGTATCCGGGCATGACTTGAAGGACCTGGCGGCAATTTTGGAGCAGACGGAGGGCACGGGCGTCAATGTCTACACGCACGGGGAGATGCTGCCGTGCCTCGCGTATCCGGGGCTCAAGAAATACAAGCACCTGGTCGGGAACTACGGCGGCGCGTGGCAGGATCAGCAAAAGGAATTCGCCCGGTTCCCCGGCAGCATCGTGATGACGACGAACTGCATCCAGAATCCGAAGGGCTATGCGGACAGGATTTTCACCGCCGGCCTGGTCGGCTGGCCCGGCGTCGCGCATATCCACAGCGGCGACTTTGCGCCGGCGATTGAAAAAGCGTTGGCGATGGACGGGTTCGCGGAAGATGCGCCGGCCGAATACATCACGGTCGGGTTCGGGCATCAGGCGGTGCTCGGTGTTGCGGACAAGGTCGTCGCGGCCGTCAAGGCCGGAAAAATCCGCCGCTTCTTCCTGATCGGCGGGTGCGACGGCGCGAAATCGGGCCGGAATTATTACACGGAGTTCGCCGAAAAGCTGCCGGGCGACTGCGTCATCCTGACGCTCGCATGCGGCAAATACCGGTTCAACAAGCTGGCGTTCGGCGCAATAGACGCCCTGCCGCGGCTGCTGGACATGGGGCAGTGCAACGACGCGTATTCCGCGATCCGCGTGGCGGTCGCGCTGGCGCAGGCGTTCGGCTGCTCCGTGAACGAGCTGCCGCTGTCGTTCATCCTGTCGTGGTATGAGCAGAAGGCGGTCTGCATCCTGCTGACGCTGCTGCATCTGGGGATTAAGAATATCCGGCTGGGCCCCACGCTGCCGGCGTTCATCAGCCCGAACGTGCTGCGCGTCCTGGTCGACAAGTTCAACATCGCGCCGATTACGACGGCCGAGGCGGATTTGAAAGCGATCCTGGGATAGGGGAAGGGCGCGATATGGACGGAGGGGGTGGGATAATACCCCCTTCAATTATATTGCAATGGCGATGATTAACCTAAAATAGGGAGAAAAGCAATTGTCCGTCCCCCTTGACTCGGGTGATATATAAATGTATAAGAAATGATGCGTTATGATAGATTGAGCCGGAACAAGAGCCTGAAAATCCCCAAAACCATCAAGAGCGAGGCGGGTCAAATCAACACGATGGAGGACTTGTTCGCCGTCAAGCAAGCCGTGACGATGGCCCACAACCGGAAGTTTGATAAAGATGGGGCGGGCGGAGCCGCGGCAGAGAAAGACACGGAATTGGAGCAGATTTCCAAAATTTCCGAAGAATCAAGCGATCTGGTCGTTATTACGAAAATCAAGAAGCTGGGCGCCTATGTTGTCGCAGTCACGCAAAAATCGCCCGCCAAGTTCCGCGGCGTGTTCGTGAACAGGATGCAGAATTTCTGCCTGGAGGCCCTGCAGGACGTGCTGTATGCCAATTTTATCAGGCAGGACAGCGCTGAAAACAAAAAGCTGCGGGAAAAATATCAATCCGACGCGATCGTCAAGTTGAAAATGATAGCGTATATTGCCATGCTTGCCGAAAACGCGGGATGCATTCTTGCGCGGTAGTATAAACAGATTTCGATCCAGGTCGGCGACGCCGTCAATCTGGCGGCGGCGTGGCGGAAAAGCGACGACGGGAAATGGAGGGACAAACAATAAAGATTTGAAAACCGAAAGGTTTTAAATAAGGGAAAGCTTGTTTCGTGAGAGTTCTTCTTGGTCGGCGTCGTCCAATAAAGATGAAAACGTGCGCTGCGTGAATAAAGATGGCGATAAGAACTGGAATAATCCAAATCAACGCAAAGCCGCGGCCCGTCCCGATTTGCTCTTGAAGAGAAACTTAAAATTGCGAGCGGCAAAGCCGCAATGTTTCTGAAAAACAGGCTAGAGAAACGGGTTTTATGCAAAACCCGTCCGAGCTCAGAGCAAAGGAAGCCTTCTCTTTTCTAACCGCTGTCGGCCCGTGGCCAAGCGCGGTGGAAGAAATAAAAGCGCATCGCCGTTTTATGAAGCGCCACATACATTGACGCGCGTTTGTTTCAATGTATTATCGGGCGCTTCTTTTTTTTGCCGGAAAAAATATGGAGCTGAAAGAGATATTTTCATTTGAGAATCTGATGGCCGCCCACAAATTGTGTCGTCGGAACAAACAGCATACCCGTAGCGGCCGGTGAATAACGATACATGATACACATCCCCAAATGCCGTTTTTATATTATGATTTTTTTAATTATCCCATAATACCTATGACGAACAAAGTGGGAGCGCTGATTACGGCTTCGTGGCAATGAGTTCTGATCATACACTTCGTTAAAATTGATCCCAAATCTTGTACCGGAAGGTATAAAGTATCAGATCGCTTCTGAGCTGGCTACCGCAAATATCTTTTTGGATATGGGTTTTGTTTCAGATAAAAAAACGACAAATTAATCAGCCTTAAGGATAACAAAAAAGGCTTGCGAGGCACTAATACCAAATAAAGGGGGGAATAACGCTGGAAGTCTGCGGATACTAAAAAAGATATCTCGGTATGGGTATCCAAGCGAACATCCTATAAATATATCAATCTGACCTACCTTTCGCCTAAGATCATCAATGCGGTTATGTCGGGCGAGCTATCCCTCAATGTCCATGAGCTGCACGACATTGCTGATAAACATACGCAATTTTCCGCTCAAGAAAAAGCGGTTTTTCAAACATCCAATTAAACCCCTCCATGGTTCCACAACTCCATATCCCCTTGTGCCGTGCACATGCGAAAAAGACCATTGTATGTAAGCGCTGTCAAAACGCCCGTATTCTTCCTCAAAAGAGCTTGCCATATGCACTTCGCGGAAACAATACCCCAACGTGCGGCGGAACTCCGGGATAGTAAAAACATTAAATAGTCTATATAAAACAAGGACTTAATCGTGGCGGAGAGGGTGGGATTTGAACCCACGATACAGTTGCCCGTATGTCAGATTTCGAATCTGATGCATTCAACCGCTCTGCCACCTCTCCACATTCCTGCGGGCTTGCGCCCTCCGGTCCGATGCGCGCTGGACGCATCGTCCCCTGATGCATTGTAAAAATCAACTGCCGTTGATTTTTATCCCTCACAGGGTTCGGGACCGCCTCGGAGCAGGGCCTTCGGCGTCTCTCGGATGCCGTCGCATCCGCGCCAACCGCCCGTCCCCTCTCCGCATTCCTGCGTGCTGCCTCGGCGACCTATTCTACCCTTTTTTGGGCAAAAAATCAATCCAAAAAGCATTTTAGGGCTGCACTTTTGCTTTTTTTGCGGTATAATCGTCTGCGGGAGAGGGATCATGAAGAGAATCGTTCTTATTGTCTGGCTGCTGTTTTTCGGCATCGCCGCCGGCGCGCAGACGCAGCGCGGCGCGCAATACATCGGGGAGGAGAAAAAGCAAGTGCAGCGCGTCCAGCAAAGCACGATCAACTGCGGCTACCGGCGCCCGATCCGCGTCGCCAGCTTCGTGACGAACCCGCCGTTCGGGTGGGTCGACGTGCTGGACGAGGGGACGCGCCGCACATACCTGAACGACGGCTTGAGCTTTTTCGTCTTTTCCAAGATCGCGCGGGATTTGAAGTTTTTGGTTTCGAACATCGGGTATGAGTCCTATTACGACGCGATCGCGGCGCTGAAGCGCGGCAACGTGGATGTCGTCGCCGGCGTTTATTTCGACAAGCGGTTCCTGGGCGTCGGCGCGTCGCTGCTGTATCCCGGGTATTTCAAGAACCAGGCGCGCGTTTATTTCCGCAAGGGCAAGGAGCGGCCGGTGCGCAGCTTCGACGACCTGCGCGACCTGCGCGGCGTGGTGCGCCAGGAGGAGCTGATCTACTCGCTGATCTATCAGTCCATTCCGAAGGAGATCCAGATTCGGGAGGTGTCGGGGGCGCGCGCGGCCTACACGATGCTGCTGAACGGCGAGGCGGACTTTTTGATTTCCAGCATCTATGCCGCCGAGGCCGAAATGCGCCGCTTCAAGCTGCACGACGACATCGTGCGGTCGGATTTCATCGTGATCGAGCCCGAAATGTTCTTTTTGTTTTCGACGAACTCCGAATGCATGATGCTGCGCCCGCAGTTTGAGGCGTATTTGAAGGAAAAAAAGCTGAACCGGAACGCGCTGGACGCGGACATGCGGCTGTATATCGAAAAGTGGGGAAGCCGGTTCGGCGAGGCCGTCTCTCTGACTGAGGAATTGAAATCCGGCGCGTCCGGCGCCGCGGAAAACCCTATGTGATCGTTGTCGGCGCGTCGCGCCCGGTTTGCTCCGCGATGCGCGTCAGCGTCCCGACCGCCGCGACGATGTCGCTTAAAAAGGCCTGCGGCGTGTCGTTCAGGCGCTTGCCGGACAGCCCGTTGAAATAAAACCGCAGCGTCGCGCCGACGCTGCCGGTGCCGGACAGTCGGATAACCGCGCGCTTCTGCCCGTCGAAGACCAGGCAGATGCCCTGGTCGGCGGCCGTTTCGCCGCTGGCCGGATCGGCGTAGGAGAAGTTGAACGCCTGCCGGATCGTCAGGCCGCCGATCTGCCGGCCGGGCAGTGTGTCCAGCTCCGCGTTCAAATCCATCATCAGCTTGTTGGCGGCCTCGGCGTTCAGGCTTTCGTAATTGTGCGCCAGCGCATACACGCGCCCGTATTTCCGCCAGAGCTCCCGCGTCAGCTCCTCGGGCGTCTTTTGCGTCGCGGCCATGATGTTGAGCCACGCCAGAACCGCCCACAATCCGTCCTTTTCGCGCAGGTGGCTGGAGCCCGCGCCGAAGCTCTCCTCGCCGCACAAGGTGATTTTCCCTGCGTCCAGCAGGCTTCCGAAAAACTTCCACCCGACCGGCGTTTCGTAGACGGGGATTTTGTGTGCGGCCGCGACCGCGTCGACGGCGGGGGATGTCGCGAACGACCGCGCGACGCCGTTGATCTTGCCGCGGTAGAACGGGATGGCGTGCAGGTGCTCGGTCAGGACGGCCAGGCTGTCCGACGGGTTGACGAAGAAGTTCTTGCCCAGGATCATATACCTGTCGCCGTCGCCGTCGGACGCGGCCGCGAAATCCGGCGCGTCGTCGGCATACATCATGTCCGCCAGGTGCTTCGCGTAAATCAGGTTCGGATCCGGATGCAGCCCGCCGAAATCGGGCTGCGGCGTCCCGTGGATGACGCTGCCGGCCGGCGCGCCCAGCGCCTCTTCGAAGATATGGCGCGCGTAGGGGCCCGTCGCCGCGTTCATCGCGTCGAAAATCATTTTGAACCCGCCGGCGAGCATTTTCTTAATCGCCGGAAAATCGAAGATGTCGCGCATGTAGGCGGCGTAATCCGCCACCGGATCGACGACCTGGACGATGCTGTGCCCGACGGCGCGCTCGCCCAGCAGCGACAGGTCGAAATCCGGCAGGTCGATCGTCCAGAACCGGTCGATGACCTTCGCCCGCTCCGAAAACAATGTCGTCAGCGCCACCGGCGCCGGCGCGCCGGAAGCCGTGTCGAACTTGATGCCGAAATCGCCGTCCCGGCCGCCGGGGTTGTGGCTGGCGGACAGGATGAACCCGCCGAACGCGTTGTATTTCGTGATGATATGCGATGTCGCCGGCGTGGACAGCAGGCCGTTCTGGCCGACGATGATGCGGCCGAACTGGTTCGCGATGGCCAGCCTGATCAGGGTCTGGACGGCTTCGTCGTTGAAAAAGCGGCCGTCCCCGCCGATGACGAGCGTCTTGCCCTCGAATCCGTTCAGGCTGTCGAAAACGGACTGGACGATGTTTTCCAGGTAATGCTTCTGCCGGAATACGGCCGTTTTCTTGCGCAGGCCGGATGTGCCGAACGTCTGGTCGCTATACGGCTCCGTCTTGACGGAGACAATGTCCATCGGGAAACTCCTTGCTGGCCGGTAGCATATCATCTTTCGTCGGCAAAGACAAGCGAAAAAACGCCCTTACGGCAGCGCCGGCTGGGCCGGCTTGAACGTGCCGTCGCCCCAGATTTCGTTGAGCAGCATCGACAGCTCGCGCTGCGCCGACTTGGACGAGATGGTTGCGGAAATGTTGACGTCCGATTCCTGGAAATCCAGCATCGTCAGTCCTTTCAGGAACAATTCGCGGAACACGACGCGCTCGGAAATGCCGCCGGCGATGACGAAGTGTATCCGGCGCGACAGCGCGTTCAGCAGGATCGTCATCATTTGCGAATTGCGGCTTTTGTTATACAGCATCCGGTTGCGCACGACGACCCATTGTATCGGCGGCTTGCGTTCCAGCATCCGCTGCTGGCGCGTCGACCAGACGGTCTGCGCGAAGTGGCTGGGGCCTTTGATTTTGGCGCTGTCGCCGTCGACGACGGCCAGGATGTCCAAATCCACCAGGCTGTCGTTCATCGGCGTGACCAGGCAGTCCGCCATCACCATCGCCTCCAGCCCCAGCGGCGTGTGCGATCCCGGCGTGTCGATGACGACCGCGTCGTATTTGAGCAGCGCTTTGTCGATTTGGCCGCGCAGCGTGTAGATCTTGGCGACATCGTCCGTCCAGCAGGTGTGCTCCGGCATCGGCAGCGCGACATTTTTTTCGGCGGTGAATGCCCTGCGGTTTTCGATATAGCGCGTCAGGCTGCCCTGCCGCGCGTCCAGGTCGAACGACGCGACGGACTTGCCCGCGCGCAGCAAAGCCACGATCGTGTGCATCGCCAGTGTCGATTTTCCCGTTCCGCCTTTTTCGTTGGCGAAGACGATGATTTTTGCCGGCATGATTGACCCTTTCACCACAGGGGCGATAATATAATCCTTTTCCTGCATAAAGTCAAGCCGTTAGCGCGACAGGACGGCGAGATTGTCCGGCGCCCAGTCGTGCGCCCCCCGGCCGGTGAGGCAGTGGCGGCCGATGCGGCCGGGTGCCTCCGGCACGTCCGCGATGTCTTTGGCGACATGGCTGCCCGCATATCTTTTCTGGGTCAGCGCGACGATATGCCGCTCGATTTTCGGGCGGTGATTCGGGCAGCGCTCGTCCAGTTTCCGCAACGCTTCCAAAGGCTTCTCCCGCGGGAGGGCGAACATCTGCTTCGGCAGCCTGTCCGGCACAAGCCCGGCGATGCGGTCCAGCAGCGAATCGTCGTTCGACATGATGGTGTGGAAAATCAGCAGCCGCAGGAAAACCGGATGCTTCTCGGCGTTCGCGCCCATGCGCAGCGCGGTGTTTATCGCCTGCTCGCCGGCGTCCGGGTTCCTGTTCCGATAGCAGGCGTCCACCAGGAACGCGACCAGCTGCCGTTGCTTTTCAAAATCATCGCCGTCGGTCATGCTTGCTCCTTTTGCAAAAAAACGAGCCGATTATACCAGAAATCGCCGGAATTGTCAAGGAAAAGAGAGGAGCGGGCGAATCGGCCGGCCGAAAAAACGGATCGGGCGGTTGAAAATGCGCGCCGGAATACCTATATATGCGGAATCGGGAAGGAGATTCGAAATGGCCAAGCAATCCGTCGCATTCAAATCCGATGTCGCGCAAGTCCTGGACATCGTCATCCACAGCCTGTATTCGCACAGGGAGATTTTCCTGCGCGAGCTGGTTTCCAACGCGTCGGACGCGTGCGACAAGCTGCGCTACGCCGTTCTGACGCATCCGGATCTGGCGCGCGGGGCGGCGTTTCAGATCACCCTGACCCCGGATAAAAAGGCGCGGACGCTGACCATATCCGACAACGGCATCGGGATGAGCCGCGACGATTTGATCAACCACCTGGGCACGATTGCGCGGTCGGGATCGGCGGAGTTCCTGAAAAGCCTCAGCAGCGACAAAAGCAAGGACATGTCCCTGATCGGCCGGTTCGGCGTCGGGTTCTATTCGGCATTCATGGCGGCGGATAAAGTCGTCGTGCGCACGCGCAAGGCCGGCGAAACAGACGGGCATATCTGGGAATCGGACGGCGCAGGCGCCTACACGATCGACGAGGACGCCTCCCCCGTTGACGGCACGGAAATCACGTTGCACCTGAAAAAAGACGCCGACGAGTTTTTGGAGCCGATTCGGATCCGCCACTTGGTCAAGACCTATTCCGACCACATTTCGGTGCCGATCGTCCTGAAATCCGGCGCGGAACAGGAAACGATCAACGCGGCGTCCGCGCTGTGGCGGCGCAACAAATCCGAGATTACGGACACGCAGTATAAGGATTTCTACCAGTCGCTGACGCATGCGTTCGACGCGCCGTGGATGACGCTGCACTACGCCGCCGAGGGCGCGATCGACTATACGGCGCTGCTGTTCGTCCCGACGAAGCCGCCGTTCGATTTGTTCCGGCCGGACAGGAAATCCGGGCTGCACCTGTATGCGAACAAGGTGTTCGTGACGGACGACATTCCGGATCTGATGCCGCACGGACTGCGGTTCGTGACGGGCGTGATCGACACGGCGGACCTGCCGCTGAACGTCAGCCGCGAGCTGCTGCAAAGCACGCCGGCGCTGCCCAAAATCAAGGCCGGATTGACGAAGAAGATTCTCGCCGCGCTGAAAAAACGCGCGGAAAAGGCCGACGATTACGCCGTCTTTTGGGAGAGCTTCGGCGCCGTGCTGAAAGAGGGCCTCTACGAGCCGTCCGAATACCGCGCGGACATCGCCGGCTTGTGCCGGTTTTACTCGACCGCCGGCGACGGCCTGACCTCGTTCGCCGATTATGTCGGGCGGATGAAGGACGGGCAGGAAAACATCTACTACATCTCCGGCACGGACAGGGCGGTATTGCGCGCGCACCCGCAGCTCGAAGGATTCGCGGCCCGCGGCGTCGAAGTTCTGCTGCTGACCGACCCGGTCGACGAGTTCTGGGTTCAGACATTCGGCGAGTATGACAAAAAGAAAATCGTGTCGGTGATGCACGCGAAACCGGACATCGACAAAATCAAGCCGCCGGCGCAGGACGCGGCCGAGTCGCTGGATAAAAAGGCGCTCGACGATCTGTGCGCGCGCATCAAGGAAACGCTGGGCGATTCGGTCGCCGCCGTCCGGCCGACGGACAGGCTGACCAAAAGCCCGCTGGCGCTGGTGACGCCCGAGGGGAACATGAGCCTGAACTTGGAGCGCCTGATGCGCGCGCACGGGCAGCAGACCGCGTTTTCCTCGCCGCGCGTTTTGGAGGTCAACCCGCGCCACCCGCTGATGCGCAAGGTGTCCGGGTGGTTCGCCGGCGCGGACAAGGCGCGCGCGGCCGATGTCGTCGCGGTGCTGTATGGCCAGGCGCTGATCATCGAGGGCGAGCCGGTCAAAAATCCGGCCGAATTCGGCGAAAAGCTGGCCGCGCTGCTGATGCGGGAGTGATGCGGCGGGCCGTTATTTTGTCAACGGTGCGACAAAAAACCGCGGGAGAACCCCCCGCGGTTTTCCGAACCTCTTCACAAACTTTTAGTTAAGACTGAAATCGATAACGCACGTAGCAGTGTTATCAGTATTAGCAGTATTACAACCTCCGGCCGGAGCTTTGGCTCCCAAAATCGAGCCGGCGGCTGTTCTCGTGCCGGCAGTAGCTGCACCCCATGTGACCGTTACGACACCGGTGCCAGATGCAGCATTTATATTGCCAACTTGCAAGCCAGCGGCGGTCGCTTCAATCTGATCCAAGGTAACAGCGACTCCGTCTGTTCTTGTCTGCGCGATAACAGAAATCTTCGCGGCGGCATCGATGATCTGATTCGCGCGGTGGCGGTTCATCGCGGTCGTGTATCCCAGGATACCGCCGATGGACAGCACGCCGATAATGGCCAAAACACCCAGCATTTCAACCATAGACCGGCCATTTTCATTCGTTTTTATCATTTGTTTTCTCCTATTAAATACGAAATTGCAACACAATCTTTCCCAGCGCAACGCTATACACAATACATATTATCAGACAATTTCCGGAGGCAATATCGGCCCGAAAATACATATTTATCTTTATTTATCAATAAGTAATGAGAATTATGCGGCGCGGGCCGTTTTGGGGTCGGCATTCGATAAAAAGCATGCAAAAAATAAAATCATACTTTTTTTGAAAAATACTTGCAACATCAGTTTTTTGGTGATAAGGTGTGTATGTTAGGTGAATATAGGCGCGTCTTATATTCTTTGTCAGATACTTTTTGGAAAGGAATTGAACATTATTTCAGCGCGGGTTTCTCTTGATACCAATCAAGACGCACAAATTATGTCTGATAATATGTATTGTGTATAGCGTTGCGCTGGGAAAGATTGTGTTGCAATTTCGTATTTAATAGGAGAAAACAAATGATAAAAACGAATGAAAATGGCCGGTCTATGGTTGAAATGCTGGGTGTTTTGGCCATTATCGGCGTGCTGTCCATCGGCGGTATCCTGGGATACACGACCGCGATGAACCGCCACCGCGCGAATCAGATCATCGATGCCGCCGCGAAGATTTCTGTTATCGCGCAGACAAAAACAGACGGAGTCGCTGTTACCTTGGATCAGATTGACATCACAGCTGCCGACGCTGCTTTAGGCATTACCGGCGCATCCGCAGCGGCGGGTACTGGTGTCGTGACGGTTACATGGGGCGGTATAGCAAATCAAGTAAAGACGGCTGTCCATTCGATTTTAGGTAACAAATCAACTGGCTGCAACAACACATCGGCGACAACGTGCACCATCAATTTTGCCAACAACTAAAAGTTTGTGATGAAGCTCGAAAAACCGCGGGGGACATCTCCGCGGTTTTTTTGTCGTATCGTTGATTAAAAGATAACCGCCGCCGGGCATCATGGACAATTCCTCTTGACTTTTCGTGTATTTTCGGATACGATGACCCCCGTCAACTTTTTGAAAAGGAATTGAAATGGCTAATTTAAAGTCTGCAAAAACGCGCGTCCGGCGCAACAAGAACCGCGCCGACATCAACTTGAAGCGCCTGAACGCCGCGCGCACGGACGTGAAAAAAACGCGCGCCGCCATCGCCGCCGGAGATAAAAAGGCGGCCGGAGAGGCCTGCCGCACCGCGGAAACCGCTCTGGCGAAAGCCGCCGGCCGCGGAACCCTGCACAAGAAAACCGCTTCCCGGCTGATCGCGCGCCTGGTCGCCGCCATTAAGAAAATGGGGTGAAGCGTTTGCCGCGGGTGTAGCTTCCCTTGTCCCAAGCGGAGGTTGGGAAGAGGCAGATCGGCGGGTGTAGCTCAATGGCAGAGCAGACTGCGCAAAATAAAAATCTTCCGGTGGATGATTTTTATGCGCAAAGCAATGAGCCTTATTGAGCGAAGCGGCAGCGCCCGCGAAATATAGGCGGAATTGTCCCAAGCGGAGGTTGGGAAGCGGCAGATCGGCGGGTGTAGCTCAATGGCAGAGCAGAAGCTTCCCAAGCTTACGACGAGGGTTCGATTCCCTTCACCCGCTCCATTTCGAATCCGGCCGCCCGAATCGCGGCGGCTTTCGGGAAAGGGAAGGATGGGTGGCCGGGTGGGTGGCGAGGATGCGCAGGCATCCGAGAGACGCCGGAGGCGGTCCCGCAGCCTTGCGAAGGGG
>JAQVGI010000010.1 GCA_028696805.1 Alphaproteobacteria bacterium
ATGAGCATCGGCCCCTTCTTCGTGGGGATGTCGGCGTACTCGATGACGTCGACGATGGGACGCGAGCCGATCTTGCGGATGCAGCCCAGGGACTTCAGCGGGCGGCCGCCGTATCCGATGCGGACGAACCCGCCGGAGATCCGGCGGATCAGCCGGCGGCGGACATCGACGAGCTGAATCCCGAAGCCGCCGAAGCGGACGTGCTGGAATAAAAAGGGGAGCGATATGAAAAAAGCGATATGGGCTTTGGCGCTGGGCGCCGGATTGTGCGCCGCATCCGCGTCCGCGGGCTATTTCATCCCGGACAGCCAGGCCTTCGATTTCCTGGGCAAGGGCAAGGCGAAGAAAACAACGGCGGCGCGCCCGGCCGAGCCGTCGACCAGCGCGATGATCCAGAAAATGTTCGCCTACGCCTTCGGCGCGCGCGACGACCAGGTGATCGTCGTCCCCCAAAGCGCGGATTTCGTCGTCAGCGTGCCGGCGAACAGCGGGCTGGGCATCGTCGAGGACGCGGAGGGCGACGACCAGACGAACACGTTCCTGATGGAAAAAGCGGATGATTTCTTCCGCATGACGCAATACAGGATGTCCCTGTCGGACATCAGGCAGATACAGCCGTTCATCTTTCCGTTCATTTTAGGCACCCCGATTTCGGCCGAAATGGCCCAGGCCGATTTATACTGGATACCGAAGTTCAACATTTTCTCGCAAAAATCCATCGCGCTGCAGCAGGCGGCCGTGGACATGCCGGGCAATATGAAGGTCGCCGCCGGCCAGGCGTCGCTGGAATCCACCACCATCGTGAACGACGCCATGCGCGACACGATGCTTGTTTACGAGCTGGGCAACGCGACGCTGTCCGCGGGCTGGGGGAGCGTTTCCGCGCAGCAGGTCAGCGGCAAGACATCCTTGCTGCGCCTGCCCGTTTCCGGCCGCTGGGAGACTCATGTCGAACGCATCCAGTGGCAGAACGGCTTCATGCTCGACAACCTGTCCCTGACGCTGCTGTCCGACAAGACGCCCGCCCTGACGGGCCGCTTCGCCGGGCGCGTCAATAAGGAAAAAACGCTGGACATCGGCTTCGACATGAGCCAGATCACCTTCGGTCAGGCTTGGGCGTTGCTCTTTCCGCACATGCCCCGGACCATCTCGGCGCAGGTCAGCATCAGCAACCTGGATCCCGTCTTGAAAATCATCGGGGAGTATGCGACGCAGGCCCAGCAGAACCCGAACCAGGCGCCCGTCCTGAAACAGATCGCGCTGGACAAAATCAACGGCATGTGGTCGGACGTCCGGATCGACATCAAGCAGATCAGCGCGGCGAACGAGACGACGAAGCTGACCCTGTCGGGGTGGCTTGTCCCGCCCAAAAGCGGCGTCAACGCGCTGCCCGAGGCCGAATTGAAGATGCAGGTCGTCAACCTGGACATCCTGTCGCCGCGGCCCAAGGTGAACAAGGCCGCCTGCAACTACGCCAAGACGACCGCGCGCAAGGACGCGTCGCCGGCCGAGCTGGCCCAAATCCAGCGGGCGTGCAAGCCGCAGGGCGGCATTCTGGACGCGATGCGCCCCTACCTGAACGCGAAGGCGCGCGTGCGGGGGCCGAACAACCAGACGATCGACACCTTCGACATCGCGGTCAAAAACGACAAGGTCAAAATCAACGGCAAGGACGCGACGGCCGATTTCTTCCCGCCCAAGCCATGACGGAGGCCGGACGCATGACGGAACGCGAGCTGCTGGAAAACTTTTCGTGCCTGACGGACTGGGAGGACAAATACCGCTATCTGATCGAGCTGGGCGACGCGCTGCCCGCCTTTCCCGAAGCGGACAAGACGCCGGCGCATGCCGTGCCGGGGTGCCAGTCACGGGTCTGGATGACCCATCGGCGGCGGGGGGACAGGCATTTTTTCAACATCGCGGGGGACGCGCATATCGTCCGCGGGCTGGCGGCGATCCTGCTGGTTCTGGTCGACGGGCGGACGGTGGCGGAGATTCAATCCGTCGATTTCGACGCGGCATTCCGGCGGCTGGGGCTGCTGGAGCATTTGTCGCCGACGCGCCGCAACGGCTTCGCATCCCTCGTCCAGCGCGTCCAGGAATCGGCGCGGGAGGACGCATGACCCTTATCAGATTTTTTGTGCTCGTTTTCTTTTTCGCGCTGCCGGCCGCCGCCGAGCTGCGGATCGATGTGACGGGCGCCCGGTCCGAGCCGACGCCGGTCGCGTTCCCCGACATCGGCGCCTATACCCCGGAAACGCAGGCGATCGCCGCCGACATGGCGCGCGTCATCGAATCGGATCTGGTGCGCTCGGGCCTGTTCCGCATCGTGAACCGGGACGCGTATATCCAGCACCTGGCCTCCGTGTCCGACCGGCCGCGCTTCGCGGACTGGCAGGCCATCAAGGCACACGCGCTGATTCAGGCGCAGCTGGACGCGATGCCGGACGGCGCGATCCGGATTTCGTTCCGCCTGTGGGACGTGTTCATGCAGCAGCAGATGGAGGACCGCGTCCTGTCCACGGCGCCGGACGGCTGGCGCAAGCTGGCGCACCGGGTCGCGGACATCGTCTATTCCCGCATCACCGGCGAGACGGGGTATTTCGACACGAAAGTCGCTTTCATTTCCGAAACGGGCAACCAGCGCAAGCGCACCAAGCGGCTGGCCGTGATGGACTCGGACGGCGCGAATGTCCGCTACCTGACGGACGGCGCGGACATGGTTTTGACGCCGCGCTTTTCGCCGAACATGCGGGAAATCGCCTATTTTTCGTATAAGGGCGGCCAGCCGCGCGTCTACATCATGGATCTGGCGACGAACGCGTCGCGGCTGGTCGGCCAGTTCGCGGGCATGACCTTCGCGCCGCGCTTTTCGCCGGACGGGCGGAAGCTGATCATGTCGCTGGCGACGCGCGGCAATTCGGACATCTACCTGCACGACCTGGCGACCGGCCAGACGACGCAGCTGACCAACAATCCGGCGATCGACACATCGCCGTCCTTTGCGCCCGACGGCAAAAAAATAGTCTTCAACTCGGACCGCAGCGGGCGGCAGCAGCTGTATGTCATGGACGCGGACGGCGGCAATGTCCGGCGCATCTCGTTCGGCGAGGGCAGCTACGCGACGCCGGTCTGGTCCCCGCGCGGCGATTACATCGCGTTCACGAAAATCAAGGACGGCCAGTTCCATATCGGCCTGATGCGGCCGGACGGCGCGGGCGAGCGCCTGATCGTCAACGGATGGGCGGTCGAGGCTCCGTCATGGGCGCCGAACGGGCGCGTTCTGTCCTTCTTCCGCCAGGAGCCGTGGGACGAACGCGGCGCCGGCGGGCGGACGAAAATCTACACGATCGACGTCACCGGATACCATGAGCAGCTGATTCCGACGCCGCAGGACGCCTCGTCGCCGGCATGGTCGCCGCTGCTGCATTAAAAAAAGTGTTGATTTCCGTTTAAAAAGGGGATAAAAGGGAAACAAGCAGGTTTGAAACAAAGGAGTCGCCGATGAAAAAATTGCTCACTGCCGCGCTGTGTCTGGCCGTCGTTGCGTGCCAATCGCACGAGTTCGATCCGGATATCGACCGGGCGCAGGCCGCGCGCAACACCGCCAAGGCGGAATACGTGCTGGAAAAAGGATGCCCCTTCGCGCGGGAGGACGCGGCTTTCCGGGATTGCGTCTACGCGACCTATATGAGCTCATCGCCGAGGACTTTCAAGGCGAAGGAGCTGGACGACGGGCAGTCCATCGCGGTCGTCAGCGACGCCAAGCGCCAGGCCGTCAATGTCAAGACCACCAAGACGACGACCATCGAAACGACCGAAAAAATCACGACGCCGGCGGGCGTGACCGAAACGGTGCACGAGCCGATTATCACGCAGACGACGGATGAATACACCCTCCGCAGCGGACAGGATCGGGCCGCAGTGATCACGCAGCCGAAGACCATCGTTGTCCGGGAGACGACTTTCGCCGAGCCTGTTCCGCCGCCACCGCCGCCGGCCGCCGCAGAAAAGCCCGCGCCGCCGCAACCCGCCCTGAAAAAGCCGGAGCCCCCGAAACCCGAGCCCAAAAAGACCTGGTGGGACGAATACAAGGAGCAGAACAAACCGGATGCGCCGGATGCCTGCGACTGCAACAACCCCAACGAGGCCTGCCCGCGGTGCTATAACAAATGACGCGTTTCCCCCCGACAACGCCGCCGGGGGGCTGTATCGATGAAAAAAACCGGGGAATGGGGCGTCGTTCCCGCTATTTTGAGAAAGGAATGAACATGTTCAAACAATTATGCGCCGTGATGATGGCCTGCGCGATCCTGTCCGGCTGCGCCGGCAAAAGCGGATCCGAATTATACGGCGAGGACGGCGGCTGGAAAGACGACGTCAACATCATGGATTTGAAAACGACCGGCCTGACCGACAAGCTGAAAGCGACCGGATACGATGTCGTCTACTTCAAGCTGGACAGCTCGGAGCTGAACGCGGAGGCGCGCGCCAACCTGGCGAAGCAGGCCGTGTGGCTGAAGGACAACCCGAAGGCTTTGATCGTGGTCGAGGGCAACTGCGACGAGCGCGGAACGACCGAATACAACCTGGCGCTGGGCGAGCACCGCGCGAACGCCGCGCGGAACTACCTGATGTCCAACGGCATCGAGGCCAAGCGCATCCGGACCATCTCCTACGGCAAGGACAAGCCGGCGGCGTTGGGATCGACCGAGGAAGCCTGGGCCAAAAATCGGAACGCGGCGAGCGTCGCCTACTAAAAAAATACGATTTTTGTTGAAAACGCGAACCCTTCCGTATAAAATGGCGGAAGGGTTTCGTTTGGGGAGTCAATCGATGAAAAAAATCGCGTTTCTTTTAATGCTGGCCGTTTCCGTTTCCGCGGGGGCGCAGCCGGCGGCCGAAATTCAGAACATAGACGAGCTCTACGCCCGGCTGGACGATCAGGAGCAGGTCATCAAATCCCTGACCGGCAAGACCGAGGAGCTGGCCGACCGGCTGGACAAGCTGGACGAGCGCGTCGGCAGGATGAACGCGGACATCGACATGCGCTTCCAGACGCTGGCGAAGCCGGAGCCGAAACCGGAGCCGAAGCCCGTCCAGCCCGCCGCGGAGCAGACGGAGCAGCAGCGGTATGACGCGGCCTACGCGCTGATGAAAAAAGGCGACCATGCGGGCGCCGAAACCGCTTTCCGCGCGTTCATCCGGGCCTATCCGAAATCGAAGCTGGCCGGCAACGCCAACTACTGGATCGGGGAGACGCTGTATGCGCGCGGCCGGCATGCCGAGGCTGTCGGCGTGTTTGCGGACGGGCTCGCCGCATACAAAAGCAACGCCAAGGCGCCGGACAATATGCTGAAACTGGGCCTGTCGCTGAAACACCTGAACAAGCGGGCGGAGGCATGCGCGGCTTTCACGGGGCTGGCCGCCGAGTTCCCGAAAGCCGGCGACGCCGTCAAAGCGCGCGCGGCGGACGAGGCGAAAAAACTCGCATGCCCGTGATCGACGCATCCTGGCTCGCGCAGCGGATCGCCGCGCTTTCCTTGAAACCGGATGAGCGCGTCGCGGTCGCGGTGTCCGGCGGCGCGGACAGCGTCTGCCTGGCCCTGCTGATGAAAAAAGCACGCCTGAATATCGTCGCCGTCACGATCGACCACGGGCTGCGGCCGGAATCCGCGGCGGAGGCCGCCGCCGTGCACGCCCAGATGCGCCGCTTGAAAATCCCGCACGAAACGCTGGCCTGGACGGGCGCGAAGCCCAAGACGCGCATCGAGGAAACGGCGCGCGCCAAACGATACGAATTGCTGACGCGGTTCTGCCGCGACAACGGCATCCAGTTCCTGTTCCTGGCGCACCACCAAAACGACCAGGCCGAAACATTCTGGGCGCGGCTGGCGCGCGGCAGCGGGCTGGACGGGCTGGCGGCGATGGACACGCAAACCGGACGCGGCGGCATCACGCTGGTGCGCCCGCTGCTGGATCAGCCCAAGCAGGCCATCCTCGACACCTTGAAAAAACACCGGCAGACATGGGCCGAAGACGCGATGAATGCCGATGCGGCGTTCGAGCGCGTCCGGTGGCGGCGCCATCAGAAAACCCTCTCGGACATCGGCCTGACGCCCGAAAAAGTCGGCAAATCCGCCGGGCGGCTGGCCCGCGCGAAGCAGGCGCTGGATTTCTACGCGCGGCAGGCGTTCCGCCGCTGCGTCCGCGTTTATCCCCAAGGATATGCCCTGATCCGGCGGGATGCGGACAATCCGCCCGAGATTCAAATCCGCCTGATCCAGCTGCTGCTGGACATCATCGGCCAGTCGGACCGGCCCGCCTCGCTGGATTTTTTGGAAAACTACATCGCGGAGCGCCCCAAAACCGCCACCATCGGCGATTGCTGCCTGACGCGCCACAAAAACGGCCTGTATGTCGCCAAGGAATACGCGCGGCAGGAAAAGCCCAAGCACCTTCCGGCCGGCGTTTTGGACACCTGGGACAGGTTCCTGGTCTACGCCACGGCGGATGTCGTGCTGTCCAACCGCCCCGTCCGGCGCGACGACCGCCTGCCGCATTTGGTGCGCCAGTCCCTCGTCCAGGCCGCCGCCGGCGGCAAGCCGGTCGCCGTCCGATACATCCGCACCGACAAAGAGCTTGCAAAAATCATCGGAAAACCCTATAAAAAGGGAGAGAGAAAGAGCGTTTATTGTTTACTGACAAGGAGCCGCGATGTTTAAGCCGAAACCCCAAAACCAAGGTTTTCTGATCTGGATCGTCCTGTTCCTGGTCGTCATGGGCGTGTCGCAGGCCATCGGCAAAAAGCAGCTGGACAAAGCGCCGGAGCGGCTGACCTACACCCAGCTGGTGCACGCCGTCGCGACGGACGCCGTCGCCGAGGTGACCCTGAAAAACCAGGCCGTCACGGGCACCTTGAAATCCGGCAAGAAATTCGAAAGCTTCACGCCCGAGGAATCCGGCATCGTGAAGCTGCTGCAAGAGCACAAGGTCGGCATCACGGCCGAGCCGTCCGATACAAGCGATTCGCTGACCGGCGCGTTCATTTCGTGGCTGCCGATGATCCTGTTCATCGGCATCTGGATCGTGATGATGCGCCAGATGGCGGCCAGCAACGGCAAGGCGTTGAGCTTCGGAAAATCCAAGGCGCGCCTGATGTCCGGCAAGGACAAGGTCACGTTCTCCGATATCGCCGGCATCGAGGAGGCCAAGCAGGAATTGCAGGAGCTCGTCGATTTCCTGAAAGCCCCCGCGAAATACCAGCGGCTCGGCGGCAAGATCCCGAAAGGCTGCCTGCTGGTCGGGCCGCCGGGAACGGGCAAGACGCTGCTGGCCAAGGCCATCGCCGGCGAGGCCGAGGTGCCGTTCTTTTCCATCTCGGGATCGGATTTCGTCGAAATGTTCGTCGGCGTCGGCGCGTCGCGCGTCCGCGACATGTTCGACCAGGCGAAAAAATCGGCGCCGTGCATCGTCTTCGTCGACGAAATCGACGCGGTCGGCCGCCACCGGGGCGCCGGCCTGGGCGGCGGCAACGACGAGCGCGAGCAAACGCTGAACCAGCTGCTCGTCGAAATGGACGGATTCGAGGAAAACTCGGGCATCATCCTGCTGGCCGCGACGAACAGGCCGGACGTGCTGGATCCCGCGCTGCTGCGCCCGGGGCGCTTCGACCGCCAGATCGTCGTGTCCAACCCCGACGTGCGCGGGCGCGAGGAAATCCTGCGCGTGCATGTCAAGAAAGTGCCTTTGGCGCCGAACGTGCAGCTGGACGTCATCGCGCGCGGAACACCCGGATTTTCGGGGGCGGACCTGGCCAACCTGGTCAACGAGGCGGCCCTGATCGCCGCGCGGCGGAACAAGACGATGGTCACGATGAAGGAGTTCGAGGACGCCAAGGACAAGGTCATGATGGGGACCGAGCGGCGGTCGCTGGTCATGGACGACAAGGAAAAGAAAATGACCGCCTACCACGAGGCCGGGCACGCGATCGTTTCGCTGCACCTGCCCGAATCCGACCCGCTGCACAAGGTGACGATCATCCCGCGCGGCCGCGCGCTGGGCATCACGATGCAGCTGCCCGAAAAGGACAAGTATTCGCAGAGCAAGCAATACCTGCAGACGCGCCTGTCCATCCTGTTCGCCGGCCGCGTCGCCGAGGAGATGATCTTCGGCAAGAAAAATGTTTCGACGGGCGCCAGCAACGACATCGCCGTCGCCACGGCCATCGCGCGCAAGATGGTCGCCGAATGGGGCATGAGCGACGCGCTGGGACCGATCGCCTACGAGGAGCCCGAAAACGAGGTCTTCCTGGGATACAGCATTTCACGGCGCAAAACCATCGCGGACGAAACGGCGCTGCGCGTGGATCGGGAAATCCGGAAAATGATCGACGGCGCCTATGCGGCGACGCGCGACACGTTGAAGAAATACAAGGGCGAACTGGACGCGCTGGCGCGGGGGCTGATCGAATACGAAACGTTGTCCGGCGATGAAATCAAGGACCTGCTGGCCGGCAAGAAAATACGCTCCGATGAAAAGCGCCCGCCGATTCCCGCACGCAAGACCGTTCCCGATTCGGGCAAATAAAGCCGGCTAATCCAGCGCCCGATACGCCGGAAAGCGCCCCTGCGCGACCTCGTCCAGCGATGTCAGCGGCTGGTCCATCAGCGACCGGTAGACCCAGTAATTGACCATGATGCGCTCGGCGAACGCGCGCGTTTCCTTGCTCGGGATGCTTTCCAGGAACAGCAGCGGGTCGCCGTCGTATTTCATCTTGCGGCTTTTCCATTTGGCCAGGTTCCCCGGCCCGGCGTTGTAGGCGACCGCCGTGTAAATCAGGTTGTTTTCAATCTGCGGATTTTGCAGCAGGTTGCGCAGATAAATCTGGCCGAGCGCCAGGTTGTATTCCGGCTCCTTCAAGTTCTGGACTTTCCACGGGTAGGCCATCTGGCGCGCCAGCTCGCGGGCCGTCTTGGGCATCAGCTGCATCAGCCCGACGGCGCCGGCCGCGCTCTGGGCCCTGTCGTTGAAGCAGGACTCCTGGCGCACGAAGGCATACACCAGCGCCTTGTCCACCCGCCACCCGTTCGTCGGCGTCCAGTTCGGCGCCGGATACCGCGCGCCGTTGTCGCCGTTGACCTGCCCGGTCAGGCCCATCAGGTCCTCCTCGAATCCGGCCTTTTGCGAAATCATCCGCAGGATGCTCCTGGCCTCCGCGTCCGCTTCCAGATACAGCTGCGACAGCTCGCGCTTCGCCCACTCGTCCCGCCCGATCTGGCGCAGCGCATACACGCGCGTCAGCGCCGGATGCGAAAAATCCGCCGTCACATCGTCGTTCGCCTCGCCGGGAATATCCCAGACATGGTTCAAATCCTGGCCCAGCAGCCGCATCGCCAGCAACCCGTAGAACACGCGCGGATTTTCCGCCGCCCGCGACAGGTATTTCTTCACATGCTCGAACCGCCCCGTCTTGATATGGGCGCGCGCCGTCCAGAAAGACGCGCTCGCGCGCAGCAGCGGGTATGTCGCGCTGTGGTCGGACACATAGGCGAAGTAATCCGCGGACTCCTCGAACCGCCCCTGCCGCCAGGCGACCAGGCCGGCCGTCCACGCGGCCAGCGGGGTTTTCTTGACATTGATCTGTTTCAGCTGCTCGGCCGCCAGCCGGTCATGCCCGTCCAGGAAATACGAAAACGCCAGCGCCGTCCGCGCGCTCGCGATGTCCGCCCGGGGTATCAGCCGGCGCATCTCGTCCGATTCGATATGCCGGCGCGCGCGCAGCGTCTGGCCGGTCGCCAGCGCCCGCGCGATCTGGCGCATCAATGTCGTCGCCTTCCGATTGGCGTATACTTTTCCGCGCACCAGGTCTATCGGCTCCTGCCGCGTCACATAGCTGCATGCGCCCGACTGCCCGCCGAAGATGCTCTTGGGCCGCGCCGCCGGCAGCCGGGCCTTCTTCTGCTTGCCCAGCGCGTAGACGTCCGCGGCCATCGGAAAATCGCCGTATGCGTCCAGCCACGCCGTTATCTCGGCCGCCTTCGTCGGGTAGCCCTTCGCGAAAAAGCGGTGATACAGCACATACCCGTTCAGCACGTCGTCGTCCAGAACGCCCGTCAATTTCCGGGCGCCGGCGAAATCGCCTTTTTCCTGCAATGTGAAAATCTTCCGATACACCTGCGCGTCGGATTCGGATAACACGTCCGGCGTGCCGGCCCACGCCGCCGGACACCAGAGAAGCATAACCGCCCAAAAAGCGCAGCGTCCCGTCATCTTACGATATCGGGATGAGTTTGACGCGTTTCTTGCACTCCTCGGCGGACATGCCCGGAACGACGCAGGATTTTATCTCCATCTGGGGCAGGCTCATGATATACGCGCAGGAGCTGCCCGCCAACGTGATGCTCGATTTCCCTTCGCCGTCCGGCGCGACGCCGCCGAACGACAGCGTCGCCTTCATCGTGCCGTATGTCAGCTGAACCGTCACATCCTGCGCCTGCTTCTTCAATTTGTTCACCAGAGAAAACTGCGCCGTGCAATATGAAAAGCCCTGCATCGGCGGCTGAACGCTCTTGACATCGCTGGCGATGATGTAGATTTCCTCTTTGGTTTTCTTGTCGTCCTTTTTATCGCCGGCGGCGGAGGACGTTTCCGGCGCGGACGGCGCGGCCGCCAGCTGCTGTTGCAAAACCTGCGGCAAATCGCCGGCCGGCGCGATGTCCGGCAGCGCGACGCTCCCCGACGCATCCAGCGCCTGCCCGATGGTCGCCGCCTTTGGCGCGAGCGGTGGAACGGGCTTTGAAACGGGCGCCGGAGCGTCGGGCTTCGCCGCGGGGGCCTGCGCGGGGGCCGGAGCGTCCGGCTGCAATTCCGGGAACAGGCCGCCCTGCGCCCAAACGGCGCCAGACGCCAGCGCCGCACCCGTCAATAAAATCAGCTTGAACATATTTCCTCCCTTTACATTCGGTTTGTTTTAGACTAACATCAACGCATCGGGATGTAAAGGACTTTTTGATGACGAACTATTTTTTCTGCGGCATCGGCGGCATCGGGATGAGCTCCATCGCGCTGTATCTGGCGCGCCAGGGCAACGCCGTCGCCGGTTCGGACAGGTCTTTCGACGCCGGGCATAACGGGGAGATGCGCCGAACGCTGGCGCGGGCGGGCATTGCCCTTTTCCCGCAGGACGGGCGCGGCGTCCGGCCGGATACGGATGTTTTTGTCGTGTCCAGCGCCGTCGAGGATTCCATCCCGGACGTCAGGCGGGCCAAAGACCTGCGCATTCCCATCCGGCGGCGCGCGCAGGTGCTGGCCGGCATCCTGCACGATTACAGCGGCATCGCGATCGCCGGCACGTCCGGCAAGACGACGATTACGGCGATGGTCGGCCATATCCTTTACAAAAACGCCCTGGATCCGACGATGATCAACGGCGGCATTTCCAACAACGCGTATCACCGGGAAAAGCCGTCCAACCTGATTTTCGGACACGGCCGCCATTGCGTGATCGAGGCCGACGAATCGGACGGATCGATCGATTTATACACGCCCGATTACGCGGTGGTCAGCAACATCTCGCTGGATCACAAGCCGCTGGACGAAATCCGCCCGCTGTTCGCTTCTTTCCTGAGCCGGGCGAAGCGCGGTGCCGTCGTCAACGCCGACTGCCCGGAAACGCGCCGGCTGCGCCTGGACAGACCGAATGTCATCTCGTTTTCCGCGGCGGGCGACAAGCGCGCGACGCTGCGCGCCGAAAACATCCGCCAGATGCCCGGCGGCATCCGGTTCGACCTGAACGGCATGCCCGTGCGGCTTCCCCTCGTCGGCGCATACAATGTCGCGAACGCGCTGGCCGCCGTCGGGGCGGGGCTGCTGGCCGGTATTCCGGTCGCGGACAGCGTGCGCGCATTGAAAACCTTCCGCGGCACGCGCCGACGGATGCAGGCGATCGGCGCCGCCCGCCGCATCGCCGTCATCGACGACTATGCGCACAACCCCGAAAAAATCAAAGCCGCCCTGACCGCCCTGCAAAGTTTCCCCGGCGCCGTGTTCGTGATTTTCCAGCCGCACGGCTTCGCGCCGACGCGCCTGATGAAAGACGAGCTGATCCGGACGCTGCACGAAACGCTCGGCCCGCGAACGACCTTCATCATGCCGGACATCTACTACGCCGGCGGAACCGTCGCGCAGGATATTTCGTCCCGGGACATCGTCGATCCGCTGGTCCGCAAGGGGTGCCGCGCGCATTACATTCCGACGCGGGCGGAAATCATCGCCTTCCTGATGCCGCGCGTCAAGCCCGGCGCGCGGATCGTCGTGATGGGCGCGCGCGACGACACGCTGACCGATTTCGCCAAGGACATCCTGAACCATATCAAGAAGGGGAAGCCATGAAAACCATCCGCATCGTCGCGCCGGCGTCGCCGATCAACAGGCTGACCCCGGCGGATTTCGCAAAAATAAAGGCCGCGTTTTCAAAGTGGGGATATAATGCGATCTGGTCGGACGCCGTGTTTCAAAAAGACCGGTTCCTGGCCGGATCCGATGCTGTCCGCGCGCAGGACATCAACGCCGCCTTCGCCGACGTGGGGGTGGACGCCATTGTCGCGCTGAAAGGCGGATACGGCAGCCCGCGCCTGCTGGACAAAATCGATTACGACGCCGTCCGGAAAAACCCGAAGCCCTTTTTCGGGTTCAGCGACATAACGGCCTTGCAGCTGGCCCTCTACGCGCGCGCCGGATTGCCGAGCCAGACCGGATTCATCGCCAATTATGCGTTGAAGCCGCTGCCCCCCCTGCTGCGCCGGACGCTGCCGAGCGCCCTGAAAAACGAAGCGCAGACATTCGCGCGGCTGAAACCGATGGCCGGCGGGCGGGCGCAGGGCATCCTCGTCGGCGGCACGCTGACGCTGATCGAAACGCTGGTCGGGACGCCCTACCTGCCCGACATGCGGGGGAAAATCCTGCTGCTGGAAGATGTCGGGGAGGAGCCGTATAAGATCGACCGGATGCTGACGCATCTGCGTCTGGCCGGCGTTTTCAATCAGATCGGCGGGCTTGTCCTCGGGCAATGGGAAAAGTGCGTCGCCAAGGATAAAGCCGACGGCACAATCGCCGCCGTGCTGCGCGACCATTTCGCGCGCGCGCCGTTTCCGGTTATTGCGGGCTTCCCCTACGGACACGCCCCCGACCATGTCGTCGTCCCCATCGGCGCCGCGGCGGCGCTGGACGCGGACAAGGGCACATTGCGGATAGACGCGCTCCGGTGAATTACCGCTGCTGCTGCCGCTCCGCCGCCAGATAAGCCTCCAGCTGCTTTTTCTGCAATTTCAGGAAGAAAATCGGACGGGCGCTGCGCGGGCTGTAAGAGAGACTCAAAAAAGGCGTCAGATAGGCCAGATGCGCCAGGTGCGCTTTGCATGCGATGATATCGCCGGCCTCCTGCGCGCACAACAATTCTCTTTGGGTTTGATTAACGGCCAGATGGAGGGCCTTGCTTTGCAACACCATGCGACATTTGAACAGGCTTTCCATATCGCGGTCATACCGGTATGACCGGGCCAGCGCGCCATATGCGCCCCGTATCTCGGGGTCATATCCCCAATTGCGCATGACGACCCGCGCCATTCCGGCCTTATAATACGCCTTTTCCTGCGGCGTCTGCGCGACGCACTGCTCCCAGATGGGAACGGACGCATCGGAAAACAATCTGGACATGATACCCTCCTGACATCAGATGACGGGAGAATCATACAGCCGTTCGAATCGTTTGTCAAGTTTTTCTTTTGCGGACGCGGGCGATCACGGCCGTCACAGCCGCCGGCGTCATGCCCGGCTGGCGCGTCATCGCGCCGATGGTCGCCGGCCTGCTTTTGTTCAGCCGCCCGACGATTTCGTTGGACAGCCCGCCGATTTTCGCGAAATCCAGGTCGTCCGGGATTTTCAACGCCTCTTCTTTCTTGAACGCATCGATGTCCAGACGCTGGCGCGCCAGATATCCGGCTTACCGCCCCTCGATTTCCAGCTGCCCGGCGACATCCGGCCGGATTTTAGCCAACTCCGGGAACGCGCGCGTCAGATCCGCCCACGCCACATCCGGATAGGCCAGCAGATCCAGCGGCGTTTTGGCGCCGGCGGACAAGGCGACCTTGAACCCAAGCGCCGCCGCCCGCTTCGGCGCACAGATTGTTTTTTGAATCAGCGTCCGCGCCGCGTCCAGCGCTTTTTCCTTCGACCGGAAAGCCCGCGCCCGCGCCGCGCCGACGCACCCGACCTCCATGCCGCGCCGCGTCAGGCGCAGGTCGGCGTTGTCCGCGCGGATGCTCAACCGGTATTCGGCGCGCGAGGTAAACAGGCGATACGGCTCGTCCACGCCGTGCGTCGTGATGTCGTCTATCATCACGCCGAGATACGAATCCGACCGGTCGCAGGTGAAGACTTCCTCCGACCCGCCCGCGCGCAATCCCGCGTTGATGCCGGCGAGCAGGCCCTGGCCCGCGGCCTCCTCATACCCCGTCGTGCCGTTGATCTGCCCGGCCAGAAACAGCCCCCGGATTTTGCGCGTTTCCAGCGTCGGCTTTAATTCCCGCGGATCGACGAAATCGTATTCGATTGCATACGCGTGGCGCAGGAACGCCGCCCGCTCCAACCCCGGAATCGAGCGCACGAACGCCTCCTGCACGTCCCGCGGCATCGATGTCGAAATCCCGTTCGGGTAAATGCTGTTGCCGCCGCGCGTTTCGGGCTCCAAAAAAACATGATGCGATTCGCGGCCGGCAAAGCGCACGATTTTGTCCTCGATGCTGGGGCAATAGCGCGGGCCGATCGCCTGAATCTGCCCCGAATACAGCGGCGCGCGCGCGAGGTTGGCGTGCAGAATTGCGTGCGTGCGCGGCGTCGTGTGCGTGATGTGGCACGGCATCTGATCCGGGTGGAAATCCCGGGTCAGAAACGAAAAAGGCTTCGGCTCTGCGTCGCCGTCCTGACGCGCGCACACGGACCAGTCGATCGTGTCCTTGTCCAGCCGCGCCGGCGTCCCCGTTTTCAGCCGCCCCATCGCCAGCCCCATTCCCTTCAACGCGGGCGTGATGCCGTGGCTGGCCGGCGCACCGAACCGGCCGCCCTCGGTTTTTTCCGGCCCGATGTGCATCACGCCGTTCAGGAACGTCCCCGTCGTGACGACGACCGCGCGCGCGGCGTATTCCTTGCCGTCCGCCACGACGCCCGACACGCCGGCGCCGTCCCGCAGGATGTCATCGGCGCTGCCCGCTATAATCGTCAGATTCGGGTAATTCAGAAGTATCCGCTGCATCTCGGCTTTGTAGGCTTCCTTGTCCGCCTGGGCGCGCGGACCTTGGACGGCGGGGCCCTTGGATTGGTTCAGCACGCGGAATTGCAGCCCCGTCGCGTCGATGACCCGCCCCATCAGGCCGTCCAGCGCATCGATCTCGCGCACCAGCGTCCCTTTGCCCAAGCCCCCGATCGCCGGATTGCACGACATGTCTCCGATGGTGTCGATGCGGTGCGTGATCAGCAGCGTCCGCGCCCCCATCCGGGCGGCCGCCGCGCAAGCCTCGCACCCCGCATGCCCGCCGCCGATAACGATCACATCGAAGTCCCCTCCCTTGTGATGGGAGTCGTGATTCGTGGTTCGTAATTCGTACTTACCCCCTCCCTTGCCTTTCAAGGGAGGACTGGGGAAGGTTCCGCTATCATCCCCTCCCTTGCCTTTCAAGGGAGGACTGGGGAGGGTTCCCTGGTCCGGGAGGGTTTTACGCGCCATTCTCTCTGTCAAAACATCTTTAATCACCCGCAAACATCCCTCCGTATTTTTCAACGCATCATTGTTCCAAAACCTCAAAACGCAATACCCTCGTTTTTGAAAATAAACATCCCGCTCTTGATCACTCGGCGATTGATGGTGCTGCCCGCCATCTGCTTCTACAATCAGCCGGGCACGCGCGCAATAGAAATCGACAATATAGGTATCGTCAAAAATATATTGCCGATGAAAGCGCGCCCCCAGGCAGTCACGGCGCAAAAAATGCCATAGCCGGCGTTCCGCGTCTGTCATCCGGCGGCGCAGTTTGCGCGCTTTTTGAACGAAATCCAAATGTTTTTCTTTTTGTGTCATCCGAACCCGCCCTTTAAGGAAAACCCTCCCTAACCTTCCCTTGAAGAACAAGGGAGGGAAATTATTTCCCGATGCAGAAATCGCGGAAGATAACATCCAGCAGTTCATCCGCATCTATCCGCCCCGTGATGCGCCCCAGCGCCCGCGCCGCCAAACGCAGCTCCTCGGCTTTCAATTCCAGTTCGGACACGCGGACGGCGTTCGCCAACGCGCGGTGCGCCTCCTCCAACGCAACGCGATAGCGGTCGCGCGTGATGCCCGTCGAACTGGCGAAATCCGCATGCAGGACCGACTTGACGGCCTCCCACAGCGCCGCAATGCCCTTGCCGGTTTTGGCGGACACAGCCAGGCCCTCCGGCGGTTTTCCGGCAATCCGGTCGATCTTGTTCCACACCCGGATGACGCGGCTGTTTTTAATCGCGATTTTATCGGCCGCCCCGTTGTCCGACGCGTCCAGCACATGCAGCACCAGGTCGGCCTCCTCGGCGCGTCTGACGGCGCGGCGGATGCCTTCGGATTCGATTTCCGCGCGCGTTTCACGCAGGCCGGCGGTATCGGCCAGAATCACCGGAAAGCCGTCCACATCCAGGTGCGCCTCCACGATGTCGCGCGTCGTGCCGGCCGTTTGCGACACAATCGCGACCTCGCGCCGGGTCAGGGCGTTTATCAGCGACGACTTGCCGACGTTCGGCGCGCCGACAATCGCGATTTGAAAGCCCGTCCGCAGCTTCTCGCCCGCCTTATTGTCGTTCAGGTACCGTGCAACCTCCCCGGCCAATTCCGCCAAATCGGCATCTATCCGGCGCAATTTTTCGGGCGGAATATCCTCGTCCGGAAAGTCGATGAACGCCTCCAAATACGCCATATGCCGCACCAGCCGATCCCGCCAGCCGTCATACAGCGCCGCCAGACGCCCGTCCAGCTGGGACAACGCCTGCGCCCGCTGCTTTTCGGTCTGGGCCCCTATCAGATCCATCAGCCCTTCGGCCTGCGTCAGATCCATCTTGCCGTTGACGACGGCGCGACGGGAAAACTCCCCCCGCTCGGCCGGACGCGCGCCGGTATCGGCAATCGCGTCGGACACCGCCTGAACCACGGCGCGGCCACCGTGCACATGGAACTCCGCGACATCCTCGCCGGTGAAGCTGCGCGGCGCCTTGAAGCATAGCAGGACGGCTTTGTCCAGCTCCTGCCCGTTGTGCCGGAGCGGCGCGACATACGCATGCCGCGGCTGTATTTTTTTCAGGCCGGACAACGCGCGCGCAATCTCCCACGCCCGGTTGCCGGACACCCGGATCACCGCGACGCCGGCCGCGCCGTGCCCGCTGGCCAGCGCGTAAATCGTATCCGCCAAATGGTAGGATTCGGCCATCAGATGCCCTCCAACACGCGGACGACCTGCGCGCGCAGCCAATCGATGTTCTGGCGCGCCGATGCGCTGGTCAGGATGATTTCCGGAAAGCACGCCGGATGTTTTGCGGCCGCGGCGCTTGTTTTTTCCAGCATATCCTGCGCCGCCGTGCCGGATACTTTGTCGGATTTCGTCAGGACGATCTGATAGCTGACCGCCGCGCCGTCCAGCATTTTCATGATATTCTCGTCCGTTTTTTTGATGCCGTGCCGGATGTCGACCAGCAGGAAAACGCGCCGCAGCTGAACCCGGCCGCGCAGATACGCGTGGATCAGCCGCGTCCAGTTTTGCACCTTTTTCTCGGGCGCCGCCGCGTATCCGTATCCCGGCAGATCGACGAACAGACAGGATTGCCCCAGCTTGAAGAAATTGATTTCCTGCGTCCGGCCGGGCGTGTTCGACGCGCGCGCCAGCTTTGCAACGCCGGTCAAAACATTTATCAGCGAGGACTTGCCGACATTCGACCGCCCCGCAAAGGCGATCTCGGGCAGCCGCGATGCCGGCAGCTGATCAACCGCGACAACGCCCTTGACGAATTCGGACGGCGCGGAAAATAATTTCTGCCCCTTCGCAATCAACTCTTTTTTGAACAGCTCGTCCATTGGTTTGCCCTCCTATGAAACGGACGGAATACCCGCCCGACTCCTCTCCCCTAAAATTGATTATAACGCGGCAAATCGGCAGGGCTTCGAGGCGATGTTTACACTTGAGTAAATGAGCCGAAAAAGACCGATCGAGTTGCCTACCCCCTTCTCCCCTAAAATTGATTATAACGCGGCAAATCGGAAGGGCTTCGAGGCGATATTTACACTTGAGTAAATGAGCCGAAAAAGACCGATCGAGTTGCCTACCCCCTCTCCCCTAAAATTGATTATAACGCGGCAAATCGGAAGGGCTTCGAGGCGATGTTTACACTTGAGTAAATGAGCCGAGAAAGACCAATCGAGTTGCCCGTTAGAATCAATTTTAATCCACTTTCATTTTTTTCATGATGTATTTCTGTTGCGCAATCGATAATATATTGCTCCATGTCCAGTAGATGACAAGGCCGGAGGCGAAATTCGCCATCATGAAAGTGAACAGGAGCGGCAGGAACTTCATCACGTTCGCCTGGGTCGGGTCGGTCGGCTGGGGCTGCATTTTCTGCTGGATATACATTGTGATGCCCATCAGGATCGGCCAGATGCCGAGGTGAAGGAACATCGGCTCGTTCCACGGGATGAGGCCGAACGCCGTGAACAGCGAGGTCGGGTCGGGCTGGGACAAATCTTGAATCCATCCGAAAAACGGCGCCTGGCGCATCAGGATGGACACGGACAGAACCTTATACAATGCGAAGAAAATCGGAATCTGGATCAGCATCGGCAGGCACCCGGCCATCGGGTTGACCTTGTCGCGCTTATACAGCGCCATCAGCTCCTGCTGCATCAGCATTTTGTTGTCTTTATGGCGCTCTTGCAGCTCTTTGATTTTCGGCTGGATCCTGCGCATTTTGGCCATGGATTCATACGATTTCGTCGCTATCGGCAGCATCGCGATGCGCAGCAGGGTCGCGAAAATCAGAATCGCAACGCCCATGTTTCCGAAGATTTTGAACAAAAACGCCAGAAACGCCAGAAACGGCTTTGTCAGGAAATAATACCACCCGTAGTCGATCGTCAGATCGAACCGCGGAATGTTCAGCGATTCCTGATAGCGGTTGATCAGGGCGGCTTCCTTCGCGCCGATGAAGACGCGGGTCGTCCGCTCGATGGACTGGCGCGCCGGCACCGCCAGCGCGGCCGTCTGGAACCCGGCGACATACCGGTCGCCCGTCTTTTGGTAAGTCATCGTCAGCGCGTCCGGCGGCGGAATCAGGATCGTCTGCCAGTATTTGTCGGTGATGCCCGTCCACCCACCCGCGGCCGGCTTCGAAAAGGCGTCTTTGTCGACGGACGCGTAGCTTTCCTCGAACAATTTGCCATCGAAATACCCGACGAAGCCCTCGAAAACGGCGGCTATCCGCGCGGATTCAGGCGGCGCCGCGCGCGTGATGCTGCCCGCCAGAACGCCCGCAACCGGCGCATCGGTCAGGTTGATGACGCGGTCGGTCAATGTCATCATGTAATGCTCGTCCAGTTCAATAACCCGCTCGATTTTGACGGACGGCGTCTGATAGGTCAGCGCAACGGGCGTCTGCGGCGTCAGCCGATTCCCCGACACGGCCCAGGCGCCCGGCTTTTCGGGCAGGCCCATGCCCGTCCACGACACGCTCACCGCCTCGCCGGGTTTCAGCAGAACGACGGGGGCGCTGTCCTTGTCGGGCGTTTCGCGGTAGCGGAGCAGCGACACGTCGGACACCTGTCCGCCCCGGCTGCCCAGCATGCCGGACAGAACGGCGTTCGCGACGGGAATCGCCTGAACATCCACGACGGGCAGCGTCGGCAGCAATGTGTTCTTATCCGCCGGCGCGGGAACGGCGGGCGCGGGCGCTGCGGCAACGACGGGCGCTTCCGATTCCGCCGACGGCGCGCCGTTGTCTTTCTTGCCGAAAAATTGGAAGGAAAACAAAACGACGATCACCAAAACCATCGCGATGAAGATGTTGCGCTGCTCTTCCTTCTGGCGTCCGATATCGTTCATTTTTTCCTCTTTTCGGCTTTCGGCGGCACCGGATCGTATCCCGATCCGCCCCACGGGTGGCACTTCAAAATGCGTTTGGCGGTCAATATAGCACCTTTTCGGGCGCCATGCAAGGAAAAAGCCTCCTCGGCGTATTCGGAGCATGTCGGCTGGAACCGGCACCGCCCGCCCAGCAGCGGCGACAAAAACCACCGGTAGAGTTTAATGCCGGCCAAAAAGGGAACAACGCCGATTTTTTTCATCATGGCTTATTTAATCTGCCGGACCATTTTCTCAAGCTCGGCGCGGATCTGGTCAAAGGTCATCTCCAAGATGTCGCGCCGCGCGATGATCGCGATGTCGCATCCGCCGAGGGCCGCGAACCCCGCAGACAGCCGCACCGCCTCGCGCAGACGGCGCCGGATCCGGTTGCGCACGACGGCGCCGCCGATCTTCTTGGTGATCGTGAAGCCGACGCGCGCGGCCGGCAGGCGGTTCGGCAGGTATTGCATCACCAAGCCCGTCCCGACGATCCTGCGCCCCTGATGCGTCAGGGCCAGGAATTGCCGCCGTTTTTTCAATCGTTCTGTCGTCCTCATGCTCCTATGAACAAAGCCCCGACATAGGACAATCAGGGCTTTTGCTTCCATCCTCCGCATCGGATGCGCGACGCGCGCACCGCTTGTGATTCAACCGGAACGCTTACGCGCTCAACGTTTTGCGCCCTTTGCGCCGACGCGCGCTCAAAACGGATTGCCCGCTTTTCGTCGCCATGCGCGCCCGAAAGCCGTGGCGCCGCGTCCGGACGATTTTGCTGGGCTGATATGTGCGTTTCACCATGAAAAACTCCTCTGATTCCAAAAAACTGACGCCTTTATACCCGTTTTTTCATCCAAAGTCAAGCACAATTTGCCAAAGCAGCCGACGCCAATCGTCCAGCTGGCCCTTTTCGATGAATTCGTCGGGCTGGTGCGCCTGCGCGATGCGGCCGGGGCCCAGGATAAGCGTCGGTATGCCGCGCGCGCTGAAACAGCCGGCCTCGGTCCCGTAGGACACTTTCGGATACGCCGCCATCGGTGCGTGCGTCAGAATCCGCCGCGCGAACGCGTCGCCCGCATCCGTCGCGAATCCCCGCAGCCCCGCCGTCTCCCGATGCGCGACGGACACCCCCGCCGGCAGGGGCAGCCGCATCAGAGCCTCGGACAGCGCGCGCATGAAAGCTTCCTTTTGCGCCGCATCCAAAAACCGGCCGGAATAGGCCATCTCGGCCTTGTCCGGTATCATGTTGGCGGCAATGCCCGATTGGAACAATGTGATGTCCGCGACGCAATGCGGCACTTGGAAAGCGGCGTCGCTCCTGTCCTGAAAGGGCTTCAGCGCCCCGTAAAAAGCCCCGTAAGCCGCCATGGCGCCGGCCAATGCATTCGCACCCTGCGCCGGATCGGACGAGTGGGCGGTTTTTCCATGGACTTCGATAACCCCTATCACGCTTTCCTTCTGCCCCAGTAGAACCTCCAACCCCGTCGGCTCCATCACGATGCACCCGGCCGCGCGCGGTAAAATGCCGAGCCTGTCCAGCGCGTCCAGCGCTTCATGCACGCCGGTGCCGGCCACTTCCTCGTCGGGCGTCAGGACGATGCACGCCGACTTCCCGTGCGCGACTATATCGGGGATCAGCGACAGCGCGACGGCAATCGCGCCTTTCATGTCCGTCGTGCCGCGCCCGAACACTTTGTCCGGCGTTTCCGTCAGCGCGAACGGCGGCATCGTCCATCCGGCGCCGGCCGGCACCACATCCAGGTGCCCGGACAGCAGCAGCGGCCGCGCCCCCTCCCCGATGCAGATGATCAGCGACGCGCGCGCCCCGTCGGCGCTCCGCACCCGATGCGTCGCGACGCCCCCCAGCGGCTTCAGATACGATGCGATCCATTCGACGGCCGCCGGCGTCGCATGCCCGGTGGTTGTGTCGCAGGCGATCAGGTGCCTTAAAATCTCCAGATAGGTCATATGCAGGCGCGCTCCTTCTCCTCGCGTTTTATTCTATCGGATGCCAGCCGGTTTTTCAAGATGCATATCGGCGTCGCGAACCGCCGGACGTCCGGGAAGAACCACATGTCGAAACGGCAGTCCGCCGTCTTTTGGCCGACGGCGCCGGACGCGGCGGCGACATCCTGCTCAAACCGCCCGCCGTGAAGGGCGCCGCCGACGGACTGATAAAACCGGCTGGACCCCGAATAGCCGCCCAGCGTCACAACGACGGCCTGGGCCGCCCCTTGCTTCAGCAGGTGCCCGCCCATCGCGGACATCAGAAAATGCCCGACGCCGAACCCCTGATGCCGCGGATGGACATACAGCGTTTGAACCTCGCCGTATGCGCGCGGCATGGAGCGCCCCATCACGCCGGCGACGAAGCTCCGCTCCGCCGCGTCGCTCACGACATGGCACCGCGCGACGCCGACGATTTCCGGGCCGCCGCCGGACGCCCTTTCGGCGACGAACAGCGCGTGCTCATCCCCCCGCTCGGCTTTCTGCTGGAAGGAACGGGCCCAGTTGGCATGCAATTTTTCGAGGGAGAACGTGGCCTCCAAAACGGCCGGGGAAATATGGCCGCCGTAGGCCTGCATCGCCGACAGCGAATGCGTTTGAACGATGTGCGGCAAATCCGACGGCACGGCGGAACGTATGATGACAGACATAAACAATCCTTGTTGATTTTGAATGGGTGGATAGAACGGAAAAACAGATGAAGATACAGATATGAAATGTTATTTGCCCGCGGGGGCAAACCAGAAAGCATAAAAAGAGGCCGCCGCATAACCGGCGCGCGCTTTTTCAGATAAGTCCGTCATCAGACAAGACATGCTTTCCCTTTTTCATAAAAACATCCGAAACCAACCGGATTCGCGTTCAATTTACCGCATTTTCGGCGCGGTGTCAAGAAAAAAATAAAAAATGCGATTTCAAGAAAGGTTCACACAACGCGCCAGGCCGAACCTTGACTTTCGCGTCCGATTCCGGCATACTGGCGCGCAGAAAACCACACCGAACATATCCTCTGGCAGCCGATGGGTCGAACACCGGGCGGGGCGGAATGCGGTCTTTGAAAAAGCAAGGAAAATGACTGATACGACGGAAAGCGAAACGAAAAGGTTGAAGCGCGAGATACTGGTGCGCCTGATACGGGCTTTTTTGACGGACGATTTTCCGGAAAGCGCGCGCCGCATCCCCTACGACATGCGCCCCAAGGGCTGCGAGGTCGAATACCGGTGCTGCGTTTATAAGGAGCGGGCCATCCTGCGCGCACGCACGATCGCGGGGCTGGGATTTTCGATCGAGCAGGACGACGAATCGACGCTGCTGTCCGACTACGCCCGCCGCGCCGCCGCGCGGGAGGCGCCGGAGGAAAATCCGCTGACCGTGCTCGAAAGCGCATGCAAGGGATGCCCGCCGTCGCGGTACCGCGTCACGGATCTGTGCCAGAACTGCGTCGCGCGCCCGTGCATGCGGACATGCCGGTTCGGCGCCATTTCCCACAGCGACGGACGCTCCCACATCGATTCGGAGAAATGCAGGAAATGCGGGCTGTGCATGGCGGCCTGCCCCTACGGCGCGATCGTGAAAACCGTCGTGCCGTGCGAAAACGCCTGCCCCGTGGACGCCATCGGCAAGGACGCATCCGGCTTCGCGCGCATCGACGCGGGCAAGTGCATTTCGTGCGGCAAGTGCGTGACGGCCTGCCCGTTCGGCGCCATCCATGCGAAAAGCCAGCTGATCGATGTTCTGCGGAAAATCAAGGAGGGTGGCGAAGTCGTCGCGCTGATGGCGCCGGCGATCGCGGGGCACCTGCCCGGCACGCCCGGCCAGCTGAAAACGGCTTTGCGCGCGGCAGGGTTTTCGGACGCATACGAGGTCGCGCGCGGCGCGGACATCGCCGCCCGGACGGAAGCCGAGGACTTGCGCGAACGCCTCGCGGCCGGCGCGGCGTTCATGACGACATCGTGCTGCGCGGCCTATAACGAGCTTGTCAAAAAACACCTGCCGGAGCTCGCGCCTTTCGTGTCGGAGACGCGGACGCCGCTGGCTTACACGGCCGGGCGGGTGCGGACCAAACACCCCGATGCCGTTCTTGTTTTCCTCAGCCCATGCTTCGCGAAGCGGCGCGAGGTTCTGGACAACCCCGATGTGCAGCATGTGCTGAACTTCGAAGAGGTGGCGGCGATTTTCATCGCGCGGGACATAGATGTCGCCGCATGCGCGCCGGCGACTTTCGACGATGCCAGCTCGCAGGAAGCCCGCGCTTTTCCCTTGTCCGGCGGCGTCGCGCGCGCGGTGCAGGCCGCCTGGACGGGCGCGCCGGACGCCGTCAGGCCCGCCGTCGTCAACGGGCTGGACAAAGCGTCCATCCGGGATTTGAAAGCGTATGCCCGGGCCGGGCAGTGTCCGGCGGGCAACCTGGTGGAGGTGATGTCGTGCGACGGCGGATGCATCGGCGGCAACGCGTGCGCGAACCCGCTGAAAGCCGCGTTGAAAAGGGTCGCGGATTACAGCCGGCAGGCCCATCCGCTCGTGAAAAAACAGGATTGAACCCCCGCCTCCGTCAGTCGAAATCCCGCCGGACGCGCCGGTAGAGTTTCGGGCTGCCGTGCCCGGTGTCGGCGAACAGCACCAGGCGCGATTGCGGCAGCGCTTTGTGCAGATCATACGCCTGATACGGCGGGCAGCAGAAATCCAGCCTGTTCTGATAAATGATAGTCGGAATATGCGCCATCTTGGACGCATTTTTAATCAGCTGCCCGTCGGTCAGGAACATGTTGTGCTTCGTGTAATGCATGACGATCCGGAACTTCAAGACCGCCTCGTCGGTCAGCTCCGGCGCGTCGAACGCGACGGCCGCGTCACCCAGCCGATGCTCGAAGGAGCCGTAATACCGCAGCGCCTTTTTCTGGTCGGCCTTGTCGGGCGAAAAAATAAGCGCGTGGTAGTAATCGTCGACAGATTTCCTGCCGGCCTGCGCGCGGAAAACATCCACCGCATCCGGATAGAAAAGCGGCGCGGACGAGCCGAACAGCGCCGTATCCCGCTTGCGCCCCAGAAACACGCTGACCAGGACGACCTGCTTCACCCGCCGGGGATGCGTCTGTGCGAACAGCGTTGCGCACGTCGCGCCGAAGGAGGCGCCGCACGCGATGATCTTGCCCGCGACGTTCAGGTGGTCGAGCAGCCGCACCGCGTCCGCCATCGTGTCCTGAATCGTGTTCTTGTGAAAGGCGTCCTTGAACAAGGAGCGCCCGCACGCGCGCTGGTCGAATAAAATCACGCGGTATTTTTTCAGGTTGAAAATGCCCGCGTATTCGGGGCTGCTCGAACTGCCCGGCCCGCCGTGGAACGACAGCACCACTTCGCCGCGCGGGTTGCCGACCTGCTGGTAATAAATCCGGTGCCCGTCGCGCGCGGGCAGGTGCCCCTCGTCATACGGCCTGATCGGCCGTTTCAAGCATTTCAAGAAATCGAACACACCCATGCGCCCTCCTTTTTCAAATCCCGCCGGATGTCATTCTGACACACTTTGCGCCGGAAAACAACCGAAATTTTCAACACCGCCCGGGCGCGCGCAATAAAATCCGTTGACTTTTTTTGTCCATGTATGATACACTGCTCCCAACAGACAGGGGTTCGCCATGACAGACAAAATTGAATGCATCGACAAGCTGCCGCTGCGCGGCATGCGCGATTTTTTGCCGAAGGATTGGATTTTCCGCGCCAAATTGATGCGCGCATGGACGGAGGCCGCCGCCGAGGCCGGCTTCGTGCGCTACGAAACGCCGATCGTCGAGCCGCTGGCATTGCTGGAACGGAAAAGCGGCGAGGAAATCTCCGATCAAATCTACAACTTCGAGGACAAATCCGGCCGGAAAATCGCGCTGCGCCCCGAAATAACGCCGTCGATGGTCCGGATCGTTTCCGGCAACCGCGACGCGTTCCCCGCCCAGGGAAAAGTCTACGCCATCGGGCAATGCTTCCGGTATGAGCGTGCGTCGCTGGGCCGGAAGCGCGAGCATTTCCAATGGAACATCGACATCGTCGGCACAGAGACGACCGCCGCCGAGGCGTATCTGTTGAAAACCGCGGTGGTTGCGCTGCAAAAGCTCGGCTTTTCGGCGGCGGATTACCAGATCCGCGTCAACAATCGGCAGCTGGTTTCCGACTTCCTCGCGACGCTGGGCATTTCCGGCGACGCGGCGGCGGCCGCGATGGGCGTGATGGATAAGAAAGACAAAATCGCGCCGGCGGATTTCCGCGCGATGCTGGCGGATATCGGGGTTTCGGACAAGCAGGCAGACGCCCTGACCTCCTTCATGGCGGCGAAAAGCCTCGCGGATCTGGAATCGTTCGGCCTGGCGCAATCGCCGGCTTTGGCGGACATGAAGCGCTTCCTGTCGCACTGCGCCGCGCTGGGCATTTCGGAGTATGTGGCGATCGACACGGGCATCGTCCGCGGGCTGGTCTACTACACCGGCATCGTGTTCGAGGCGTTCGACACCCGGCGCAAGTTCCGCGCGATTTTCGGCGGCGGGCGATACGACCACCTGTTCGAAAAGCTGACGGGCAAGCCGGCTGCGGCCGTCGGATTGGGCTTCGGCGATGTGGTCATCGAAGAATTGTATAAGGACAAGTTTGCTGACCGCCTGTCGGATGCCGGCGTCGACATCCTGATCGGCTGCGGCGACGATGCGGCCGTGGACGACGCGCTGGCCGCGTTTCGGGCCGTTGCCGGAGAGGGTCTGGCCGCCGAATGTGACTTCAAGCCGGCGCCGCTCGGGAAGTTCCTGGCGCGCGCCAACAAGCGCGGCGCCCACATCGCCGGATACATCGGGGATCAGGAACGCGCGGCCGGGGAAATCCTGTTCAAAAATATGGCCACCGGCAAACAGATTGCCGTCAAAACAGCCGATAAAATGTTATCCGCCCGATTGAAACAACTGCTGGGCGAATAAGCCCCTTACCGCCTTTCCCTGCCGCCCAGCTGATTATATTGGGTTCTGTATGCCGCCGCCAGTCCGGCCAGCTTGTGGACATTATGTCTGACGACCTTTTTCTCGAACCACGCGGGATCGACATTGGCGCAGCTGCACCAAAAATGGCGCGCGGCCTGCCACGGGCCGGACGCATTGAACAAGAACTTTTCGGCGGCCAGCTCGTCCCTGACTTCGAGGCCCTTTTTCTTGGCCCCCTTCGCGCCGCCCATGTCTTCGATGGCCAAACCAAGGACGGCGGCGGCCAATGTTTCTCCCGCGCCCATGTTATTCCCGCCCCCGGATTTCCTGCATTTTCCACTTCGCTCGATCCATCGCAAAGCGTTTCCGCATTTGGGCACGGGACACTCCTGTCCAACCAGGTATCCCGTCTAGCAACGCCAAAACCTGAAAGCGAAACGCGCATTCCAGCCCCTTGTGATACAGCTGAACATTTTTGGGCGAAAACGGCAAGCCGGCCATATTCTGTGAAACCATCTTTTCAATTTCTGTATCTGTCATGCACGCTCTCCTTTTTGATGGCTTTATCCAACACCCCTGTTATTCCCGCTCCACCCGCTCCCGGATTTTCCGCACATCCCGCCTGGCCGCGACAAGCGCCGCATGATGGCGCATCGCGGAGCCGACCGGCGCGGCATAGGCAAAAGCCGGGTCGTTCTGCATCTCCGCCAAATGATGGAGGCGAAGCGCGCATTCAATCCCCTTGTAATATATCTGAATATTCCTGTGCGAATACGGCCATCCGTCCATATTGTGCGAAACCATTTTTTCAATTTCCGGCTGTGTCATGTTCCTCTCCTTTTCGATAAGTTTATTCGGTCGTTCGTGTCCGCTCCCGGACAGCCTGCATTGTCCGCTGGGCGGCGTCCATCGCCAAGTGCTGCCGTAGCCGAGCGCTGAACTGCGGCTTGTGATGCGACACTTCTTTTTGCAACATCGCCAAATACTCGAAGCGGAGCGCGCACTCCACTCCCTTATAATAAATCTGCATATTTTCGCGCGAAAACGGCAAACCCTGCATATTCCGCTCGGCCGCCTGTTCGGCTTCTTCCACCCACATCGTCATATCCGACCTCCTTTTGAGAACGCTATCCCCTATTGTTTTGTCAATCTTTTTATAGCCCCATTATACACGATTTCGCGGCATTGTCAAATGATTTTTAACCGCCCCGCGGCAAAGGCAAACAAAAAGGTTGATAATTCGTCCCAAGGGCGTATAATGAACCTATACAAGAAAGGACTCTGCATGAAACGCCTGATCAAACCCGCCGCATTGAAGCCCGGAGACACCATCGCCGCCATCTCGCTGTCGTGGGGAGGCCCCGGCGCGATACCGCACCGCTACGAGCAGGGCAAGCGCCAGTTCATGGAAACTTTCGGCGTCCGCGTCGTCGAAACGCCGCACGCGCGGGCCAAGCCGGACGAACTCTCCAACCATCCCGAGAAACGGCTGGACGACCTGATCGGCGCTTTCAAAGACCCGGACATCAAAGGCATCGTCTGCACGATCGGCGGGAATGACACCAACCGGCTGATACGCCTGATGACCGATGAGCACTACGGCATCATCCGCGACAACCCCAAAGTCTTCATGGGCTTTTCGGATACGAGCGTCAACCACTTCATGTGCTACCGGGCGGGATTGAGTTCGTTTTACGGCGGGTGCTTTCTGTTCACATTCGCCGAAAACGGCGGCATTCCGGCATACACGGCCGAGAATATCAAAAAGACATTGTTCGACCCGCGGCCGATCGGCGTCCTGCCCGAAAGCCCCGAGTTCATCGTGGACACCATCGACTGGAATATCAAGGAATCGCCCGTCCGCCCCCGGCGGGCCGGCACGCCGTGGCGGTATATCAACGGCCGGAAACCGGCGCGCGGGCGGCTGATCGGCGGCTGTTTCGACAGCTTCATCAATTCCCTGAACGGCACGGCGCTGTGGCTGCCGGCCGCGGAATACGAAGACACGATTCTGTTCCTGGAAATCTGCGAGGAAATGCCGCCGCCGGCCAGCGTCAAATGCTGGCTCCGGCTGCTCGGCGTTCAGGGCATCCTGGACCGCGTCAACGGCATCCTGTTCGCGCGCCCGGGCAACGATGTCTGGCAAAACCCGGCGGACGCGGATGCCTGGGTCGCCCGATACCCCGAGTACGACCAGGCCTTGCTGGACGCCTGCCGCGAGTTCGGGCGGACGGACATGCCGATCGTGACAAACATGGATTTCGGGCACACGATGCCGCAGCTGACGCTCCCCTACGGCGCGCTGTGCGCAATCGACCCGCCGGCCCGCAGCGTTTCCATCCTGGACAGCGGCGTGGAATAGCCCCTCCCACCTCCCGTTTTATTTTGTTGATTTCGGCCGGAAAGTGGTGTATTCTATGTGTGATATTATTCCCTATTTGTCAGGAAAGGATGCCATGAAACTATTCAATACATTTTCTCGATCAATGGAAGATTTCAAACCCATGGACGGGAAAGAAGTCAAAATGTATTGCTGCGGCCCGACCGTTTACAGCTACGCGCATGTGGGGAACCTGCGGGCTTACATCGGCCAGGATGTCCTGAAAAAAACGCTGCTGCGCGCCGGGTTCAAGGTCAAGCACGTGATGAACGTCACGGATGTCGGGCACCTGACCAGCGACGCGGACAGCGGCGAGGACAAAATGCTGCGGGCGGCCGAGCGCGAAAAGAAAAACGTCATCGATCTGGCCCGGGGCTACGAGGCCAAGTTTTTCGAGGACGAGCAGGCGCTGCGCATCACGCGCCCGGACATCGTCTGCCGCGCGACGGAGCACATCCCGGACATGATCGCGTTCATCGAGCGGCTGGAAAAGCTGGGGTTCGCCTACAAGGCGGGCGGCAACGTTTATTTCGACACGGCCAAATACCCGTCGTATGGCGCGCTGGCCCGGACGGACATCAAGAACCTGAAACACGGATCGCGCGTCGCGGAGGATGCCCATAAGCGCAACCCGACGGATTTCGTGCTCTGGTTCACGACATCCAAGTTCGAAAACCAGATCCTGCAATGGGATTCGCCGTGGGGCAAGGGCTATCCGGGCTGGCACATCGAATGCTCCGTGATGTCGACGAAATACCTGGGGGAGCGGATAGACATCCACTGCGGCGGCATCGACCACATTCCCATCCACCACGAAAACGAGCGCGCGCAAAGCGAATGCTGCCTGGGCCACAAGTGGGTCGAAACGTGGGTGCACAACGATTTCCTGCAGCTCAAAGACATGAAGATGAGCAAGTCGGACGGCAACATCATCACCATCGATGTGCTGAAACAGAAAGGATACGATCCGCTGGCGTTCCGGTATCTCTGCCTGACCGCGCATTACCGGTCGCCGCTCGCGTTCTCGTTCGACATTCTGGACGGCGCGCAGAACGCCTATGACAATTTGAGGGCGCGCGTCGTCGACCTTCGGAAAAAAGACGAGCCGGCCGACCCGGCGCGCGTGGACAAAATCGTGCGCAGGTTCGACGAATGCCTGTTCAACGATGTCGGAACGCCGCAGGCGTTGAGCGTGATGTGGGACGCCTTGAAGGACGTCGCGACAAGCGCCGGAACGAAGCTGGCCGCGCTGCAACGGATGGACGAAGTGCTGGATTTGGGCACGGACACGTTCCGGGAGCAGCGGCATGCGCTGGACGCCGAAACGGAGGCGCTCATCGCCCAGCGCGCGCTGGCCCGCCAGAACAAGGATTGGAAAAAGTCGGATGAGATCCGGGACGCGCTGCTGGCGAAAGGCATCGTCATCAACGACCTGCCCGGCGGCAAGTTCTCTGTCGAGAAGGCCGGAAATTAGCTAGCGCTCTGTGCGTTTCAAAGCCCCATCGTGCCCTTGATAGGGGGAAAGTTTCCGAAGCATTGTATCAATCCGGCCGGTAAAGAAAGTCAGTGTCGGATCCTCTCGGGCGCCCATTTTTCCCCACCACCCCAGCTGGTGCCCCTCCCGCCATGTTATGCTTTCAAACACAGAGCATTTATATTTCGATTTCGCGACGGACAGCAACGCCCGAACCAGGAAATTCGCGTATTTGCACCCCTGATGCTCCGGGCGGATAAAAACCTCGCCCTCGCACAGATGATTCCCGTCGCATCACGGCTTTAAAATCCGTGTCTAAATTATCGTCCTTGGACTTTCGAACGTAAATAGCACATCTGACCGTTTCCATCATTTGCCTCCCAACCCGAAGAAGTAGCGTCCGGAGAGGCGTTGGCCGGTAATCTGATAGGTCACGGCCGAGAGTGAATTATACACTTTGCCATCCAATTCCACGCCATCGTCCAGGATGCGGATACGATATTGCTTGCCGTTATATCTTCTAAAAAGCTCTGTTCCCGGCGGAAAATCCTTTGGCCGAAGCAATTTGGAGTTCTCATTCAAGTTTTCTAGCAGTGCTTGCGTACTGCTCCGAAGGCCGCGGCATTGTAACTCTTGAACATCCCATTTTCTATAACACAAATAGTGTTTCTAAAATGAACGGGATTAAGGTCGATTTGGGCTTGATTATACAAATCATGTAAGAATTCTGCCGTAACAAAATCACCAACGCTTCTATACATCGACAATGACTTTGAAAAATATATGATAGCGGCACGGAAAGCAAATTTGCCAAGAGTTTGGATGCTGATCCTGATGTTCGGATGTTTTTTAAGATTCCAACGCGCTTTAAGATCAAAACTCCTATTGGGCCTTATACACCGGACTGGGCCGTTTATTTAGAAAAAAATGGCGAGCAAAAACTATATTTTGTGCTGGAGACCAAAGGGAGTATAGATATGTTTGATCTGCGCGGCGGGGAGAAAATGAAAATTCACTGTGGCAAGCAACATTTTGACGCTTTGGATAATGGCACACACTTTCCGGGAACCCCCGTTGAAAACTGGACTGAATTCAGAAAAACTATTTTATAATGGAAGAAAATTCAACCGCAGATCAAGAAAAAGTCTTCCCTTCCCGATTTGGCGACGTGGGTATCTGAGTTTTGCTTTAGAACGCTGAAAAGCCAAGTGACCCAATATACCAGCTTTACAAACCGTATCCCCTTCGTCGTCAATTATGCCCTCGAACCCGATGAAAAGAAGTTGTATGGGATGGCCAACGCTTATCTCTCATTACCCACCAAAGCGGCTTATCCGGAAATGGATACTTATCAGCTTTCCTTGATGTTTCACCATACCTTATCTTCCTCGTCACAAGCGTTTGCCAATATGTTGAATGCACCCATTGGGCGGGCACAAGGGGATGAGTGTGCCCTGTTGCAGGGAATGCAGGAATTGGCCAAAGATATGTTTTGGGGAATTTTGAGGAAAAAGAGGGGAGTGCTTATAACAAAAGACCTCTTGCTTCAACAAGAGGACTTCTTAAAAAACCGCGCGGAACTGCGCCGTTCAAGGGATATTTTGGACACAAAAAAAGGACGCATATCTATCGTCCTTGTGTCTTTTGGTGGAGGTAAGGAGGGTCGAACTCCTGACCTCTGCAATGCCATTGCAGCGCTCTACCAACTGAGCTATACCCCCACGGGCGGCCGAACCGACAGCGCCTATTATACATATTTTCGGGCGGATTGCAAGAAAAAAATCGCGGGCGCAGGTGCGGCGCGGCCGGAAGCGCGGGCACGGCGCAGGCATGGATGCGCATAAACCGCGGGCGCAATATGAACGACATTGCGCAGCCGGCGCCTACATCTTGTCCGGCACCATCAGCCCCAGGATGTCCGCGACACTCTGCGCCGCGCGCAATGTGTATTGCGTCAGCGCCAGGCGCGCAGCGCGCGTGCGCGCACCCGCGTCCCGGATGGGGCAGTCGTGGTAGAACAGGTTGAAATCCTGCGCCAGTTTGAACACATAATCCGCCAGCATGTGCGGCGCGCGGTTCGCATAGGCCGCCTGAACCGCATCCGGAAAAGCATACAGGCGCAGCAAAAGCGCCCGCTCGGCCGGATGTGCGCACATCACAGGCGTTTTGTCGCCCGCCGCCCCCACCTTGTCCAAAACGGCTTTCATCCGGACAATCGTGTAGAGGATATACGGGCCCGTCCGGCCCTCCACCTGCGTGATTTTGTCGATGTCCAGAACGCAGTCTTTCGTCTTGTCGTTGATCAGGCCCGCGAATTTCAAGGCGCTGACGCCGACCTTTTCGGCAACGGCCGCCTTTTCGGCGTCGGTCAGGCCGCGGCCGATCTCGCCGGCATCCATCCGCGCCTTGACGGATTGAACCGCCGTGTCTATCAATGTGTCCAGCGGCATCACGCCGCCGTCGCGGGTCTTGAAGGGCTTGCGGTCCGCGCCGCACACGGCTCCGAACGCAAAGTTTTCAAACGACACGCCCGGCGCCAATCCGGTCTGGCGCGCCGCGTCGAACACCTGTTTCAGGTGCAGCGACTGCCGCGCGTCCACCGAGTAGATGATGATGTCCGGATGATACTGATCCGCGCGCCGCGCGATGGTCGCCAGGTCGGACGCCGCATAGGTGATGCCGCCCACGGAGTTCAGAACGATGACCGGCGGCAGCGGCGCATCGGACGCCGCGGCGTCCAGCGGAATAATCCACGCGCCGTCGTCCAGCTTCAACGTGCCGTCTTTCCGCCACGCGGCGGCCAGCTGCAGCGCCCTGTCATAGGCGGCGCTTTCGCCCGTCCACACATCGAACCGAATCCCGAGCCGGTCGTATGTCTTTTTCATCGAGGCGACGGACATATCCAAAAACTGCCGCCACAAGGCGCGGTAGCCGGCGTGCCCTTCCTGCAACAGCCGGGTGCTTTCGCGCGCGCGGGCCAGGAAATCCGCGTCCGTCTTGATCCGCGCGGACGCCGCCGGATACATGTCGATAAGATCGTCGTTCGTGAACGGCGGATGCTTCGGGAACGCGGTCGCCTTGGCGTCGAAATAGGGCAGATCCGGATACTTTTCCCGGACGGCTTCGATCATCAGGCCCATCGGCCGCCCCCAGTCGCCCAGGTAATTCTCGCCGACAACGACGTCGCCGGCGAACCGGCACAGGCGCAGAACGGCCTCCCCCAGATTCGCGGACGGCAAATGTCCGGCGTGCAGGATTTTCGCGACATTCGGGCCGCCGTAATCCATCACGATTTTTGTCGGGGCGCCCGCCGGCGCATACCCGCACGTGCCGGAGCCCAGAATCTCCGGCGCCAGCTTGCCCAAAGCATCGTCCGCGATTTTCAAATTGACGAAGCCCGGCCCGTCGACGGACACGGACGCGAAAAAAGCGTCCTTGCGCAGCTCGGCGGCGGCGGCGTCGGCAACAACCCGCGGATTTTGCTTCGTCACCTTGGCATAGGCCAGCGCGCCGTTGATCTGGTAATCGCCGATGTCGGGCCGGTCGGACGGGCGCGTCAGCGTTTCCGCCCCGCCGAATCCCGCAGCCGTAAAAGCGGCCGCCGCCTTGTCCTTGATCAAGTCCGATAGAGTCATCTGATTCCTTTCCGAATAATGTGAAATTATACCAAAAACGCCGCATAAAATCAAGCCGTCTGTTTGGAAAAAGTTGACAATTCGACGGCGGCATGATATAATAGGCCGTTTTTTTACCTCGGAGTCCGCAATGACGCTCATCAAAGGATTGGATGCAAACCGGCCGGTCGATCTGGTCCTGATCAACACGCCGTCGCGCGATTATGAAAAGCGCCCCAAAGAGTCCTACAAAGACCGCGGCTCCATTCCGCCGTTCGGGCTGGCCTATATCGCGACGGCCGCCCGGCACACCGGATTCAACGCCGGCGTCCTGGATGCCGAGTTCCTCCGGCTTTCCGACCGGGACATCGCGGATCAGATTGCACAGGCCGCGCCGCGCTGGGCCGGCATCAACCTCTTTTCCATCACTTACGGACACAGCGCCCGCATCCTGCGCCAGCTGCCGACGGATATCAAGATCATGCTCGGCGGCCCGCACGCCCGCGCGTGCCCGGACGACATCCTGCGGGACGCCGCCCTTCCGCGCATCGACGCGCTGGTCATCGGCGAGGGCGAAACCCGGGTCGTCGAGCTGTTGAAAGACACCGGCAGCCGCGCGCGGCTGCCCCTGGTGCACTGGGTCGAAAACGGATCCGTCCGGCAAGGCGCGGCGCCGGCGGACGCGCGGGCCTTTCTGGCGCCGGATCTGACGGACATGCCGCTCGTCGACCGCCGCTTCCTGGAAAACAGCGAGTCCGTGACGGACGGGTTGGAATCCGCGAAGATAATCGCCTCCCGCGGGTGCCCGTATGACTGCACCTTCTGCGGCTCGGCCCGGTCCGCCGCGCCGGATGTCGCGGTCCGCCACCGCGGCGCACACAGCATCATCGCGGAAATGAAAGCGCTGCGCCGGGAAAAAGGCGTCCGGTATTTCGATTTTTTGTACGAGCTGTTCCTGATAAGCCCGTGCTTCATCAATCAATTCACCCACGCCTTGGAAAATGAAAAAGAGCTATCCGGCATCCGCTGGGAAGCGAACGGGCGCGTCGACGTGTTCGACCGGATCGACGCGGAGGGCTTGACGCGCCTGAAAAACGCCGGCCTGTCCAAAATCACCCTCGGCATCGAATCCGGCAGCGACGCAGTGCTGGCGCGCATCAAAAAGCAGACGAGCGTCGACGCCGTCCGGCGCGTGTCGGACAAAGTCCTGTCGGCGGGCATCCACCTGTGCGGCAATTTCATCTTCGGGTTTCCGGACGAAACGCCGGCGCAAATGCGGCAGACGGCGGATCTGGTCCGGCATCTCTACGGATTGGGCAGGCCGGGCAAGTTTTCGGCGTTCATCTACGAATTCTTTCCGTTCCCGGGCACGCAGGAGGCCCGAAAGCTGATCGCGGCCGGCAAATTGCAGCCGACGGCGGAGCACGGCTGGGAGCAGCCGCAATTCATCTGCGCGCATTCCGGCGAGCGCCGCCGGCTGATTGTCGGGCTGATGAGAGAATTCGGCATCCACGGGAAAAACTGACGGACGGCCTCAATACCGGACGCCGATGAAATACAGCCCCCGGGCGGGCGCCGTTTCGCCGCCGCGCTTCCTGTCGCAGGCGCGGAACGCATCCTCGAAATCCGCGATCGTCCACCGGCCGCTGCCGACGGATACCAGGCTGCCGACGATGTTGCGCACCTGATGGTGCATGAACGACCGCGCGCGCGCCGTGATGAGAATCCTGTCCCCTTCCCGCTCCACGCGCAGCTCGTCCAGCGTTTTGACCGGCGATTTCGCCTGGAATGCCGCCGCGCGGAACGTCGAAAAATCGTGCTTGCCGATCAGCATGTCGCCCGCCCGCTGCATCTGCGCGGCGTCCAGCGGCGCCCGGACATGCCAGACGCGATCCCTGTCCAGCGCGGGCGGGTGCGGCGTGTTCTGAATCACATAGACATAGGTGCGCTGCCTGGCGCTTGTCCGCGCGTGGAAGGTGTCCGGCACAGGCTCCGCCGACCGGATGACGATCGGATGCGGCCGCACCAGCGCGTTGACGGATTCGCGCAGGCGCTCCCCGTCCAAAACAGCGTCCGTATCGAAATGGGCGACCTGCCCCCACGCGTGCACGCCGGCGTCCGTCCGCCCGCTGCCGAACAGGACGACCGGGTGGCGCAGCGCGACCGCCAGCGCCTCTTCCAGCACCTGCTGCACGGAGTCGGGCGCCTGCTGCCGCTGCCACCCGACGAAGGGCGTGCCGTCGTATTCGATCGTCAGCCTGTATCTCATAGAATCGTCCCGACCGGCATGGAAAACCCTTGCAGCAGCGCGCCGGCGGACAGGGCTTTCTTCCCCTCGCGCTGCAAGGTCAGCAGCTGCAAACTCGTGCCGCCGCCGCACGCGATGCGCGGCAGATGGTCGACGATCGTGCCGGGCTTTTCGAGCACCCGCTCGTGGACGCGCGCCTGAAAAACCTTTATCCGCTCGCCGTTCCACAGGAAATAAGCCCCCGGACACGGGTTGAACGCCCGGATGTTCCGCTCGATCTGCCCGGCGGGCAGGCGCCAGTCGATGACGGCCTCGGCCTTGTCGATTTTCTCGGCATATGTCGCGCCGCCGGGCTGCTGGACCGGCTGAGGCCGCTCATCCAGCGCTTTCAAAATCAGCCGCGCGCCCAGCTCGGACAGCGCGTCGTGCAGCTGCCCCGCCGTCATGCCGGGCGGTATCGGCACGGATTCGGACATCAGGATATCGCCGGTGTCCAGCCCGGCGTCCATCCGCATGATCGTGACGCCGCCCGTTGTGTCGCCGGCCTGAATCGCCCGCTGAATCGGCGCCGCGCCGCGCCACCGCGGCAGCAGCGACGCGTGGATATTGACGCACCCCATCTTCGGCGCGTCCAGCACCGCCTGCGGCAGGATCAGGCCATACGCGCACACGACCGCGACATCCGCGGCCAGCGCCTTGAACGCGTCCTGAACCTCGGGCGTTTTAAGGGTTTCGGGGCACCGCACCGGGATATGGTGCGCCTCGGCCTCGATTTGAACCGGCGACGGACGCGGCGCTCCCCCGCGCCCCGCCGGCCGCGGCGGCTGGGTGTAGACGCAGACGACCTGATGGTGCGTCATCAGCGCGCGCAGGGCGTTGACCGCAAAACCCGGCGTCCCCATGAAGACGATTTTCATGCCGATTCCTCCGCTTCCTTTTTGCGGCGCTTTTCCAAATGCCGCAGCAGGCGCCCGCGCTTGAAAGGCGTCAGGTAGTCGATGAACAATTTGCCGTCCAGGTGGTCCAGCTCGTGCTGCAATGCGATCGCCAGCAATCCGTCCGCCGCCAGCGTCCGCTCCGCGCCGTTCTCGTCCGTGTAGGCCGCCGTCACGGACACATGCCTGTCGACGCACGCGTATTCCTTCGGCACGGACAGGCAGCCCTCGTTGTGGCCGATGGTTTCCGCGGACACGCCGGTGATGCGCGGATTCACCAGCTTATACGGCCGGGGCGGCTCGCCGTCGCCGGACGCGTCGATGACCGCCACGCGCTTCAAAACGCCGACCTGGTTGCCGGACAGCCCGACGCCGTTGTGCGCATACATCGTCGCCAGCATGTCGTCCAGCATCCGCCGGATGTCGTCGTCGACGGCGGCGACCGGCTGCGCCTTTGCGCGCAATGCGGGGGACGGGACTTCCAAAACTTTCAAAACACGCGCCATTTTTTGCTTTCCTTTTCGATTGAATATGCCTATTATACACGAAAACAACCCGTTTGAAAAGGGAAAAAGCGCACCTGCCGTTTCCCTGGCCTGAAAGGAGCCCGCCATGATTCGCCTGTTCGCCGGTCTGGACATCCCCGACGCCGTCAAGGAGCAGATACAATCCCTGCCCAAAAACCTGTCCGGCGCGCTTTGGAAAAGCGGCGAGAAGCTGCACCTGACGCTCCGGTTCATCGGCAATGTCGAGGAGCCCGTCGCGGACGAGATCGTCCGCACGCTGCGCGATGTCCGCTTTCCGACGTTCCGGCTCGGCCTGAAAGAGCTGGGCTACTTCGCCGTCGGCGACAATCCCCACCACCTGTGGACCGGCGTGGACGACAGGAAAGCCGTCGGCGAACTGGCGGACAGAATCGACGCTGCCGTCAAGAAAGCCGGCGGCGGAATGAACGACAGGTTCAAATTCATGCCGCACGTCACGCTCGCCAAGCTGCAAGGCGCGACGCTGCCCGGCGTCCTGCGCTACATCGAGCAGCACAACCTGTTCAAATCCGAGCCGTGGCCCGTGGAGTCGTTCGTGCTGTTCAGCAGCCACGCCCGCGCGCACGGCGACGGCAAGAATTACCGCATCGAGGAGCAGTTTCCGCTATCGCTGGTCTGACGCAAAAGCCGGCGACTCGGTTTTCGTCGGAATCTCCCGCAAAACAAAGGATTTTCGATATGAAAACGGAACGGAAAGACATTCGAAACCGCGCCGCCGGCACACGCAATTGGTGCATCCCGCGCGCCCCTTCGGAACGAAAAGACGCCTGTTTCTTTAATCAAAAGTTAATTTCGTTGCCAAAAACACCATATGTTGTGGTCGCGCCCTCTACATCTTGCGTCAAGCACTTTATTTCTTTATTTTCAAAAAAGTTCGTTGATTTTCGCATCCCTTCTTTTTAAGATGGGGATATCGCAACGGGTTTCGTGCCCGCTTGATTCACCTTTTTCGCTGCGGAGAGATTCCATGGACACACTGATCGGACAATGGCAAGATGTTTGCGTCGCTTTGAAAGACCGGCTGGGCGAAGGCGTGGCGGGCAGATGGCTGTCCAAAATCACGCCGCGCGCCGTCGTGGACAACCGCGTCTGCCTGACCGTTCCGTCCCCGTGCGTCTGCGAGATGATCCAGCAGAACTTCGCAGACCCGATTCTGTCCGCGTGGCGGCAGCACGACCCGTCCATCGAAGCGATCAGCTTTTCCGTCCGGCCGGCGGTTCAGCCGCCCCTGGTCCTGCAGCCCGCCGCAGCCGCGCAGCCCATCGCCGCGGCGCCGGCGCCCGTCGCGGACGAAGTTGACGACGACATTCCGTGCCGGCTGAACCCGCATTACACATTCGACACGTTCGTCGTCGGCCAGACGAACCAGTTCGCCTACGCCGCCGCGCAAAAAGTCGCCGCGGACGATTCGGCCGTGTTCAACCCGCTGTATATCCACAGCGCCGTCGGCCTGGGCAAGACGCACCTGATGCAGGCGATCGCGTGGCGGATGAAGGAAACCTGCCCGGACAAATCCGTCCTCTACCTGTCGTCCGAGGAGTTTTTCCACCGCTTCATCAAGGCGATTCGCACGAACGCCGGCGCCCGGTTCGCGGAGCAGTTCCGCTCCGTCGACGTGCTGATGATCGACGACTTGCAGTTCATCGTCGGCAAGAACCGCACGCAGGAGGAGTTTTTTCACACGTTCAACCACCTGACCGCGATGGGCAAGAAGA
>JAQVGI010000011.1 GCA_028696805.1 Alphaproteobacteria bacterium
CTTTTTCGGGCGGCTGCTGGGACACCGGCACCAGAATCGGCTGCGTCGCCTCCAGGTTCAGCGCGCCGGCCGTCTGCGGCAGGTCGGCCGTCCAGCGCATCAGCGCATACCCGGTCCGGTCCCCGCGGACGGCTTCCCCGACGCCCAGCGTGTAGTAGACGCCCAGGACGCCGTAGTCGAAATCGATGTAGTCCACGTTGAATGTCGCGTTGACGGACGCGGTGCCGAGCTCGACGATCGGGCAGGCAAAATCGCCGGACGCGATCTGAACCTTGTCGATGGAATCGACGCTGAGCCGCGCCGGAGAGGCCTGGCATTTCGGGAATGTCTTGTTGGCCTTGACATTATAGTCCAGAATCATGTCCAGCCCCGTCGCGCCGTTCAGGTATTTGGCGTCGACCAGCAGCACGTCCGGAATCGACAGGGTCACGGCCGTCATGCCCGTCTGGGCCGCCAGGTGGATGCCCGGCATCACGCAGGCGCGCGACACGGGATCGGCTTCGCACAGGAACGCCCGCCGGCCGATGTTCCTGTTCATCAGCTCGGCGAGCTTGTTGAGCAGGAATCCCCTGGACATCGCGTATTCGGACGCGGCGCACTGCTTGCCGCGGCAGATCAGGATGCGCCGGGACGAATATCCGTCCGTCTGGGACAACGCCGGACACGCCAGCCCGAGGGCGAGCGCGGTCGTTAGGAACAGGGAGCATTTTTTCATGGGAACCTCATCGGATGATATAAGCCTGTATTCATTTTACGCGCAAAGCGAACGCAATTGCAAGGATTTTCTTACCGGCGGAACAGATTTCCCCACCGGCGGCAGGCCAGCGCGGCGATGCCGGCCGTTTCGGCGCGCAGGATGGCGCCGTCCAGGTGGATCGCAACGGCGTCCGGGCGGCGCAGGACGGCGGCGGTTTCCTTTGGCGTGAATCCCCCCTCGGGCCCGATCAGGAACGCCGGCGTTTTGTCCGCGGGCAGGTCGCCGCGCGTTTCCCCGCGCTCGGCGAGGATGACAGGCGTCATGTCCGCCGGGATAGCCTGCAAAAAATCGGATAATGTCCGCGGCGGGTGGACGACGGGGACATCGAGCCGCTCGCATTGTTCGGCCGCCTCGGCGACGATGGCCTGCGCGCGCGCCGGGTTCAGGGAGGCCGCCGGCGCCGACCGCTCGGTGATCAGCGGGAAAATCGCCGTGGCGCCCAGCTCGGCCGCCTTTTGCAGAACCCAGTCCATTTTGTCTTTTTTAATCAGCGCCGGGCACAGCGCGCACGGCGGCGTGTCCGCCTGGGGCCGCGTTTGCCGGACGGGCGCGATCACGCCGGATTTTTTGGTCAGCGCCGCGATGTCCGCCCGCCACTCGCCGTCCCGGCCGTTGAAGACAAGCAGGCCGTCGCCGGCTTTCAGCCGCATCACATGCAGCGCGTAATGCGTCTGCGCGGCCGTCAGCGGGATGGGCCGGCGCTCCGCGATGTCGTGCGGCGTGAACAGGCGGATCATTCGGGGAGCATCCGGATCAGGACGGCCGTCACATCGTCCGCTGGCGGCGGGGGCGAAAACGCGAAAAAGTCGCGGACGATCGCATCGAGGGCTTTCTGCGCCGGCCCTTTTTTCAAGATCGGCGCGGCCATTTTTTTGACGCCGGCGTGCCCGAGGCGCTTTCCTTGCGCGTTGGGGTTTTCGGGCAGCGCGTCGCTGAACAGGAACAAGCTGTCCGACGGCCCGAACCGGACGGTGCGCAAGGTGTATTTCGGGCATTGCTGAAGCCCCAGCGGCATGCCGCTGGACGGCAGGAACGCAGCGCTTTTGCCGTGGCCCAGCAGCGGCGGCGGCGCTCCGGCGCTGGCGTAGGTCAGCGTTTTTTCCCGGGTGTCGATGATGCCGAAAAAGAATGTGGCGAACTGCCCCGGCGGCAGCAGGTCATACAGATGCGCGTTCAAAAAGCGCAGGAACTTCAACGGCGATTTGATCTGCGCGCGCACGCCGGCGACCAGCGTGTGCAGCCGGATGGTGTTCAGCGACGCGGCGACGCCGTGGCCCGAAAAATCGCACAGATAAACGGCGGCCTGCGTGTCCGAAATCGGCAGGACCTGCCAGAAATCGCCGCCCAGCGCGGACGACGGGACAAACGCGTGCGCGATGTCCAGGCGGTACTTGGCCCGGATGTCCGCCAGCGATTCGGGGCTCGGCAGCAGCCCGACCTGCATCCGGTTCGCGGCCTGCAATTCGGCGTCGATCTGGTCCAGCTGGGTTTGCAGCTTTTGGATCAGCAGCCTGTTTTCCAGCTGGACGCGCACCCGCGCGAAGAACTCCAAGGGATTGATCGGCTTCGAGATGAAATCCACGGCGCCGGCGCGGAACGTTTTTTCGCGCGTCTCGCGGTTGTCCGACGCCGTCTGTATCAGGATCGGAATGTCCCGCGTGGCCGGGTCGGATTTGATTTTCTGCATGACGCCGTATCCGTCCATCCCCGGCATCGTCAGGTCCAGGATCACTAGATCCGGCCGGCAGGATTTGATTCTTTCCAGCCCCGCGCGCCCCGATCCGGCGATGTCCGCGGATCCGACGCCCAGCACGTCCAGCAGCCGCGCCAGAACCGTCTGCGTGCTCGGGTCGTCGTCGATGATCAGCACGCGGCACCGGGAAAAGTCCGACACGGCCGGCGCCGCCTCGACGGCCGGGCCGACGGCCGGCTCGTTGAACAGGAAGGTCAGCGTGATTTCGCGCCCGTAATCGTCGATCGTGCACGCGTCCGCCGAACCCGCGATCATTTTCAGGCCGCGCCCGGACTTGGCCGCCGGCGCCGCGCGCGCTTTGAAATCCGCGCCGATCCGATAGCCCGCCCCTTCGTCGCGGATTTTGATTTCCAGCCGCTGCTTGTTCCAGCGGGCGCTCATCTCGATCGCCTTGTGCGCGTAGGCGGGGTCGTTCAGGCGGTCGGCCAGCAGGCGGCTGTATCGCGCGAAATCCTGCGCCGACTGGCGCAGGGAGCTGTCCATGTCCAGGTTGCCGTGGACCAGCCCGTTCACCAGGGCCTCGTGCAGGGCGAACCGGATGTTTTCGGCCAGCGTCGGCGCGAAATGGATCCGGTTGTGCAGCGCCGTCGTGAACACGCCGGCGACGTCGCCGCCGTAAATCGCCGGGCATGTCAGCAGGACGCCGAGCGCCTGCATGCCGCGCGGGCGCTTCATCCGCCCGATGAAATGCGCGATGGAGGCGGGCGCGGCCTGGACGTCGAAAACGCCCGTTATCGGCAGGAAAAACAGCTGGGTCAGCGTCTCCGCCGCCGGCTTGTCCGCGCCGACCAGCAGGTCTTTCGGGATCTTGCGGGGGGATGTCTGCGCCAGGGTCGGATTCCGCGCCGTCGGCCACAGCCGCACATCCTTGACGCAATGCTTCAAGGATTTCAAGAACGCCGCCGCGCCGCCGTCCGCCGTTATATAACGCATGCGCTTATCTTACTTGAAAAAAAAAAGAAAAGAAAGGGGAAAAAATTCCCCTTTCGTCAGCGGCCGTCATCCCTCACATATTTGTGCGTCGTTTCGACCCAGGCAGTTTCGATGGCGAAATTATTCCGCGATTCGTTCGGCAGCTGGTCGATGGCGTTCAGCGCGCTGTCCTGCCATGCAGGCATCTTTTGAAGGTCATTCGTCGTCAGCTCCCGGATCTTGCCTTTGTCGAACATCAGGAACATGGTGTCTTTGTCCGGCGTCAGGATATAGGTTTCAGGATGCCCTTTGCCGGCTCTGATTCTTGTATCGCCGCCGCGCTCGCAATCCAGCCGCAGCGCCGTCCCGGGCTTGTGCCTCTCGGCCGTCGCGAGCAGGTGGATCGTCGCGGGGATTCCGGGTCCCGCCGTCTTCGTGAATCCGCCCGTCTTGCCGCCGGCGTTGTTTTGGAAATACAGCTCGATCGCCGTTGTTTTCGAAGGGTCGGCCGCGTCCATCAGGACGATGATCGGCTGGCCGGTCAGCCGCATCTCGGCGACGGGTGCGGGCGCGGGCTCCTGATAGGCGGCGGCCTGCCGGTAGACGACCTGCTGCTGCGCGGCGGGCGCCGGCTGCTGATGCCCGTAGACCAGCGGATCACGCAGCAAAGCGCTTAAATTGCCCGTGCGCAGGGTGGTATCCTGCCGTGGCGCGGGATCCTGTTGCGGAGCGGCCTGCTGGTGGGTTCCGGCCCGCAGATGGGAATTGTCGGGTTTTTCGTCGGGCAGGAGGCTCTTGACCCCCATCGCGCCCGCACCGACGGCGGCCGCCAGGGCGATACGCCGCAGCAGGCGTCCGACGCCATGACGTTGTATCGGCGTTTCGGGCGCCGGCGCTGGAGCCGGGGCCTGAGCCGGAGCGGGTCTTGGCGCGGGTGCCGGCCGGCGTTGAGCCGGCGCGTTGTTCATATCTATCCTGATAACCATCGCAGCCTCCTTTGTTGCCTGATGTGCTTATTATATCACAAAACGCCGGCCTGTCAACTAAATATCCAGGTTGGCGACATCCAGCGCATTGGATTGGATGAAGTCCCGGCGCGGCTCGACCACGTCGCCCATCAGCGTCGAGAAAACCTGCTCGGCCTCGTCGTGGTGCGTGACCTTGACTTGCAGCAGCCGGCGCGCGTTCGGATCCAACGTCGTTTCCCACAGCTGCTCCGGGTTCATTTCTCCCAGGCCTTTGTAGCGGTTGATCGCGATGCCCTTGCGCCCGATTTTGAACACGGCCTCCGCCAGCGAGACGGGCCCGGTCACGGGCATGTCGCCGTCCTTGGCGCGCAGGACGGACGGCTTTTCATACAGCTCGGCCAGGTCGGCCGCCATCTCGTTGAGCTTCTGCGCCTCGGAGCAGCCCAGCAGCGCCGCGTCGATGACATGCGTTTCGGTGATGCCGCGCAGCGTGCGCTCCAACGCGAACCCGTGTTCGGCCGTGCAGGCGCAGCGCCAGCCGAGCTCGTATTCCGGCTCGAGGGAATCCAGCCGCGCCGCCAGCGCCGCGCTGCATCCGTCCGCTTTTCCGAACAGGCCCATGATCGCCATCTGGCTGATGATCTTGGCGGGGATGCGCTTGGCCATCTGGATGATCAGGCCGCGCGCCAGCCGCGCCGATTCGACGCGCCGGACCAGATCCGCGCCGGCGATCTGCGTGTTGTCCGCCAGCTGCAGCACCGCGTCCGACGTGCCGACCTGGATCAGATATTCTTCGAGCGCCTTGTCGTCTTTCAGGTAGATTTCGCTGGCGCCGCGCTTGGCCCGGTACAGCGGCGGCTGGGCGATATACAGGAAGCCCTTTTCGATGATCTGCGGCATCTGCCGGAAAAAGAACGTCAGCAGCAGCGTCCGGATGTGCGCGCCGTCGACGTCGGCGTCGGTCATGATGATGATCTTGTGGTAGCGCGTTTTGTCGATGTTGAAATCGTCGCGGCCGATGCCGGTGCCCAGCGCCGTCACCAGCGTGCCGATTTCGGCCGAGGACAGCATCTTGTCGAACCGCGCGCGCTCGACGTTCAGGATTTTGCCGCGCAGCGGCAGGATCGCCTGGTTCGCGCGGTTGCGCCCCTGCTTCGCGGAGCCGCCGGCGGAATCGCCCTCGACGATGAATATTTCGGATTCGGCGGGATCCTTGTTCTGGCAGTCCGCCAGCTTGCCGGGCAGCGAGGCCATGTCCAGCGCCCCCTTGCGCCGCGTCAGCTCACGCGCCTTGCGCGCCGCCTCGCGGGCGGCGGCGGCCTCGACGACCTTGCCGATGATGATGCGGGCCTCGGCCGGATGCTCCTCGAACCACTGGTCCAGGCGGGCGCCGATGACGCCCTCGACGACCGGCCGGACTTCGCTGGACACCAGCTTGTCCTTCGTCTGGGACGAAAACTTCGGGTCGGGCACCTTGACGGACAGCACGCAGGTCAGCCCTTCGCGCATGTCCTCGCCGGACAGCTCGACCTTTTCCTTTTTGGCGATGCCCGAGTTGACGGCGTAATTGTTGATCGTGCGCGTCAGGGCGCCGCGCAGGCCGGCCAGGTGCGTGCCGCCGTCGCGCTGGGGAATGTTGTTCGTGAAGCACAGCGTCGTTTCATGGTAGCCGTCCGTCCATTCGAACGCGGCCTCGACCACGATGCCGTTCTGCTCGCCCGACACCGCGAACGGCTCGGCGTGCAGCGAGTTCTTGGACTGATCCATGTATTTGACGAATTCCTTGATGCCGCCCTCGTATTTGAACTCGGTCGTTTTCGGCTCGGACGACCGGTTGTCCGTCAGGCGCAGATACACGCCGGAGTTCAGGAACGCCAGCTCGCGCATCCGGTGCTCCAACGTGCCGAAGTCGAACTCCGTGTGCGTGAAGGTCGCGGTGGACGGGTGGAAGGTCACGCGCGTGCCGTGCCGTCCGGGCGCCGGCCCGCGGACTTCCAGATGCCTGACGCAGTCGCCGTTTTCAAACCGCGCATAGTGCTCCTTGTCGTTGCGCCAGATCGTCAGGTCCAGCCAGTCGGACAGCGCGTTGACGACGGACACGCCGACGCCGTGCAGCCCGCCGGACACCTTGTAGGAGTTCTGGTCGAACTTGCCGCCGGCGTGCAGCTGGGTCATGATGACCTCGGCCGCGGACACGCCCTCGGTCTTGTGCAGGTCGGTCGGCATGCCGCGCCCGTCGTCGTCGATCGTCACGGAGCCGTCCGCGTTCAGGACGACGTCGATCTGCGCGCAGTAGCCGGCCAGCGCCTCGTCGATGGAGTTGTCCAGCACCTCGTAGACCATGTGGTGCAGCCCCGTGCCGTCGTCGGTGTCGCCGATATACATGCCGGGGCGCTTGCGCACCGCATCCAGCCCTTTCAGGACTTTGATGGAGTCCGCGTTGTAGTGTTCCGTCGCCTGCTGAATCGTTTCTGTCATGTGTTTAGCTCCTCGATTGTAAAAATAGGGCGATGCCGGCCAGAATCAGGGGGAATACGATTATTCCCGAAACAGAGAATGCGATATAAACGGCCGTCCATTTTCTGATATTTTCCTTGTGCGGCGCCTCCAAACGTTCCGCTAAAATCAAGAATGTTTTGCGCGCGGTCAGAACAAGGGAAAAAACAATATATGAACAAAATAACGCGTAGAAAGTAGAAGTCGGCGCAACGCGACCGGTAAGGGGATTGATTCCCAAGTCCATCACATATCCGAGCTGAAACGCGAACGCATACAATATGGCGTAGACGATAAATAATAAAAATGCAGCCCGGAGAACAGATTTTTTCTGCGCCGTCAGAATGGGGGCGACAATATTTGATTTGGCATTGGGTATCATCTTTGTTTTGGAATATAAATAAAAACCATAGATTTGCGAAGCAGAAATATGGAACAGGGTCAAAATAAACAACAGAGGCACCAAAAACAAGATGGTATTTAAAAATATAAATATGTATATCATTACGCCACCTTTCTTTCGAGCGTCGAATCCGCGACATCGTAAAACGCCGCGCGGCCGGCCAGGTGCGCGAAGCTCTCGGCGTCCGTGCCGCTCATCCAGACCTGCGTCGGCTGCTGGGCCAGGATGTCGAACAGCGCGTTGCGCCGGTGGACGTCCAGATGCGCGGCCACTTCGTCCAGCAGCAGCAGCGGGCAGACGCCCTGCTCGTCCGTCATCGTCTTCATCTCCGCCAGGATCACGGACAGCAGAAGCGCCTTTTGCTCGCCCGTCGAGCAGAGGGAGGCGTCCATGTCCTTCTGGCGGTGCATGACCTGGAAGTCTGCTGTGTGCGGGCCGGCCAGCGATCCGCCCTCGGCGTAGCTTTTCCGCGCGTGTTTCAGCTGCGCGCAAAACATGTCCTCGACCGCCGTTGCCGGCTGGGCGGCCAGCGCCTTTTCCAAAGCACCCGTCAGGATAATCTCCGCCGTCGGAAAAGCCTTGTCCGTCCCGCGGCGCAGGTTGTCCGAAATGCGCGCGACGACATCCGTCCGCGACGCCGACACCGCGACGCCGTTCATCACCATCTGGGTTTCGAGGGCGTCCAGCCACGCCGCGTCGAACCGCCCGTCGCGCAGCAGGCAGCTCCACTGCCTGAACGCGTTGTTGTATTCCGTCAGCCTGTCGGCATGGTTCGGATCGAACGCGCCGACGAGCCGGTCCAAAAACCGCCGCCGCGCCATCGGGTCTCCGCAGAAAAGCTTGTCCTGCGCCGGCGTCAGCCACAGGCACCGCAGCACGGCGCCCAGGTCGGCCTGCCGCGCGTTCTTGCCGTCGATTTTCACCTGGCGGCGGTCCGAATCGCCGGTCGTGCCCGTGCCGATCTGCACGGCGCCGGCGGCCGTCCGGACATGCGCGGACACGCTCCACCGCACGGGCAAGGTCAGCACATTGCCGCCGAGGGTCCTGTCCATTTCGCACCTGCGCGCGACATCGGCCATCCGGACGGAGCGCAGCCCGCGGCCGGGCGCGAGGAACGACACGGCTTCCAGCACGTTCGTCTTGCCGGCGCCGTTGCGGCCGGTCAAAACGACGGGCTCGAATGTGGTTTCCAGCGCCAGATCCATGAACGCATACGACCGAAAGTGGTTCAGCCTCAAATGCGTCACGCCGGTTTTGACAGGGGAGAACATATCCGCCTACACCCGCATCGGCATCAGGACATACAGCGCGTTTTCATCCGCCGTGTCGCGCAGGATGACCGGCGACGTCGCGTCGTTCAGCGTCAGGCGGATCGTGCCGCCCCTGATTTGCGCCAGCACGTCCAGTAGGTAGCGGAAATTGAATCCGACATCCAGCGAATCGGCCGCATACGACGCGTCCAGCTCGTCCTCCGCCGAACCCTCGTCGGCGCTCGACGCCGTCACGCGCAGCAGGTTGGCGGACAGCGACAGCTTAATGCCCTTGGATTTTTCGCACACGACGGACACCCGCTCGATGACGGTGGTCAGCGCGGCGGCGTCCGCCTCCATCGCCTTGTCGTTCTTGGCGGGGATGACCTTCTCGTATTCCGGGTAGGTGCCGTCGATCAGGCGGGAGGCCAGCTCGACCGCGCCGACCTTGAACCGGATCTGGTTGGCCGACAGCGAAACGGCGACCGGCGCGTTGAGCTCCGCCGCCAGCTTGGAAACCTCGCCGATGGTCTTGCGCGGAATGATGACGCCGGGCATGCCTTTGGCGCCGTCCGGCAGCGCCGCGTGCGCGCACGCCAGCCGGTGCCCGTCGGTCGCGACGGCCGTCAATGTGTCGGGATTCTCCTTCGCGTGCAGGTAAATGCCGTTCAGGTTGTAGCGCGTCTCCTCGGTCGACGCCGCGAACGCCGTCCGGTTGATCAGGCCCAGCAGGTCGGCCGCGGCCATCTCGAACGACACGGGCATCCGGTCCGTCGCCAGGGACGGGAACGCGTCCGCCGGCAGGCTGGCCAGCGCGAATTTCGAGCGGCCGGACGCGATGCCCAGCTGGCTCGTGCCGTCCAGATACGCGATGGAAATCTGCGCGCCGTCGGGCAGCTTTTTGACGATGTCATACAGCTTGTGCGCCGGCACGGTGACGGCGCCGGCCGCCTCGACGACGGCGGGCAGGGTTTCCGTCAGCTCGATTTCGTTGTCGGTGGCTTTCAGCCGGATGCCGCCGTCCGTCGTTTCGATCAGCACGTTGGCCAGGATCGGTATCGTCTGGCGGCGTTCGACGACGCTCTGCGCATGGGACAAAGCGGTGAGAAGGGCGTTTCTTTCAATGGTCAGTTTTATCATTTTTCCATCCTTTCTGATGACGCGGAACAAGATAGGGAAAATATAGCCCACTTTTTTTGAAAAAGATACAAAAAAAACATCGCGTCCGGCTCTTTTTTTCCTTTTTGGAAGAGCCCCCTTTTATTTTGAGCGAAAACAGCGTATAAGGGAGGAAAACAGGGGAGGGAACATGCCGGTGAAACAATCGCGGTACGCGCTGAAAACGGAGCGGGTCTACCGGCCGTGCCGGCTGGGGGCGCAGCCGCGGCGGGCGGACGGCGCGCGGCGCGTCGTCGTCGGCCAGGACAGGGCGCTGGAAGCGCTCGCGTTCGGCCTGGATATGGCCTCCAACGGCTACAACATTTTCTGTGTCGGCCCCAAGGGCGTCGGCCGGACGAGCCTGACGCTGGAATACGTGCGGTCCGCCGCGCGGGCGAAGCCGGCCCCCGACGACTGGTGCTTCGTCTTCAATTTCGAAATGCCGCACCAGCCGTATGCGATTCCTTTCGCGGCGGGGCAGGGGCGGATGTTCGAGCGCGACGCGCGGCGGATGGCGCAGACGATCAAGAAAGGCGTCCTGAAAGCATTCCACGACGACGCCTACGCCGTTCAGGCGCAGCGGATCGAGCGCGACTACGACCGCCGGAAAGAGGCGTATTTTTCCTATCTGGAGAAAAAGATCGCGACGCCGGAGGTCGGGCTGGTGCGCCTGCCGACCGGCGTGAGCGTCGCGCCGCGCAAGGCCGGCGCCGCGCTGGCATCCGAGCAGTTCAACGCGCTCCCCAAAGCCGAGCGGAAGCGCATGCTGGCGGCGCTGCACGCGGCGCAGGAAGCCCTGGCGGCGGCCGTCCGGAAGATGCCGGCGTTCGACGCGCTGCAACAGGCGGAGTTGGAGCAGATGAACAAGCGCATCGTGTCGGACATTCTGGACCGGGCGGCGGCGCCCGTCCGGAAGGCATACGGCGCAATCGCCGGCGTCGAGGACTATCTGTCCGGCGCGCGCGCGGCCGTTCTGAACCATATCGCGCTGCTGGCGCCCGGCGAATGGGACGACGCCGGGGCGGGGAGGCTGAACGATCTGTGGAGCCGGCTGCTCGCGCGCCTGTTCGTCGCGCACGCGCCGCAGGACGGCGCGCCGGTCGTCCATGTGAACCATCCGACGCTGTCCAACCTGCTGGGCAAGGTGGAGCGGACGCAGGCAAACGGATCGCTGATCGCGGATTTTTCGATGATCCGCCCGGGCGCGCTGCACCTGGCGAACGGCGGGTATCTGGTGATCGAGGCGCGGGACTTCCTGGACAACGCGGCGGCGTGGAACGCGCTGAAGCGGTGCCTGTTCGCGCATCAGATCAAGATGGAGACGGGCGTCGAGGACAACTCGATTTTCGGCGCCGTCGCGCAGGATCCGCTGCCGATTCCGCTCGATGTGAAAGTGGTTCTCATCGGCGAGTTGGACTGGTATCACCGGCTGGCCGAAAAGGACGACGAATTCGCGGAATTGTTCAAGGTCCAGTCGTGGTTCGCGCCGCACATGCCGCGGACGCCCGCCGGCGAGAGGGCCTACGCCCACATCCTGCGCCGGTTCGCGCGGGAGGCCGGCCTGCGGCCCCTGTCGCGGGAAGCGCTTGAACGGACGATCGAGCATGCCGCGCGGCTGGCGGGGCATCAGGACAGGCTGACGACCTATGTCGCGCATGTCCAGGATGTCCTGCGCGAGGCGGATGCGGTCGCCGCCGGCCGCCGGGGGGCGCGCATAGAGGCGCGGGATATCGCCGCGGTGTTCGACAGCCGCCGCCGCCGCGTCGGCGCGATTCAGGACGACCTGCTGTCGTCCATCAAGGCCGGCGTCGTGTCCATCTGCACGCGCGGCCGGGTCGTCGGCCAGGCCAACGCGCTGGTCGTCCACAATTACAGCAATTTTTCGTTCGGGCGCCCCAACCGCGTGACATGCCAGATCCGGCTCGGGCGCGGCAACATGGTCGACATTGAGCGCGAGGTGGCGCTGGGCGGCCCGCTGCACGCGAAGGGCGTTTTGATTTTATCGGCGTTCCTGGCCGGCCGCTACACGCAGAACGCGCCGCTGGCGCTGGACGCCAGCCTGGCGCTGGAACAATCGTATAACGAAATCGACGGCGATTCGGCGTCGCTGGCCGAGCTGTGCTGCCTGCTGTCGGCGATCGGCGGCATCCCGCTGAACCAGGGTATCGCGCTGACGGGCTCCGTCAACCAGCTGGGCGAGGTTCAGGCCGTCGGCGCCGTGGCGGACAAGATCGAGGGGTATTTCGACGTTTGCCGGACGCAGGGGCTGGCCGGCTGTCCGGGCGTCGTGATTCCGGCGGCGACCGCGCGCCAGCTGATGCTGGCCGCGCGCGTCCGCGACGCCATCCGGCAGGGGAAATTCGCCGTCTACGCCGTGCGCACGATCGACGAGGCGATGGAGGTGCTCGGCGGGCTGAAACGGGCGGAGATGGACAAAAAGGTCGCCGCGCGCCTGGCCCGGATGGCGCGGGACGCCAAAGAGTTCGGCCTGTTCAAATAAAAAACGCCGCGGCGATGCGGCGTTTTTTTTCGAGCGGCGGTTATTCCACCAGCTTGTTCCACCAGCCTTTTTTCTTCGGCGCCGGCTCCGTCTTTTCGGGGATGGGCTCCGGTCTGGCCACGGGCACCGGCTGCGGCGCCGGTGCGGCCTCCGTCAGAGCCGCCTGTTCGACGACTTTGAAGGCCGGCTGCTCCGTCTGCGGTTGCGGCTGGGCGGCGCCCGTCTGATCCGCTTGCGCGCGCTGCTCCTCGTGCCGGCGGCGCTTCCATTCGCGGCGGCGCTGGTTGCGGGATTTGGGCTTGTCCTCCGGCGCTCCGGCTTCGGCCGGCTGTCCGTTTTTGTCCTTGTCCGCCGGCTTGTCCGTCGGCTTGTCGGCCGCCCTGCCCCCCCTTTGGGAGCGGCCGTCGCGCTTGGGCATCTGGAATTGCGCCAGCTGGATCTGGGACTTGTCGCCGTTGTCGCGGATGCGCTCCAAGATGTAATCCGACGGCTTGAGCAGGGTGTTGTTGGCGACGATCTGGATCGAAACGGCGTATTTCTTTTCCAGGGCCAGCAGGTATTCCTTTTTATTGTTCAGCACGTAGTTGGCCACGGCCGACTGGACGGAGACGACCAGCGCCGTGTTCGGGAACTGGATGCCGGCCTCTTCCAGGATGTGCAGCACGTTCATCGCGCACGATTCGACGGAGCGCACCCATCCGCGGCCGCCGCAGTGCGGGCAGGGCCTGTAGCTGCTTTCCAGGAAGCTGGAATGCAGCCGCTGGCGCGACATCTCCATCAGGCCGAATCCGGAAATCCGGCCGACCTGGATGCGCGCGCGGTCCTGTTTGAGCGCCTCTTTCAGGCGCCGCTCGACGGCGGCGTTGTTCCGGGATTCGTCCATGTCGATGAAGTCGATGACGATCAGCCCCGCCAGGTCGCGCAGCCGCAGCTGGCGCGCGAGCTCGTCGCAGGTTTCCAGGTTGATGCGCAGCGCCGTTTCCTCGATGTCGTGCTCGCGTGTGGCGCGGCCGGAGTTGACGTCGACGGCGACCAACGCCTCGGTCTGGTCGATCACCAGATACCCGCCCGAGCGCAGCTGGACCGTGTTGGTGTGGAGCGCTTCCAGCTGGGGCTCGACGTGCTCCTCCTGGAACAGAGTCGTCTTGCCCTTGTAGGGCTTGATTTTCTTGACCTGGTTCGGCATCAGCAGCTTGACGAAGTCGCGGATCGCCTTGAAGACGGATTCGTCGCCGTCGACGACGACCTCGCCGATGTCCGGCGTGAACGCGTCGCGCAGCGAGCGCTTGATGATGTTGCCTTCCTCGTGTATCAGCTTCGGCGCGATGGATTCCAGCGTCTCGGCGCGGATCTTCATCCACGTCTTGATCAGGTAGTCGTAGTCGCGCTTAACTTCGGATTTGGTCTTCCCCTGTCCGGCGGTGCGGACGATGACGCTCATGCCCTTGGGAATCGGCAGCTTGTCGACGATGTCGCGCAGCGACTTCCTGTCCGCCGAGCTGTTGATCTTGCGCGACACGCCGCCGCCGTTGCCGTTGTTCGGCATCAGGACGCTGTATCTGCCCGCCAGCGACAGGTAGGTCGTCAGCGCCGCGCCCTTGCTGCCGCGCTCCTCCTTGACGACCTGGATCAGCATGACCTGGCCGGCGCGGATGACTTCCTGAATCTTGTATTTGCGGAAAAAGTTCGGGCGGACGCGCGCGACATCCTCGGTTTCGGATTCGCTGACGACCTCGACATCGTCTTTGGCCGGGCGCGCGGGCGCGTCGTCGCCCTTGTCAGACGACAGGCTTTCTTTCAGCGCCTCGCGGTCGGCGACGGGTATCTGGTAATAATCCGGATGGATTTCGTCGAACGCCAGGAAGCCGTGGCGGTTGCCGCCGTAATCCACGAAGCACGCCTGCAATGACGGCTCGACACGGACGACCTTGGCCAGATAGATATTCCCTTTGATTTGTTTTTTGGTCGAGGTGTCGACGTCGAACTCTTCTAATCTCCCCTGATCCAAAACGGCAACGCGCATCTCTTCGGGATGCGTTGCATCGATAAGCATTTTTCGCGACATAAAAACTCCATTAAATAATAAACAGGCAACACCATCCCCCTCGCGAGGGCGTCAGACGGGAAGTGAAGGGTCAAAAAACGATTTGTCATGCTTCCGCTTTGTGTTGTCAAAAATAGTTGTGCGCAACTTTTGGGTTGCTTTTCACATTATACTCGTTTACAATGGAATAAGCAAGTTTTTTTTATCCGCCGCATGAAGAATTCAATGGACAAACGATTTTTATCGCCGATTGTTTTTTTATTTTTCCTTTTGTTTTCAACGGGCTGTTTTGCAAGCACGATCCAGGGCCTGCGCATGAGCGCGGATGCGGCCGGCACGACGCGGTTCGTCGCGGATTTGAGCGGCAAGACGGATGTCAAGGTTTTCCGGCTGTTCAAGCCGTCCCGGCTGGTGGTCGATTTCAAGGACAGCGCTTTTGCCCGGGCGGCGGCCGAGGCGCCCTGTCCGGCGGCCGGCGTGATACAGGGGTGGCGGACGGGCGCGCCCGACAAGAAAACGGCGCGGATCGTTCTGGATCTGGCGGCGGAGGGCAGCATAACCGAGCGGCATTTCCTGCTGCCGGCGCAAAACGGCGCGCCGTGGCGGTTCGTCATGGACATCGCGACGCGGGAGGGCGTCCTGGATCCCGCCCCGCGGGGAATCGTCCCCGTGCCGAAGGCTCCGCCGGCCGGACTGCGGCCGTTCCAGGTGCGCAAGACGATCGTCCTGGATCCCGGGCACGGCGGGCAGGATCCCGGCGCGATCTCGCGCTCCGGCAAGTATGAGAAGCACATCACGCTGAAAATGGCGCTGGAAACGAAAAAGCTGCTGGAAAAAGCCGGATACAAGGTCGTCCTGACGCGCTCCAAGGACACATTCGTCCCGCTGCGCGAACGCATCCGGCGCGCGTTCGAGGCGAAGGCAGACCTGTTCGTCTCGCTGCATGCCGACAGCACATCCAACCGGTCGGCGCGCGGGCTGTCCGTCTACACGATTTCCGAGCGCGCCTCGGACCAGGAGGCCGCCGAGCTGGCCGAGCGGGAAAACAAGGCCGACATCCTGTTCGGCGTCGATCTGGGCGAGTATCATCCGGATGTCGGCAACATCCTGCTGGATTTGTCCAAAAAGCAGGCGATGGACCAATCGGCGCAATACGCGAAGCATCTGGTCCGCGAAATGCGCAAGGAGGTCGCGCTGATCCCGAACGCGCACCGATTCGCCGGGTTCGTCGTCCTGAAATCGCCGAGCATTCCATCCGTGCTGGTCGAGCTGGGATACCTGTCCAACGCGCGGGAGGACAAGCTGCTGCAAAAGCAGTCGTACCGGCACGAGCTGGGCAAAGCTCTTCTCCGGGCGACGGACGCTTATTTCAAGGAAACGGGATATTGAGCCGGAGCGGGCCTACGCCTTCGGCGCGACCAGCATGCCCATCTGGCGCCCTTCCATTTTCGGGGCGAACTCCACTTTGGCGATGTCGTCCAGGTCGGCCTGCGCGCGGCGCAGGACGGCCATTCCCAGGTCTATGTAGGACATCTCGCGCCCGCGGAAACGCAAGGTGAAGCGCACCTTGTCCCCGTCTTCCAGGAACTCCCGCGCGTGGCGGACCTTGACCTGGTAGTCGTTGGCGCCGATGTTCGGCGTGAATTTGATTTCCTTGATGTCGATCGTCTTCTGCTTTTTCTTCTGCTCTTTGGTGCGCTTTTGCAGCTCGTAGCGGTATTTGCCGGCGTCCATGATCTTGCAGACCGGAAACTCGCCCGAGGAGATTTCGATCAAATCCAGCCCTTCGTCCGCCGCGCGGCGGATGGCCTCGCGCGTCGGGATAATGCCGAAATTTTCGCCGGTGGATAGGATAAGGCGGACCTGCGCGCTCGTAATCTGCGTGTTGACCCTGGGTTCGTCCCGGCCGCCGGACGAGGGGGCATTCTGAAAACTTGGAATAGGCATTTCTCCTTCGATGGTTGATAACGGACTCTATTTTAGTGTTTTTTTATGTGACAATCAAGTTTTTTTTTGATAAAATGAAAAGATGAGATATTTTTGGACGATGATCGGGTGGGCGGCGGCGGTGTTGTTTTCGCCCGCGTGCGGGGCCGAATCGCCGCTGAATTTCCTGCGGCAGGGCAATCCGTTCGACGACGGCTACGGCGCAGGCGCGTGGGTTTCCGGCGATTTCGGGCGCGCGCGGCTGGTGTCGTGCCTGTCCGGCGTGCGGGACGAAGCGCTGGCGACGCTGGGGGTTCAGGTTCAGCCGGCGGACGGCTGGCGCGCCGTCCGGATTACCTCGGGGCGGGAGGCCGCGGCGCTGCATCCGCTGATCCAGATGAACGCGGACGAGGCGTATTACCCGATTCTGATGCCGGTGCCGGACAACCGCGCGCCGATGGAGGCGTCCGCGCGGGTCGTGTTGGAGCGCGCCGGCCAGCTGCGGGAGATTTCCGTCGCGCTGACGCTGCCCGAAACGCACCATTATGCGACGGCGTATTGCGCGCCGCTGATGGCGCACATGCAGTATGTGCCGCTGCCGGCGGACAAAGCCGACGTGCGGGCGCGCATGCGGCCGGCGGAATCGGGCGTGCAGCTGCTGCTGACATTTCCGCAGAAAACGCGCGTGCGGGACATCCGGCTGGGGGATGAGCCCGTCCGACTCCTCAGCCGCCAGCAGACGCCGCGCCAGATGCTGGCGACGCTGGCCGTTGCGCCGGCCGATATGGAAACGCAGCCGCTGCATGTCTACACGACGCGCGGCATTTTCGACGTCCGGCCCGTTGTGTCCGAATCGCCTCTGATAGTGTCGCAGCCCGTTTCGATTCCGCGCGCGCTGCTCGGCGGGCTTTTATTGCTTCTGATGAGCCCTTATTTTTTGATGATTTTAATGTCGGCGGCGGATAAGAACCTTGTGCCCAAAATCCGCGCGTCTATCCGATTTTTGATTCCGGTGTGCGCGGCCGGCATTGTCGGATTTGCCGCGACATCCCGCGTTTTCGATCCGATTCAGCTGCTGCCCGGGATATGGATTCCGATTGCGCTGGCCGGACTGGCGCTGCTGATTCGTCCGCGGTTCGTCTGGGGAGCGGCGCTGGCGGCATTCGTCGTCGCGCCGAAGCCGTATCTGGCGTTTGTCGCGGCGGCGGACACGGCGCTTTGGGAGCGCTTGATTCTCGGGGCGTTCTGGGGGCTGTGCCTGCTGCTGCCGCTGTGGGGCGTTCGGACATACGCCCGGCCGCTGGCGCGCCGCATCAAAAAAATACAGAAGGCGAATCCGATGAGCTGGCGCGCGCTGGCCAGCCTGCCGGCGGCGCTGCTGCTCGGGTGGATGGTGGTCGCGGCGGCGGCGCGGCAGGCCGTCTATCGCGCCGAAAGCCCCGCCGAAGCCGTCATCGTTTCCGTCGATGCGCGGCTGTGTTTGAGCTGCGTTCTGCCGCGGCTGTTCCGACCGGCGGCGCATTTCGCGCAGGCGCATGTGTTGCAGGATTCGGCGGAGGGCAGGCGGCTGTCCGCGCAATTCGGCCAGCGCGCGCCGTTCCACATCGTTCGCACTCCTGGGCGGGAGGCCGTTCTGCCCGCCGGATCGTCCCGGCTGGATTGGATACGGGCGCTACGCGACTGAATCCCGCTGAACGCAGGCCAGCTGATCGACCAGCTCGTTCTGCGGATGCCCCGCGTGCCCCTTGACCCAGATCCATTCGATGCGGTGGCGGGACAGCAGCGCGTCCAGCTCCTGCCACAATTCCAGATTTGCGACGGGCTTTTTATCCGCTTTTTTCCAGCCGCGCTTTTTCCAGCCGGCCAGATACGACGCCGCGCCGTCCAGGACATATCTGCTGTCGGTGTGTATCGTGACGGCGCAGGGTTCTTTCAGCGCCTGCAGCCCGCGGATGACGGCCGTCAGCTCCATCCGGTTGTTCGTCGTGGCCGCGTCGGGGCCGGCCAGCGTCTTCGTCCGGCCGCCGCAATCCAGCAGGCAGGCCCACCCGCCGGGGCCCGGATTGCCCGCGCATGCGCCGTCCGTATAAAGGTTGATTTGCTTCATCGCCGCAGTATAAAATAAAAGGACGCAAAAAGAAATAAGAAAGTATCATTTTGCTTGCAATGTCTAAAAAATTAACATATTATTAACGAAACCAGACGACCCGGCCCATAAGGAGAACCCGATGCGCATCCTGCTTGTTGAAGACGACAAAACATTGCACCAGACGATCGCCGCCCTGCTGAAAAAAGAGGGCATGACGGTCGATTCCTCTTTCTTGGGCGAGGAAGGGATGGAGCTGATCAAACTTTACGATTATGATCTGGTCATCCTGGATCTGATGCTGCCGGACATGCCGGGATACGATGTGCTGAAACAGATACGCGCCGCCGGCATCCAGACGCCGGTGCTGGTGCTGTCCGGGCTGACGCTGCCGACGAAAAAGGTGGAGTGCTTCGGCAACGGCGCCGACGACTACCTGACCAAGCCGTTCGACAAGACGGAGCTCGTCGCGCGGATACAGGCGATCGTCCGGCGCGCGAAAGGGCATGCGGATTCGGTCGTCCGGACGGGCGGGCTGGAGGTGAACCTGAACACGAAGACCGTTTCGGTGCACGGCAAGCCGCTGAACCTGACCAGCAAGGAATACGCGCTGCTGGAATTTTTGTGCCTGAAAAAAGGCACGACGATCAGCAAGGAGCAGTTCCTGAACCACCTGTATGGCGGCATGGACGAGCCCGAAATCAAAATCATCGACGTGTTCGTCTGCAAGATGCGGCGCAAGATGGACAGGCTGTCCGGCGGCGAGGAGTATATCCAGACCGTCTGGGGGCGCGGGTATGTGCTGCGCGACATCTGAATGCGCGCCGCCCGATGAAGACAAGCCTTTTCCATTTCGACCTGCCGCCGGATTTGATCGCCGCGGCGCCGGCCTGCCCGCGGGAATCCGCGCGGCTGCTGCATATTTTGCCGGACGGGACGGCGGCGGACGCGGTTGTGGGCGACCTGCCGGATCTGCTGCGCGCGGGAGATTTACTTGTGTTCAACGACACGAAGGTGATTCCGGCGCGGCTGTTCGGCACGCGCGGGCAGGCGGCCGTCGAATTGACCTTGTTCAAACAAATCAATCCGTCCGACTGGGAGGCGCTGGTCAAGAACGCGCGCCGGCTGCATGCGGGAGATGTGATTGTGTTCGACGGCGGCCTGACGGCGGAGGTGCTGCACAAAACGCCCGCGGGGCCAGTCGCCGTCCGGTTCAATCAATCGGGCGCGGATTTGGAGGCAAGCCTGAACGCCGTCGGCACGATGCCGCTGCCGCCCTATATCAAGCGGCCGCGCGGCGGGCTGGACAGCGACAAGGCCGATTATCAGACGATCTTCGCGCGGAACGCGGGCGCGGTCGCGGCGCCGACGGCCGGCCTCCACTTCACCGAAGACCTGCTGCGCCGGCTGGATGCAAAAGGCATCGACAGGGTTTTCATCACGTTGCATGTCGGCGGCGGGACGTTCCTGCCCGTGAAGACGGACGACACGGACGACCATCGCATGCATGCCGAATACGGCGTGATCACGGCCGAAGCCGCGCGGAAAATCAACGCGGCCAAGCGCGCGGGCCGGCGCGTGATTCCGGTCGGGACGACGGCGCTGCGGCTGTTGGAAAGCGCGGCGGACGACAGGGGATATGTGCGGCCTTTCGGCGCCGACACGCGCATTTTCATCACGCCCGGATACGCGTTCAAATGCGCGGACGCGCTGTGGACGAACTTTCACCTGTCCGAATCGACGCTGTTCATGCTGGTGTGCGCCTTCGCCGGCGTCGATGTCATGAAGCGCGCCTATGCGCACGCGATGGAGCGGCGGTATCGCTTTTTCTCATACGGGGACGCGTGCCTGATCGAATCACCCGCGCGCCGCGCCGAACAACCCGACGACCAGCAGGCAGAGGATGCTCATCGGCAGCGACAGCGGCCCGACGCCCGTCAGCAGCAGCGCCAGGTTCAGCGCGACGACGCAGGCCGTCCCGACGACGACGGCGCGCCCGATGACCGGCCTTTGCACCGCGCGGTTGAGCGCCGCTAAAACCAGCGTCAGCAGAATCAGCCCCGCCGCATACAATACCAGGATATTGATCCAGACCTGCGCCCCGACGAACACGCCGGCGACGATCGGCGCCTTTTGCCAGTATCCGCGCATCCGTTCCGGCGGAATCAGGATGTCTTTGTCGGGCAGCGGCCGGCGGACGCGCGCGCCGTCCTGCTGGAACACGATGGCGTCGGATGTCAGATACAGGCCGTTTTGCGCGGCGTTTTCCGGTTCGGCGTTGAAAGCGACGACCCATCCGGTGTCGGGAATGGCCAGCGTCAGCGGCTGGGCCGGCTCCGTCAGTTTGCCCTGCCGGATTTGAATCGCCGGCATCTGCTCCATCAGCCGGACCATCTCCGGCTGCGCGCCGACGACGCGCACGGCGACATAAACGCCGGCGCCGCACAAAACGGCGAACAGCAGGCTTCCCCAGAACAGCCTTTTGAATCCGGTGCCTGCGCCGCGCTGAATGTATGACAATGCGAAATCCATGAGAGCCTCCTTTACAGCAGTCCTTTGTTTTTGAACGAGAAGAGCGCGTTCCCCCGCCCGACGATCAGGTGGTCGCAGACCTCTATCCCGCCGGCGGCCAGCACCTGGACCAGGTTGTCCGTCACCTTCAAATCGTTGGCGGACGGCTCCGGGTTGCCGGACGGGTGGTTGTGCACCAGGATGACATGCGTCGCGTTCAGGTTCAGCGCGCGCTTCAACACCTCCCGCGCGTAGACGGGCACATGGTTGATCGTTCCCGTCTGCTGCGGCTCCGCCTTGATCAGCTGCAGCTGCGCGTCCAGGAACAGGATGACGAAACGCTCCACTTTTTCGGCCGCCAGCGTCATCGTGCAGTAGTCCGACAATTTGACCCAGTCGGACAGCACGGGGCCTTTTTGCAGCGCCGTCCGGGCGATGCGCGCGCCGGCGTGCGTGATGATCCGGAACAGGCAGACGACGCCTTCGCCGACGCCGGAGATGTCAAGCAGCTCCTCGGGCGCGGCCGTCAGGACGCCGGCCAGGTTGCCGAACCGCGCCAGCAGCCGCTTCGCCAGCGGCTTGACGTCGCGGCGCGGTATCGCGCGCGTCAGGATCAGCTCCAAAAACTCGTATTCCGCCAGCGCGTCCCCGCCGGACAGCCTGAATTTCTCCTGCAATCGGGCGCGGTGCCCGGCGTAATCGGGCGTGTCGGTCATGCGTCGTCCCGATACGGGGGGCAGGCGAAGCCCTTGGGCGACAGCGTGAAAACCTCGCATCCCGACGACGTGATGCCGACCATGTGCTCGAACTGCGCGGACAGCTTGCGGTCCTTCGTGACGGCCGTCCAGCCGTCCGGCAGGATCACGGCGTCCGGCACGCCGGCGTTGATCATCGGCTCGATCGTGAACACCAGGCCGGGGACAAGCTCGGCGCCCGTGCCCGGAACGCCGTAGTGCAGCACGTTCGGCGCGCCGTGGAACACGCGGCCGATGCCGTGCCCGCAGAAATCCGTGACGACCGAGAACCGCTCCGCCTCGGCGACGGATTGTATCGCGTGGCCGACGTCGCCCAGCGTCCCGCCCGGCCGGCAGGCCCGAATCCCCGCCATCATCGCCCGGTAGGTCGTCTCCACCAGCCGCCGCGCCAGCAGGCCCGGCCGACCGACATAATACATCCGCGACGTGTCGCCGTACCAGCCGCCCAGGATGATCGTGACGTCGATGTTGATGATGTCGCCGTCCGCCAGCAGCTTCGCGTCGCTGGGGATGCCGTGGCAGATCACATGGTTCGCGGAGATGCAGCTGGCGTGCTTGTACCCGCGGTAGCCGATGCACGCCGGAATCGCGCCCTTGTCCCGGATGAACCGCTCGATGCGCGCGTCCAGCTCCCCCGTCGACACGCCGGCGCGGACGAACGGCGTGATGGCGTCGAGCACCTCGGCGGCCAGCCGGCCGGCCCCGCGCAGGCCGTCGAAATCCGCCGGCGGATAAATCGTCAGTTTTTCGCTCATGCGTGGAAGTATAAGACTTTTTTCGGGCAAAGGCTAGTCTTTTTTGAAAAGATGTGCTAGGATGGGCCCATGGCGCTTTATGCGAAACATCAGCAGTATCTCGTTCTGGCCGCGATCATCGGGGCGGTGCTGTATTACCTGCTGCGCAACTCGCCGCTCGGCAATTAGCCTATATCGCCAGCTTGTGCGCCTGGCCGCGGACGGATTTCTTGATTTTCTCGAACGCCTTGGCCTCGATCTGGCGGATGCGCTCGCGCGAGATGTCGAACCGGCGCCCCAGGTCTTCCAGCGTTTCGGGCGCGTCCGACAGGAACCGCGCGCGCACGATTTCCCGCTCCCGCGCGCTTAAAGACGCCAGCGCGTCGTCCAGCAGGCGCCGCTTCAACGCCAGCTCCTGCGCGTCGCCGACGCGGCTTTCGATGTCCAGCGCATCGGCCAGCATGTCCTGGCGGTTCGTGTCGGAATCGTAGGACAACGTCGTGTTCAGCGACGAATCGCCGGACAGCCGCTGCTCCATCTCGGACACATCGCGCGGGGACACGCCCAGCCGGTCGGCGATCTGCCGGGTCGTCGCGTCGTCCAGCCCGTGCTCGGAATACAGCCCGATCCGCGATTTGATCTTGTGCAGGTTGTAGAACAGCCGCTTCTGCGTCGCGACGGTTCCGATTTTGACCAGCGACCACGATTTCAGGATGAACTCGGACAGCGCGGCCTTGATCCACCAGATCGCATAGGTCGCCAGCCGGAAACCCCTGTCCGGATCGAATTTCTTGATCGCCTGCATCAGGCCGATGTTGGCCTCGGAAATCAGGTCGGCCAGCGCCAGCCCGTAATGCCGGTAGGACAGCGCCACCTTGGCCGCCAGCCGCAGGTGCGAGGTCGTCAGCGTGTGCGCCGCCGCGGTGTCGCCCGTTTCCTGGAAGCGCTTGGCCAGCATGTATTCCTGGTTCGCGTCCAGCATCGGGAACTTGTTGATTTCCGCCAGATACAGCGTCAGGGACGCGCGGGAGTCCAGAATCGATAAAGTGGTTGCCGACATCGTCGTTCTCCTTCCGAAAAGATGAAAAGCATTATAGCAAAAACGCGGGCGCCTGTCAAGGGGTCGGCGCCGGCGGCCGGCGGGGGTTGATTCGGCGGCGGAAATCGGCTAAACTGACGCCCGGAACACAAGGAGGTTTGTTATGCCGCGCATTCGGGAATCCGGCCGGTCGATGGTTGAAATGCTGGGCGTTCTGGCGATTGCCGGGGTGCTGTCCGTCGGCGGCATTCTCGGGTTTGCGACGGCGATGGACAGGCTGCGCGGCATTGCGTTGGTGGAAACGGCCGCCGGGCTGTCCGTTCTGGCGATGGCCGGCAACCGGCAGCTGGATTCGGCGAGCGAACCGGACTGGTCGTCGTTCTGCGGCCGCATCGTCGCGGAGCCCGGCGGGCGCGGGACGATTTATTTCAACGACGGAACGCCGTGCCCGGGCGGCGTCCGGCGCGCGGTCGGCTCCATCATGGGATTGAGCGGCGTCGGGGATGCGACGATATCCGTCTCGGCGTTTTTCGACAGGCCCCGGGAAGCGGATGTCGTGAATTAAATGTGCTGCCGGCGCCATTCGTAGAGGGCGATGGCGGCCGCGTTGGACACGTTCAGGCTCTCGATTGCGTCGCCCATCGGCAGGCGGGCCAGCATGTCGCAGCTTTCCAGCGTCAGCCGGCGCATGCCCTCGCCCTCGCTGCCCATCACGAACGCGCATTTGGCGGGCAGTTTCTGGCGCGGCAGTTCGGCGGGCGCGGCGCCGTCCAGCCCGATGCACCAGAAGCCGTCTTTTTTCAGCCGCTCCATCGCGCGGGCCAGGTTGGGCACGCGGATCAGCGGGATCAGCTCCAGCGCGCCGCTCGCGGATTTGGCCAGCGCCCCCGTTTCGTCGGGCGTGTTGGCGTCCGGCAGGATAACGGCGGCCGCTCCGAACGCGACGGCGGAGCGCAAAATCGCGCCGATGTTGTGCGGGTCCGTCACCTGGTCCAGCAGAACGACCTGCATTTTGTCCGCGCGCGCCTGCGCCAGCCAATCGTCCAGCGGCAGCGGCGGCAGCGGCAGGCATTTCGCGACGACGCCCTGATGCGGGACATCGCGCCCGGCCAGCGCGTCCAGCTGGGCCTTCGGCACGATGCGCACGGGAACGCCGGCCGATGCGGGAATGTCCAGCGCGCCGCTCACCATCTGGATTTCCAGAATCGCGCGGCGTTTGTTTTGCAAAGCCAGCGCGACCGGATGCCGGCCGTATAGCAAGAGTGTCTGCTTGGGCTGCGCCATGGTTTGAATCCTTTGTTCCGGCAGAGTCTACCCGAAAAACGCTTTTTCCGCAAGGGCGAAATGACGGCGGAGGATAAGTGGTGGAAGGGGAAAGATTCGAACTTTCGTACTCATAAGAGGGCAGATTTACAGTCTGCTGCCATTAACCACTCGGCCACCCTTCCACGGAAAACGGCGCCAGTATATATGATTCCGCCCGCTTTGTCAAGGGGAAAATATGTTGACAGACCCGCCCGAATCGGGTAGACTCCGTTGAAAAAGGAGTCGCATGACATACCCGAAATCAGCCGCGCCGGCACTGCGGCGGCCGGGCGAAGACCCGGATGTGGCGGCCGTCTGCCGGCAGGTCGCCGAAAAGTCGGACATGCGCCGGTCGTGGCATTACCGGATCGCGCGCGCTTTCCAGGACGCCGAGCTGAACCTGAACGCCACGCCGTGTTTTTACCCGCCCGAATGGGACATGCCGCTGGAAAGCCTGTGGCATCCGCTGTTGAAATATGTGTTGCGCGTGGATGCGGTTGTCCGGCTGCCGGAGGAGCGCTCGCCCGAGGCGGAGAAAACATTCCTGAACCTGGACCTGTCCAAGGATTTGTTCGGCCGGCATGTGGTGACGCCGTGCCGGCCCGGACATTTCGACATGCGGACGGATATTCCGGCGGTATCGTGGCGCGGCAGCGTCGCGCTGCTGGCCGAAAAGGCGATGGATTACGAAACGGGAAGCCTGTTTACGACCTAGCCGGTCTACGCGGTGCTGATGACGCCGCATATCAAGCCGTCGGCGAACGCGCTGTCGCGGCTGCGCGCCGCGCATGACAACGCTTTCCTGACGCTCGTCCCGCGCAACAGCGTCGTGCAGGGGCGGCTGCCGCTGACATCCTTCGCGGGCCGCGCCGTCGATTACGCTTTCGCGAAGCGGTGCCCGCGTGTCCTGGCGCGCGGCGTGGAGCAGGCGGTCTGCCGGTATCACGCCGGATTGATGGAGCCGGGGCCGGACTGCCTGACGATCGGCCAGCCGGACTGGGACAACCCGGCGGGGTGGTGCGCCAGCTTTTCCGTTGCGGAAAGCGGCCTCGTCCGCCGGCAGGACATCCTGCCCGGGCAAAAGGCGCTGCGGCAGGAATACGACCGCGGGCGCTTTCCGATCGCGCCGCGCGTCGTCGCCGGCCGGTCGCTGCCGATTGCGCACGGCGGAGAAACGGGGCCGCGCCCGACCTTGATCCGGCGCATGCAGGAAGCCGTGAAACAGCTGTCCCTCTGAATTATTTTTTAATTGTTGCACTTTTATGACACTTTTGGTATGCTGGCGTTCGACCCGTGTTCGAACGGGACATCATTCTGAAAGGAAAACATGACAAAAATGCAACGAAAATGGATCCGGATATCCGGCCGCATCGCCGCGGTAGCCGCGATTTTAATCGGCGCGCAGGCCGCGCAGGCCGGCGGGTATCAGCTGAACGATTATTCCGCGACGGGACTGGGCCGGTCGTTCGCCGGCGCCGGCGTCGTCGGCGACGATTACTCGGCGATCGCCTTCAACCCCGCGGGGATGAGCCTGGCGAAAAGAAGCGGCTTCCAGGCCGGCGTCACGCCCGTCAACCTGCGCTCCCGCGTCGCGGACCTGTCGTCGGCCCGGACGGGGGAATTGAGCGTGACGGTGCCCGTGCCGCATGCGTTCGCGCAATACAAGGTCAACGACAAGGTAGATGTCGGGCTCGGCGTCTATGCGCCGTATGGCCTGGCGACCCGGTATAAATCCAACTGGATCGGCCGTGATGCGGCGATCTTGTCCAAGCTGGACATCATCGACATCGCGCCGGCGGTTTCATACCGCATTACCGACCGCTGGTCCGTCGGCGCCAGCGTCATCGCGCGCTACATCTACGGGCACATGACGAACGAAATCAAGCCGGAGACGGGCTCCATTCCGGGCAGCAAGAGCGATTTCGAGCTCGACGGATGGACGATCGCCGGATCGCTAGGCGTGTTATACCAGCCGACGGACGACACGCGCGTCGGGTTTTCGTGGCGCTCGGGCAGCAAGCAGCAGGTCAAGGGCGACCACAAGATGGAGGGATTGCCGGGGCTTTACGCCGCGTATAACGGCACTTACACGGGCCGGTCTTCGCCGGATTTGCCGCAGACGTTCACGCTGGCCGGGTATCAGAAAATCCAAAAGTTCGGCCTGTCGGGCACATTGCGCTGGACGGGGTGGAGCGAATCGTTCCCGCGGTTCGTGATGGAATCCGAAAACCCGATGTTCGCCGGCAAAAACGGCGTCGCAAAAAGCTCCGTCTACAACTGGCGCAACACATGGACGATCGCGGCCGGGTTGGACTACTACCACACGGACAGCTGGACGTTCCGCGCCGGCACCGCGTGGGATCAAAGCCCAGCCAAGCGGGACGCGGAGCGGACGCTGCGGATTCCGGATACGGATCGTTTCTGGCTGTCGGCCGGATTTTCGTATATCCGCGACAGCTGGCAGCTGGACGCCGGATACGCCTACATGATCGGGCGGACGGCCGTCGTCCGGGAAGGCGGCGAGGCGTTCAAATACACGGGCATGCGCGGCAACTTGCTGGGGATTCAGGCCCAGTTCAAGTTCTGACGATTCGTTAAAAAAGTGTTGACAACCGGCGCGGAGTCATGTATACTGGCCAAACCCTTCTGCGCCGGATAAGCGCGGCGGGGCGTCTGCGGGTGTAGCACAATGGCAGTGCAGCAGCCTTCCAAGCTGAATACGAGGGTTCGATTCCCTTCACCCGCTCCAGTTGCCCCGAAAACGCCCGGATACCGGCGGTTTCGACGGCGACGCCCAACCGGATGCAAATACGGGAGGACAATGTCCTGTCCGCATGCGCGTCCAACGAACCGAGGCGCAAGCCTCATTCTTCATCTGATCAGTTAAAGGAAAAACATAAATGAGTAAGGAAAAATTCAACAGAAACAAGCCCCATTGTAACATTGGGACAATCGGGCACGTGGACCATGGTAAGACGACCCTGACGGCCGCCATCACCAAGGTCCTGGCCGAAAAAGGCGGCGCCCAGTTCATCGACTACGCCAATATCGACAGGGCTCCGGAAGAACGCGCCCGCGGCATCACGATTTCGACATCCCACGTGGAATACGAGACGGCCAAGCGCCACTACGCGCACGTCGACTGCCCGGGACACGCCGACTATGTGAAGAACATGATCACCGGCGCGGCCCAGATGGACGGCGCGATCCTGGTGGTTTCCGCCGCGGACGGCCCGATGCCGCAGACGCGCGAACACATCCTGCTCGCGCGCCAGGTCGGCGTGCCGGCGATCGTCGTCTACATGAACAAGATGGACATGGTGGACGATCCGGAATTGCTGGACCTGGTGGAAATGGAAGTGCGGGACCTGCTGTCCTCCTACCAGTTCCCCGGCAACGACATTCCGGTTGTCAAAGGCTCCGCGAAGCTGGCGCTGGAAGGCGGGGATGCGAAAATGGGCCATGACTCCATCGTCGCTTTGATGGACGCCGTGGACGCCTACATTCCGCAGCCGAACCGCCCGAAGGACAAGCCGTTCCTGATGCCGGTGGAGGACGTGTTCTCCATCTCCGGCCGCGGCACGGTCGTCACGGGCCGCATCGAGCAGGGCATCGTCAAAGTCGGCGAGGAAATCGAAATCGTCGGCCTGCGCCCGACCCAGAAGACGACTTGCACGGGCATCGAGATGTTCCGCAAGCTGCTGGATCAAGGCGAAGCCGGCGACAATGTCGGCGTGCTGCTGCGCGGCACGAAGCGCGAGGAAGTCGAACGCGGCCAGGTCGTGGCTGCGCCGGGCTCCATCACGCCGCACACGAAGTTCGAATCCGAGTGCTATGTGCTGAGCAAGGAAGAGGGCGGCCGCCATACGCCGTTCTTCAGCAACTACCGGCCTCAGTTCTACTTCCGCACGACGGACGTGACCGGCACGATCGAGCTGCCGGCCGGCGTGGAAATGGTGATGCCGGGCGACAACGTGAAGATCACGGTGACGCTGATCGTTCCGGTGGCCATGAACGAAGGCCTGCGCTTCGCGATCCGCGAGGGCGGCCATACGGTCGGCGCCGGCGTGGTGGCCAAGGTTCTGGCTTAACCGCGGCGTCCGAAAAGGCACCCGAAAGCACCCCGATTCCGGTCGGGGTGCTTTTTTTGCGGAAAAACTTAATAATCCCTTAAAAAGATTCTTGACTTTCCATAAAAAAGCGGATATAATTGCGCGTCCTTACTTTTACGCCGGCGCCGATCCGTCCAGCCGCGCCTGCGCGAAAGCGAAGGATAACAAGGGGTATAGCTCAATTGGTAGAGCATCGGTCTCCAAAACCGAAGGTTGTGGGTTCGATTCCTACTGCCCCTGCCAAAAAATGGTCATTTATAGACCGCCTATTGGTTTTATTTTCGCCTTGTGTACCTCCAGCGTACACGGCGGCTCAATAAAACGCAATATCCGGTTCTCTAAATGTCCATTTGATCAGAACGGGTGTAGAACAAGGAGTTTTCAATGGCCGTCAATCCGGCGCAATTCGTCCGCCAAGTCAAGCAGGAAATTGCCAAAATCACCTGGCCCGGCAAGCAGGAGATCGTCCAGGGCACCCTGACGGTGGTTGTGATGTGCGCGATTCTGGCGGGGTTTTTGTTCGTGGTCGATACAATTTTCGCGGTGGTGATCCGCCGGATCATCGGAGGATAAGATGGCTTTGAAGTGGTATGTGGTGCACGTGTATTCGGGCTTTGAGCACAAAGTCGCCGATTTTATCCGCGAGCAGGCCGACAAAAAGGGCCTGTCCGATAAAATCGCCGAGATTCTGGTGCCCGGCGAAAAGGTGACGAACGTCCGCAACGGAACGAAATACGAGGTGGAGCGCAAGTTCTTCCCGGGTTATGTGCTCGTCAGGATGGAGATGGACGACGAGACATGGTATGTCGTCAACGAAACGCCGAAGGTGACCGGTTTCCTGGGCGGGAAAAAGCCCGTGCCGATGACCGAGGCCGAGGCGGCCCGCATCATCGTCCAGAACACCGAGGGCGTTTCCGCGGTCAAATCCGGCGTCGTCTATTCGGTCGGCGAGCAGGTGCGCGTGACGGACGGCCCGTTCGCGTCTTTCGTCGGCTCCGTCGAGGAAGTGGATGAGGACAAGGAGCGGCTGAAAGTCCTGGTGTCCATCTTCGGGCGCGCGACGCCCGTTGATTTGAATTACGCGCAGGTGAAGAAGGTCTAGATGAATCAGGGCATCAACGAGCGCGGACAGGTCGTGTGGGCGGGCGATTTCAAGGATCCCGACGCTTACGAGCATTCGGAATTCGGCCAGCATCGCGAGTATGCGCTGCTTGTCGTCGCGGGACCAACGGAGAGGTGCTGCGTCGCCGCGTCCGTCAACTTTACGAAAGAGCAGGCGCTTTTGAGCCTGTCTTTGGGAGAAAGGGTGAGGGTATCCGAACTGCCGGTCAGGGAGCCGACCGGCCGGGACTTGTCCGGCATCCATGTCCATGCCGCCAGCCCGAACAAGCACTTGTATATAGCGTGCATCGTGGAAAAGATAGCCCGCTGGCATCGTGGCTCGCCGTTCGAGCAGATGCTTTTGAAATTGGACGACGGGCGCGTGCGGGCCTGATTGTCCGAATGGTCGGGTAAGGTAAGCAATCCGCCTTATTCGGCCTTGTAGCAGATGGAGCCACCATCGGACTACGAACCGAAACCGGATTGAAGGACCGGCCTTTCCGCACTGGGAAGGACGGGCAACAGAAAAAAGGTATAAAATGGCAAAGAAAATCATCGGATATATCCGCCTGCAAATCGAGGCGGGCAAAGCCAATCCGTCCCCGCCGGTCGGTCCGGCGCTGGGTCAGCGCGGCTTGAACATCATGGAGTTCTGCAAGGCTTTCAACGCGAAAACGCAGAAGGAAGAGCCCGGATCGCCGATTCCTGTTATTATCACGGCATACGCGGACCGGACGTTTTCGTTCGTCACGAAGCTGCCGCCGGTGTCTTACATGATCAAGAAAGCGGCCCAGCTGCAATCCGGATCGAAAGCGCCGGGGCGCGACAAGGCCGGCAAGATCACGCAGGCGCAATGCCGCGCGATCGGCGAAACGAAAATGGCGGACATGAACTGCCACACATTGGAGGCCGCGGCTTCCATGGTGGCGGGGCAGGCGCGCTCAATGGGCATCGAAGTGGTGGAGTAAGACATGACAGGAAAAAGAATCAAAAAAGCCTACGAGGGCGTCGATAAAAACAAAGTGTATGCGCTGGACGAGGCAATCGCCCTGATCAAGGCGGGCGCGACGGCCAAATTCGACGAAACGATCGACATCGCCGTGCGTCTGGGCGTCGACCCGAAGCAGTCCGACCAGATGGTGCGCGGGGCGGTGTCCCTGCCGGCCGGATCCGGCAAGACGCTGGTCGTCGCCGTCATCGCGAAGGGTGCGAAAGCCGAGGAAGCTAAAAAAGCGGGCGCCGATTTCGTCGGCGACGAAGACCTGGCCAAGGCAATCGAAGCGGGCAAGTCCGACTTTCAGCGGCTGATCGCGACGCCGGACATGATGGGCGTCGTCGGGCGGCTGGGCAAGGTGCTGGGGCCGAGGGGCCTGATGCCGAACCCGAAGCTGGGAACCGTGACGATGGATGTCGCCGGCGCCGTCAAGGCGGCGAAGGCCGGCCAGGTCCAATTCCGCGTCGACGCCGTCGGCGTCGTGCATGCGGGCATCGGCAAGGCCAGCTTTTCCGCCGATAAAATCGCCGAAAACATCCGGGCGTTCGTCAAGAACCTGAATGCGTTGAAGCCGGCGTCCGCGTCCGGCGTCTATTTGAAGCAAGTATCCGTCAGCACGACGCAGGGTGTTGGGGTGAAAGTGGCGGTTCCGAGCATTTTGGGATAACGAGTTTCCGGCGCGAGCCGGAAAAGAGGCCTGTCAGAGACTATGGGTGCCCGGCACGGGTCGGGAGATAAAGGCAAGCATGCCGCCCATACAGACGGAAAAATCGGTCTTCCTTTTTGGAAAAACGATGTTTCTGCGACGGGTTGCAAGGTGGGCGGACGAGCGATCGGAAGCCCGTGTGGAAACAAAGAAGAGAACGGAGACAAAACGTGAAACGTGAAGAAAAGCAACAGGTGATTTCCGACCTGGCCGCCGTCTTCAAATCCGCCGGATTGGTGGTCGTCGCCCTGAACAAGGGCCTGACGGCGTCCGAAACGAAGGATTTGCGACGCGCGGTGCGGGCGGATGGCGCAAGCTACCGGGTTGCGAAAAATCGGCTGGCCAAGCTGGCTCTGGCCGGAACGCCGTGCGAATCCCTGGCGGATTTGCTCGTCGGTCCGACGAACATTGCGTATTCCGCCGATGAAATCGCGGCGGCGCGCGCAGTGGTCAAGCTGGCGAAAGACAACGACAAGCTCGTCGTTGTCGGCGGCATCATGAAAGGCGCGCGGATCGACGCGGCGAAGGTGGCGATGATCGCCGCCCTGCCGACGCTGGACGGCATCCGCGGCACGCTGATCGGACTGCTGCAGGCGCCCGCCGGACAACTGGCCCGCGTGACCAAAGCCTATGCCGACAAAGCGGCGTAGGAAAAATCAATAAACCATTTACACAAAAAGAAAGGAAATAAAATGGCTGATTTGAACAAAATCGTGGAGGAATTGTCCACTTTGTCAGTGTTGGAGGCCGCCGAGCTGGCCAAAATGCTGGAAACGAAATGGGGCGTGTCCGCAGCCGCTCCGGTGGCGGTTGCCGCCGCCGGCGCAGCGCCTGTCGAGGAAAAGACGGAATTCGATGTCATCCTGGTCGAAGGCGGCGCGAACAAGATCAATGTGATCAAGGAAGTGCGCACGATCACGGGTCTCGGCCTGAAAGAAGCCAAAGACCTCGTCGAAGGCGCCCCGAAAGAACTGAAAAAGGGCGTCAACAAGGAAGAAGCCGAGAAGATCAAGAAGGCTTGCGAGGCCGCCGGCGCCAAAGTGGAGATTAAGTAGTTCTGACGGATGTCCAGGGCTTTTATGTTCGCCTCATGTGCCGAAACGCACACATCGGCTTCATAAAAACCCTGGGTCATTCCGCCATAACGACTTAATTCACAAAGGACTGCGGTTTCCCGATTCCGGAAAAATCGGGGCGGTTTTATCCGTTTTCCGTCTAAAACGGACCGAATTCTTTAATTTTTAGTGGGGCAAAAACGCATGATGAAATCCGAAGTAAACCGCCGGCGAGTTCGTAAAAATTTTGGCAAGATCGACTCGGTTCTGGAAATGCCAAACCTGATCGAAATCCAAACCAATTCCTACAACGATTTTCTGCAGGTCGGCGTTCCGGCCTCCCGGCGCCAGGATGTCGGGCTTCAAGCCGTTTACAAATCCGTTTTCCCGATACACGATTTCGCCGGCCGTGGCGATTTGGAGTTCGTCTCCTACACGCTGGACGCGCCGAAATTCGACGTGGACGAATGCCTGAAGCGCGGCCTGACCTATGCGTCGCCGGTGCGCGCGACGCTGCGGCTGGTCGTCTGGGATCTGGACGCTGCGACGGGCGCCCGGTCGATGCGCGACATCAAGGAGCAGGACGTCTACATGGGCGACCTGCCGCTGATGACCCGGCAGGGCACGTTCATCATCAACGGGACGGAGCGCGTCGTCGTGTCGCAGATGCACCGGTCGCCCGGCGTGTTCTTCGACCACGACAACGGCGAGGAGCACTCGTCCGGCAAGTTCCTGTTCGCCGCCCGCGTCATTCCCTACCGCGGGTCGTGGATTGATTTCGAGTTCGACGCGAAGGACCTGATCCACGTGCGGATCGACCGCCGCCGGAAGCTGCCGGTGTCGACGCTGCTGTATGCGCTGGACAACGCGGAGACGGCGCAGGCGCGCGCGGACGCCACCCAAAAAGGCAAGACGCTGGACGCCGCGCGTGCGGCGGGCATGAGCAAGGAAGAAATCCTGGCCTATTTCTATCAGACGATCACCTATGCCAAGGACGGCAAGCATTGGAAAACGGCCTTCAATCCGGATCTGATGCGTGGGGTCAAGCTGGCGTTCGACCTGGTGGACGCCGAAACGGGCAAGGTCGCGATGGAGAAGGGGCAGAAGCTGGTCGCCGCGAAAGCCGCGCAGCTGAAAAAGAACGGATTGAAGGAATACCGCGTGGCCGCGTCGGATTTCCTGGGGCACTTCGTCGCGGGCGACATCGTGAACATGGAGACGGGCGAGGTCGTGATGGAGGCCGGCAACGAGATAACCGAGGACGACCTGAAGCAGATCGATTCCCTGAACCTGAAAGAATTGAGCGTCCTGAACATCGACTATGTCAATGTCGGGCCGTATGTCCGCAACACGCTGGTCGCCGACAAGAACACGACGCGCGAGGAGGCCCTGATCGACATCTACAAGATCATGCGCCCGGGCGAGCTGCCCGTCGTCGAGACGGCGGACGCGCTGTTCCAGGGGATGTTCTTCGATCTGGAGCGCTACGATTTGTCGCCGGTCGGCCGCGTGAAGATGAACGCGCGCCTGGGATTCGACAACGCGCAGGTGCCGGATTCCGTCCGCGTGCTGCGCAAGGAAGACATCCTGAAAATCCTGAAAACGCTGGTCGAGATCAAGGACGGCCACGGCGCGGTCGACGACATCGACAACCTGGGCAACCGCCGCGTGCGGTCCGTCGGCGAGCTGATGGAAAACCAGTACCGCCTGGGGCTGCTGCGCATGGAGCGCGCGATCCGCGAGAAAATGACATCGTCCGAAATCGACGCGGTGATGCCGTATGACCTGGTCAACGCCAAGCCGCTGGCGACGGCCGTGCGCGAGTTTTTCGCGTCGTCCCAGCTGGCCCAGTTCATGGATCAGAACAACCCGCTGGCCGAAATCACGCACAAGCGCCGCATGTCCGCGCTGGGCCCCGGCGGCCTGACGCGCGACCGAGCCGGCATGGAAGTCCGCGACGTGCATCCGACGCACTACGGCCGCATCTGCCCGATCGAATCGCCGGAAGGCCAGAACATCGGCCTGATCAACTCGATGGCGTCGTATGCCCGCATCAACAAATACGGCTTCATCGAAACGCCTTACCGCCGGGTGGCCGACGGCAAGGTGACGGACGAGGTGGCATACCTGTCCGCCGCCGAGGAGGCGAAGCACACGATCGCCCAGGCGAACGCCGAGCTGGACAAGGGCGGGCGCCTGACGCAGGAATTCGTCACCGCGCGCCGCGACGGCGACGTCGTGACGGTCAAGGCGTCCGAGGTGGACATGATGGACGTGTCTCCGAAGCAGGTCGTTTCGGTCGCCGCGGCGTTGATTCCGTTCCTGGAAAACGACGACGCGAACCGCGCGCTGATGGGATCGAACATGCAGCGCCAGGCCGTGCCGCTGCTGAAAAACCAGGCGCCGCTGGTCGGCACCGGGTTGGAAGGCGCGGTCGCCCGCGATTCGCTGGCGACCCTGACGGCCCGCCGCGCCGGCGTCGTGCAGCAGGTGGACGCGTCGCGCATCGTGATCCGGGCGACGTCCGATCTGTCCGCCGACACCTCCGCCGTGGACATCTACACGTTGTCCAAGTTCCAGCGCTCGAACCAGGGCACCTGCATGACGCAGCAGCCGCTGGTCCGGACCGGGGACAAGGTGGAGAAAGGCGAGATCATCGCGGACGGCCCGTGCACGCAGCTCGGCGAGCTGGCGCTGGGGCGCAACGTGCTGGTCGCGTTCATGCCGTGGAACGGATACAACTACGAGGATTCCATCCTGATTTCCGAACGCATCGCGCGCGAGGATTTGTTCACGAGCATCCATCTGGAAGAGTTCGAGGTCGTCGCGCGCGACACGAAGCTGGGCCAGGAGGACATCACGCGCGACATTCCGAACGCCGGCGAGGAAGCGCTGAAACAGCTCGACGAAACGGGCGTGATCTACATCGGCGCCGAGGTCAAGCCGGGCGACATCCTGGTCGGCAAGGTGACGCCGAAGGGCGAAACCGTCATGACGCCGGAGGAGAAGCTGCTCCGCACGATCTTCGGCGAAAAGGCCGCGGACGTGCGCGATTCGTCGCTGCGCGTGCCGCCGGGCATTTCCGGCACCATCGTCGACGTGCGCGTCTTCACGCGCCGCGGCGTTCAGAAGGACGAGCGCGCGCTGTCGATCGAGCAGCATGAAATCTCGCGCCTGGCCAAAGACCGCAACGACGAGAAGAAAATCGTCCAGGAGAGCTTCTACGCCCGCGTCCGCGACGTGCTGAAAGGCGAAGTCGTCACGAAAGCGGAGGGCTTCAAGAAAGGGACGGAGCTGACGGCGGACAAGCTGGCCGAAGCCGGCGGCGCCGAACTGCGCAAGATCAATGTGGCGAAGGACAAGGCGATGAAGCAGCTGGAACAGCTGTGGAACGCGCTGGACGCCGCCGAGAAGGAATTGCAGGCGAAGTTCGAGAACCGCGTCGAGAAATTGCAGCGCGGGGACGAAATGCTGCCCGGCGAGCTGAAAAAGGTCAAGGTGTATGTCGCCACGAAGCGCAAATTGCAGCCGGGAGACAAAATGGCCGGCCGCCACGGGAACAAGGGCGTCGTTTCGCGCGTTCTGCCGATCGAGGACATGCCGTACCGCGCGGACGGCACGCCGGTGGACATCGTCTTGAACCCGCTGGGCGTCCCGTCGCGCATGAACGTGGGGCAGATTTTGGAAACGCACCTCGGATACGCGTGCCGCGAGCTGGGCCGCCAGATCGGCGGCATCGTCGACGCGGTGAAGGCCAAGGCCGCCAAGGCCGACGATTTGAAGGATGCGCTGAAGAAAGCCTACGGCGCGAAGGAATACCGGAAGCTGGAAGACATGGCCGACAGGGAGCTGCTGGCGATGTCCGACAACCTGCGCGGCGGTCTGCCGATCGCGACGCCGGTGTTCGACGGCGCCAATCCGGACGACATCCAGAAGATGCTGGAAATGGCGGGGCTGTCCGCCAGCGGCCAGGTCACGCTGTATGACGGCCTGACGGGCGAGGCGTTCGAGCGCCCCGTCACGATCGGGTATATGTATATGCTGAAGCTGCACCACCTGGTCGACGAGAAGATCCACGCGCGGTCCATCGGGCCTTACAGCCTGGTCACCCAGCAGCCGCTGGGCGGCAAGGCGCAGTTCGGCGGCCAGCGCTTCGGCGAAATGGAAGTGTGGGCGCTGGAAGCCTACGGCGCCGCCTACACGCTGCAGGAGATGCTGACGATCAAATCCGACGACGTGTCCGGCCGCATCAAGGCGTATGAGACGATCATCCGCGGCGACAACACCTTCGAGGCCGGCATTCCGGAATCCTTCAACGTGCTGGTCAAGGAAATGCGCTCGCTGGGGCTGGATGTGGAGCTGGAGCAAAATGAATCTTCGTTCAGAAAGGGGAATGACCATGAATAATTTGATAACGACTTTCGGCGCCGTCGCCGAACCGCAGAGCTTCGACGACATCCGGATTTCGATCGCCTCTCCGGAAAAGATCCGGTCGTGGTCGTTCGGCGAGGTGACGCGCCCCGAAACCATCAACTACCGCACGTTCAAGCCGGAGAAGGACGGCCTGTTCTGCGCCAAGATCTTCGGGCCCGTCAAGGACTACGAATGCCTGTGCGGCAAATACAAGCGCATGAAATACCGCGGCATCACCTGCGAGAAATGCGGCGTCGAGGTCACGCTGGCCAAAGTCCGCCGCGAGCGGATGGGGCATATCGACCTGGCCGCGCCGGTCACGCACATCTGGTTTTTGAAATCGCTGCCGTCGCGCATCGGCACGCTGCTGGACATGATGCTGAAGCATTTGGAGGCGGTGCTGTATTTCGAGAAATACATCGTTCTGGAGCCGGGCCTGACGTCGCTGCAGCCGAACGAGCTGCTGACCGAGGACCAATACCAGAAGGCGCTGGAAGATTTCGGCGAGGACGCCTTCCGCGTCGGCATCGGCGCCGAGGCGATCAAGGAAATGCTGTCGCATCTGGACCTGGCGGCGGAGGCGGTGAAGCTGCGCGCCGACCTGATCGAGACGAAATCGGACATGAAGCGCAAGAAGATCGTCAAGAAACTGAAGATGGTCGAGGCCTTTCTGGAATCCGGCGCGAAGCCTGAATGGATGGTGCTGGACGTGCTGCCGGTCATTCCGCCGGATCTGCGCCCGCTGGTTCCGCTGGACGGCGGCCGGTTCGCGACCTCCGACCTGAACGACCTCTACCGCCGCGTCATCAACCGGAACAACCGGCTGAAGCGCCTGATCGAGCTGAACGCGCCCGAAATCATCATCCGCAACGAAAAGCGGATGCTGCAGGAATCCGTCGACGCGCTGTTCGACAACGGCCGCCGCGGCCGCGCGGTCGCCGGCACGAACAAGCGCCCGCTGAAATCGCTGGCGGACATGCTGAAAGGCAAGCAGGGCCGCTTCCGCCAGAACCTGCTCGGCAAGCGCGTGGATTATTCCGGCCGCTCGGTGATCACCGTCGGCCCCGAGCTGCTGCTGCACCAATGCGGGTTGCCGAAGCGGATGGCGCTGGAATTGTTCAAGCCGTTCATCTACGCCAAATTGGAGCAATACGGCATGGCCGCGACGATCAAGGCCGCCAAGAAAATGGTCGAGAAGGAACGGCCCGAGGTGTGGGACATCCTGTCCGAGGTGATCCGCGAGCATCCGGTGCTGCTGAACCGCGCGCCGACGCTGCACCGCCTGGGCATCCAGGCGTTCGAGCCGGTGCTGATCGAGGGCAAGGCGATCCA
>JAQVGI010000035.1 GCA_028696805.1 Alphaproteobacteria bacterium
CTGGTCAGCGCATAGCCGTCGTCGTTGATGAAAAAGCCCGTTCCGCGGTCGGCGTCGTCCGATCCGACGGACACGATCGCGGGCCGGATGGCGGGATAGTTTTGGGAAATGTGCGCCGAAAACATCCGGAAACCGGTGTTGAGGCTCATCGGACGATGGGGCGATTCTCGAACCTTCTCGGGCGTGCGGACATCGAACATCGCGTTGTAAAGCGCCTGCGTCCGCGCGAACCGGTCCGCGGCATCCCCGACGGCGCGCATCAGCAGCAGCTTGTCCCCGCCCGTGACCAGGTCATCAACCTGCGCCCGTCCCTGGGTCGCCGCGCGCGCGACGATGCGGTCGGTGATCGTGTCGTAGATTTCCCATTCGGCCGTCACGGACATGCTGCCCGCGGCGGTGCCCATCGATGTGCCGAACAGCGGGGAATACGCGTGGCACAGGTTGCTCTTGATGTCCGTGATGTTGACGGATAACAGCAGGTCTGCGCGCGCCATTTTCTTGTAATCGCCGAAGCCCGACACGCGCGTCTGGACGACATCGTATCCCATCCGGGCGATGGGCCGCTCGATATACGGCCCCATTTCGCCGACCCATTTGCCGAAGACATCTTCGTCTTCATTCCATTTGGCCGTCGAGTTGGCGAGCCTGTATTTCAACCCCAGATTGCAGACGAAAAAGCCGACCTCGACATTCGGGACGGACCAGTGCCAGTAAGGGTAGGCGACATACGGCCGCCCGCGCTCCAAATTGACGGAGCCGATTTTGAACGCCAGCGTCCGCTGCTCCCTGCTTTTGGGGACGACGGCGATTTCCTGAATATCCTCCGGCAGGTCCAGCGGCATCGCCCCTTGGCAGGCGGTCAGGAAAAGACACGGGAAAATCGCCAGTTTCTTGAACATACGCGTATATGTATACCGCCTCTTGAAAAAAATATCAATAAAAAGTTGACAGCTTCCTGAAAATAGTTTATATTGGGAATCGTTCCCAACCAAAGGAATCGAACGATGATGCGCGTCCTCTGCACGAAAAACACCAAGAAAACGTCCCCGCCGGGGCCGGTGTTTTGGGTTGTGCAGACGTAGGTCGTCGTCGAACGCAAACAAGAACCGCCCCCGCATCCGGGGGTGTTTTTTTTATTCATGAAAGGAGCATTATGGACTATATATGGAACAATCAGGACGATATCGGCGTCGCCGGCATCGGGGTTTTGGCGGACGACCTGGCGGAAAGGCGGGGGGATTGGCCGCTGTTCCCGATGGCGTCCGCGAAATACATCCACCTGGTCGTCGTTTTCTGCCACCTGTTCGACACCGAGGCGATGGTGCGCCTGCAGCAGCTGCACGACGCGGGAAAGCATACCGTTCTGTGCGCGGCGTCGCCGCGGCCGCATTTCGGCGATGTCACGGCGCTGGTCAGTCCGGGCAAAGGCGTCGACGTGCGGGGGGATCCCGCCTCCGGAAAGGGGGCGCTTTTCGTCGGCACCGAAAAAAACCGGGTCGTGTCCGTCGTCAACTGCGGCTTTGAATCCGGCCGGATACACCAGGCCGTCCGCGTCGCGCGGCATTTGAGCATGCAGCGGCGGTTCGGCATGTTCGATTTCAACCAGATCGAAACGCACGCGCTGGCCTCCGATTAGAAAAATATTTTGCGAAAGCACTGGACTTTCGGCGGGAAAAGGTGTATATCCTTCGCATAGATTTTGACGTGTCGGAAAAGGAGAAAAAAATGGCAGAAAAATCAAAGACGAAGATGGTGGACGGCAACGAGGCCGCGGCCTATGTGGCGCACAAATTGAACGAGATTTCGATTATTTACCCGATCACCCCGTCGTCGCCGATGGGCGAGTGGGCGGACACCTGGTCCGCGGCGGGCGTGCCGAACATCTGGGGCAAGGTACCGGAAGTCGTCGAAATGCAATCCGAGGCCGGCGCCATCGGGGCCGTGCACGGCGCGTTGCAGGCCGGATCGCTGACGACCACCTACACGGCCAGCCAGGGCCTTCTGCTGATGATTCCGAACCTGTATAAAATCGCCGGCGAGCTGACGCCGTTCGTGATGCATGTCGCCGCGCGGACGATTGCGGCGCATGCGCTGTCCATCTTCGGCGACCATTCGGATGTGATGAGCTGCCGCCAGACGGGCTTCGCCCTCATCGCGTCGAACAATGTCCAGGAAGCCCAGGACATCGCCGCGATCGCGCAGATGGCGACGTTCAAGTCCCGCATTCCGTTCATCCACTTTTTCGACGGCTTCCGGACCAGCCACGAAGTCAACCAGATCGACGCCCTGTCGGACGATCAGCTGAAAGCCCTGATCGAAGGCATCCCGATGGATTTCATCGCCAAAAACGCGCTGACGCCGGACAAGCCTCTGCTGCGCGGCACGGCGCAGAACCCCGATGTTTTCTTCCAGATCCGGGAGGCCGCCAACACCTATTACGCCGCCTGTCCGAAGCATGTGGACGATTGTATGCGCCGGTTCGAGCAGGTTGCCGGACGCTCGTATCATCTGGTGGAATACACGGGCGATGCGGATGCCGAGCATGTCGTCGTCGCGATGGGGTCGGGCGTGGAAACGCTGTCCGAAACGTTCAAAGCGTTGAAAGGCAAGAAATACGGCGTTCTGGCCGTGCGCCTGTATCGGCCTTTCCCGTCGGAGGCGTTCGTCGCGGCTCTGCCGAAATCTGTCAAGACTATCAGCGTTCTGGACAGGACGAAAGAATCCGGGTCGGTCGGCGAGCCGCTGTATCTGGATGTCGTGTCGGCCTGCGCGGAAGCGGCCGCCGCCGGCAAAATCGCGGCGATGCCCAAGATTCTGGGCGGACGCTACGGCCTGTCTTCCAAGGAGTTTACGCCGGCGATGGCGAAAGCCGTCTTTGAAAATACCGGCAAGAACCACTTCACCATCGGCATCGAAGACGACCTGACGCACACATCTCTGGCCTACGACGCGGGCTTCGACATCGAAAGCGCGGACGTCAGCCGCTGCCTGTTCTTCGGCCTGGGTGCGGACGGAACGGTCGGCGCGAACAAGAACTCGATTAAAATCATCGGTGACGAGGGCTTTTACGGGCAGGCTTACTTCGTGTATGACTCCAAAAAATCGGGCGCGATGACGACATCGCACCTGCGCTTTGCGAAGCACCCGATTCATGCGCCGTATCTGATCGCGTCCGCGCAGTTCGTCGCATGCCATCACGAGCCGTTCCTGCATAAGATTGATTTGCTGGGCTACGCCGCGAAAGGGGCGGTTTTCCTGCTGAACACCCAGACGCCGGCGGACAAGGTGTGGGGCGGCCTGCCGGTCGAGGTGCAGCGCCAGATCATCGACAAGGGCGTCAAGGTCTATGCGATAGACGCCGTGGCCGTCGCCGAAAAAGCGGGCATGGGGCGCCGCATCAACACGATCATGCAGACCTGTTTCTTCGCGATTTCCGGCGTTCTGGCGCGCGATGTGGCAATTGAAAAAATCAAGAAATACGCCGAAAAAACCTACGCGAAAAAAGGTCCGGAGGTCGTCGCCGCGAACATCAAGGCGATCGACGCCGCATTGGAGCATCTGGCCGAAATCAAGGTCGGTGCCGCGGATTCCAAAATCCATATGCAGCCCGGCATGCCGGCGCATGCGCCCGATCTGCTGCGGCAGGTGACGGGTAAAATCATCGAGGGCAAGGGCGACGCGCTGCCGGTCAGCAGCTTTGCGTTCACAGCCGACGGCACCTGGCCGACGGACACGGCGAAATACGAAAAGCGCCGCATCGCGACGGAAGTGCCGAACTGGGACGCGTCTTTGTGCATCCAGTGCGGCAAGTGCGTGTCCGTCTGCCCGCACGCCGCCATCCGCGCCAAGGTGTTCGGCAAGGATGTCAAGGTGCCGGAAGGCTTCGCCTGCGCCGATTACAAGGGCAAGGAATACCCGGACTCCAAATGGGTCATCCAGGTTGCGCCGGAGGATTGCACGGGCTGCTCGATGTGCGCGCACGTGTGCCCGGGCAAGGCGCGCGACAATCCGGAGCGCAAGGCCCTGATGATGCGCCATGCCGAGGAAACGCTGGACAGGGACATCAAGAACTTTGACTTTTTCCTGTCGCTGCCGGATATGGACAGGAAGACGATTTCGACGAAGCAGATTAAATCCGTATCGCTGCTGCGGCCGCTGTTCGAGTTTTCGGGCGCGTGCGGCGGATGCGGCGAAACGCCGTATATCAAGATGGTGACGCAGCTGTTCGGCGACAGGCTTTTGGTCGCCAATGCGACCGGGTGCTCGTCCATTTACGGCGGCAACCTGCCGACGACGCCGTATGCGAAGGATGCGGTCGGGCGCGGGCCGGCCTGGGCAAACTCGCTGTTTGAAGACAACGCCGAATTCGGGCTGGGCATGCGGACATCCGTGGATGCCCGGGCGGCGTTCGCCGCGCAGCTGGCGCAGGAATTGTCCGCGGACATCGGCGGCGATCTGGTCAATGCGATTTTGTCCGCCGACCAGTCTACCGAGGCCGGCATAGAAGAGCAGCGCCGCCGCGTGGACGAATTGAAGAAAAAGCTCGGCGCCCTCAAATCGGACAAGGCCAGGCTGCTGGCGGAGCATGCCGATTACTTCGTGAAAAAATCCGTCTGGATTTTCGGCGGGGACGGATGGGCGTATGACATCGGCTACGGCGGCCTGGACCATGTGCTGTATTCCGGCAAGAACGTCAACATCCTGGTGATGGACACGGCTGTTTATTCCAACACCGGCGGCCAGAAATCCAAAGCGACGCCGATCGGGGCCTCCGCGAAATTCGCCGTGGACGGATCCAGCTCGCCGCGCAAGGATCTGGGCATGATCGCGATGTCGTCGGCCAGCGTGTATGTGGCGAGCATCGCGCTGGGCGCGAAGGACATGCACGCCTTGCAGGTGATGAACGAGGCCGAATCGTTCGACGGCCCGTCGCTTGTCCTGGCATACAGCCATTGCATCGCGCATGGCTTCGAGATCGGGTCGCAGGGGCTGGAGCACCAGAAGCTGGCCGTGGAAACGGGGCTGTGGCCGCTGTATAGCTATGACCCGCGCCGCCGCGCCGAAGGCAAGAATCCGTTCCAGCTGGATTCGAAGCCGACAAAGCCGATTGCCGAGCTGATGGACAAGGAAATGCGTTTCAAGGTCATCAAGCAGCAGGACGCCGCGCGTTACGGGGAGCTTGTGAAAAAAGCGCAGGCCCAGATCGACGAGCGGTTCGCGCTGTATGAAAAATTGGCGAAGAACGACTGACATGGAAACCCCCGGCAAAACCGGGGGTTTTTCAAAACCCTAGCCGAAGGCGCATTTCCGGAACGCCTCGCCGCGCTCCTCGAAATTGCGGAAGAGGTTGTAGCTGGGCGCGGCGGGGGACAGCAGGATCGTCCCGCCCCTGCGCGTTATTTTTCGGGCCGCCGCGACCGCCTCGGCCATCGTTTTTGCGCGCACGATTTTCAGAGCCCGGCTCCTGATGCGCCCGCCCGTATCCGGCAGGGCGACGACGCGCATCCTGTCCTTGTGCCTGACCAGAAACCGGCTGAGCTCGGCATAGGTCTGCCCGCGGTCCTGGCCGCCGACGATGATCGTGATGTGCTGGCCCTTGTCGATCGCTTTCAGCGCGGCGATTGCCGTTTCCGGCGTCGTCGAAATGCTGTCGTCGACATAGGCGCGCCCGTCGATCGTTCCGATGGTTTGCAGGCGGTGCGGCAGCGCCTTGAATGTCGCGAACGCGCCCGCGCAGCGCTCCAGGTTCAGGCCCAGCAGCCGCATGACCGCCAAAACGGCGCAGGCGTTTTCCGCATTGTGCGCGCCGATAAGCGACAAGGTATCCGTTGCAAACAGCGGCTTGCCGGCCTGGCAGAACATGCCTTTTTCGACATGGAAGCCCGCGGGCGTGTTGAACGGGACGGCCTTGATGTCGGGAATGCGTTTGTCCGCGCCGTTCGCGACGGCGGTCTTGCACTGGCGGATCATGTGCAGCTTGTCCGCGTAATAGCGCTCGTGCGAACCATGCCACTGCAAATGCTCGGGATACAGGTTCACCAGGATGCCGATGTCCGGCGCGCCCGAAAAATCGGCGCACTGGTAGCTGGACAGCTCGGCGACGACGAACGACACGTCCGTCTCGACCAGATCCAGCAGCGGCACGCCGAAATTGCCCCCCAGCTCCGTCCGGAAGCCGAAGCTGCGCAGCGTGTGGGCGGTCAGGGCGGCGGTCGTGCTCTTGCCCTTCGTCCCCGTGACGGCGATGACCTTCGTCGTTTTGTTCTTGTTGGCGAAAAACAGGTTCGTGCCGGAGGTGATGCGAACGCCCTTTTTGCGCGCCTGGGCGATTTCGGGGCGATACAGCGACACGCCCGGCGATTTGACGACGATGTCGCATGCGAGCAGGTCGGGCAGGTTGTCTTCCGTGATTTCCACAAGGGTGGGGTTTTGCACGTATTTTTCAATCGCATGCCGGGCGCTGGTGCCTTCGCGCCCCATGCCCCAGATGCCGACGACCTTATCGTTCAAAGATTTCCAAAGCATGTGCAAACTCCCGTGGGATTGAATGTTCGGCGGATAATCGGAAAGGCTCGGGGGCCGGCGGCGGATTCAGCGCGGCCACAACCGCGTCCGTGCGCCACAGCGGATCGGATTTCAGGCGGTTGAACGCCCAGCGGCACTCGCCGACATCGCCGACGCACTCGAACGGCTTGTGGCCGGCCAGCCCCAGCAGCTCGGCGTATCCGCCGGTTTGCGCGGCGTCGCCCAGCGGGTTCGCCCCCAGCATCCGGATCAGGGTGTCTTTCGGAATGAACGGCGCCAGAATCAGAAAGACGAACCGGCACTTGTCGCATCGGCCGCACCAGGTGTCCAGGCGCTCGGCTTTGTCGCGCCTGAAAGCCTTGTTGCAGCTGACGACCGATGGAAAATAGCGCGCGCATTTCGCCGCGAACAATTTGGCGACATGCGCCTCGGTCAGCGGGCGGAGCAATGAAAAATACCGGAAATCCGGGGTGATTATCCGCGTCAGCCGGTGGAACGCCCGCTCGAATTCGAAGGACTTGCTCCATTGGTGGTTGACGGCCAGACCGCCCTGCCGCGTGTTGCCGATGTTCGCGGATTGCTCGCACGACATCGCGACCCATTTGCAGTCATACATCGCCGCCGCGCCCCACAGGATGAACGCCAGCAGCGCCGTCGCCGGGACATGCCCGTTGTAGACCTTGCCGGCCGCGTTCAGGGCGATGAGCGCGGGGTCGATCGTGTGCGCGATGGTGCGGGAGGGCAGGCCGGATATCCGGATGCATTCCGCGATCGGTTTGGCCGTGTTGACGGAAACGGCTTCCGCGTCGATGCCCAGCTCCTTGACGATTTCCAGCGTCAGGCACGAATCCTTGCCGCCGCCGACGGGTATCAGCGCGCGGCCGCGCAGGGGCGTCTTGTCGGGGACGACGGACGGCGTCCCGAACGGGAATTTGATTTTTCCCTGCAAATTGACATTGTTCCGGACGGCGAATTCGCCCAGGCCTTTCAGATACATATCGTCGAAAAACGCCGCCTCGTCCCGCGTCAGCGCGCCGGAGCAGACCTCGATTTCCGGCGGCAGGAACGCTTTGTAATAGCTGATGCCCAGCGCGATATGGGTCAGGAAGAAAATCCTGTCCAGCCCCGGGGTCGGCCGGACGGGCGCCGGGAAAACCACCCGGTCGGCGAAGGTCAGCCCGGTATCCGTCGCGTAGGCCAGGGACAGCGTTCCCGTCGCGGCGTCGAAATCGTAGCTCTTGTAATAAAATGTCTTGCACATCGGAAAATCCAGGATTATACTATCGGTAAAGCATTCTATCTTGTTTGTCCGGATTATGCAAGGAGATTATATGGAAATGTTGAGATGCCGGTTCAGGCTGTCGACGATCATCGCCTTCTTTTTGGTTTTGTCAATGCTTTTGATCATGGGGATCGTCGCGCGCGATTACGGGCGCTCGCCGGACGACAGCTTCATCGTCGGGATGCGCGCGATGGAGCGCAGCGAATACGTGATGGCGGAGCGGGGGTTCCTGCGGGCGATGCGCAGCGGCATTCCCGGAATCGTCTCCGTGTCGGCCTACCGGCTGGGGCTGCTGTATAGCGCCGGGCATGCCGGCGTTCCGCGGGACGGCGTGAAGGCGACGGGGTATTTCCTGCTGGCCGCCAGCAACGGCATTTTGCCGGCGCAATACCAGCTGGCCCTGCTGTATGATGTCGGCGACAAGGTTCCCGAAAACCGCGACAAAGCCAAGGTCTGGATGGAGCGCGCCGCGGACGGGGGCCTGATCGACGCGGTCTATGCGCTGGGCGTCTGGCATGAGCGGGGCTACTACGGCGCGCCGAATCTGGATGTCGCCGTGCCGCTGTATGAGCGCGCGGCGCAGGCCGGGCACCTGAACGCGATGAAAAGCCTGGCCGCGATTTACGGATCGGGATACGGCGCGTTTCCGGACAATTTGGAAAAGTCGTCCCATTGGATGAACGAAATCAAGCGGATCGAGGGCGAAACATGCCCCGCTGCCGGCAAAAAATAGCCTACTTTTTCAAGATGTCGAAATCCGTTTCCGGCGTGATGGACGCGATCGTTTCGGCGATCAGGCCGATGCACGCGTCGACATCGGCGTAATCGCACAGCTCGCACGGCGAGTGCATATACCGGTTCGGAATGGAAACCAATCCGGTGATGACGCCGCCGCGGGACACCTGCAATTCGCGCGCATCCGTGCCGGTCAGGCCGCCTTCGGCGCAGACCTGCATCTTGATTTTGTGCCGGCCGGCGACCTCGCGCATCTTGTCGAACAGGCGCGGAT
>JAQVGI010000036.1 GCA_028696805.1 Alphaproteobacteria bacterium
GCCGCCTCGGCCTTCGCCCGCGCTTCCAGCTTGTCCGGCGACCGCATGCAGTGCCCGACGGCCAGCAGCCCGGCCGCCGTCGTGATGGCCGCGCCGCGGGCAAGTTTGCGGCGTCCCTGGCGCTTCAATTCGCCGCGGACGATGGCGCGGACTTCCTTCGGCGTTGCCGCGCGGCCATCTTCCTCGGACGTGGGTTTTTGAGCGCTGTCGGCATACCCTTCCCGGGCGCCCGCAACGGCGCCGCGCGCGGCGGCCGTCAGCTTTTTGATCAGATCCGTGGCGCGCGTCTGCGCGGCGGGCCGCTCCTTTTTCGGGGGCGTTTCCGGCGCTGTGGCGGTTTCGGCCGGCGTTGCGTCTTTCTCTTCCGTCATGGGGAATGCCTTTCGGTTAAGCGGCCATATCGCGGTCGTTGTCGGCGCGTTTGAACACAGGCCCCTTGCGCGTGCGTTTCGGGCGCGCTGCCTGGCGGGAGCGGTCGCTGTTCTGCCGCGTCCATTCCGCCTGGCGCGCCTTTCTGTCGCGTTCCGTTTCGCGGCGCTGGACGGCTTCGCGGCCGCGGCGCTCCGTGATTTTCTTGCCTATGTATGTGTCGATGTCCGACATCGTTTTCTGGTGCGTCTGCTGCGACAATTTGTCTTCCGCGCGGCTGACGGCGATCTTGCCGGCCGTTTTCGCGGCCTTATACGTTATGTAAGCCGCCGCCGCATACGCGACGGGCTGCGTGACGGCCAGCAATGTAGCATATCCGGTGTAATACAGAACCGCGGCCGCCGCGATGACCCATGCGGCGTATCCTGCGGCAAGGCCGACAACCAGCCCCGTCCCGATCGTCCACGGCGCGGCGGTTTTTATCTTTTCCCACAGCGAGAGTTCGGGTTTTTGCGTGATTGAAATGCTGTTCATGTTTTTTCCCTCCATACTTTTCAGTTTAACATAAAAAACTTTTTTGTCAACAATGACTTGACTTTTGGCGCAAAATTGTTCATTTAATAGGAAATCATCTGGTGAAAGGCATCGCATGGCATTGGCGAAAATCGGAGCGGGGGGGACGGAAGGGGTCGACACGGGCGTCCTGTTCAAAATCACGCACGGGCTGTATCTGGCCGGAGCGGCCGACGGCGCGCGCCTGACGGGCAGCGTCGTCGATTCCGTGATGGTGGTGGAAGCGCATCCGTTCCAGGTCATGGCGTCGATGGGAAAAAACTCCGCGACGGCGCAGGCCGTTCATAAAACGCGGCTGATGTCCCTGTCCGTTTTGGAGAAAGACACGCCCGCCGCCGTGATTAAGACGTTCGGCATGCGCTCGTCGCGCGACACGGACAAATGGGGGGCGACTCCCCATGAAATGGTGCAGGGCGTCCCTATCCGGACGGGCTCCGTCGCCGGGTTGATTGTGAAAGTCGTGTCCGTATTCGAAACGGAGAACCATTTTGTTTTCCTGGGCGATGTCGTCCGGACGATTGCGGGGAGCATGGGGCCCGCGCTGACCTATGCCGATTATCAAGCCACCATCAAAACCAGGGAGGAAAAAATGGCGGAAGAAAAACAAGAGCCGAAACAGGAAAAATGGGTCTGCACCGTCTGCGGATATGTGTATGAGGGCGGCGAGCCGTTCGAGCTGCTGCCCGACGACTATGTGTGCCCGGTGTGCGGCCTGGGCAAGGATGTCTTCGAGAAGCAGTAGGATCGGGCGGTATCTCGCCCTTTACAACTCCGTCAGGAACCGCGCGAGGATTTTTTTGGAGCCGTGGGCGTCGAAGTGGACTTCCAGCCTGTCCCCGTCCGCGCGGATGACGATGCCGTCGCCGAACAGCTCGTGATGGACGCGCTTGCCGACGCGGGCGGATCGCTCCCCGGCATGACGCGGCGCGGAAAAATCCGGCCGGCCGCTTTTGCCCCAGGTGAAAAAGGAAGGCTCCGCGCGCACGCCGCCCCTGATTTCCGAGTCGGCCTGAACATGCCCGGCCGGCAGCTCGTCGATGAAGCGGCTGGGCAGCGCGTTCTGCCACTGGCCGTAGACGCGCCGGTTACCGGCGTATGAGATAAAGCCGCTTTTCTGCGCGCGCGTGATTCCCACGTAGGCCAGGCGCCGCTCCTCCTCCAATCCCTCCGCGCCCGATTCGTCCAGCGCTTTCTGATGCGGGAACAGGCCCTCCTCCCAGCCGGGCAGGTAGACATGCTCGAACTCCAACCCCTTGCTGGCGTGCAGCGTCATGATCATCAGCGCGTCGCCGTCCGGCGCATCGTCTGCGTCCGTGATTAATGCGACATATTCCAGAAAATCCTGCAAGGTTTCGAAATCCGACAGCACGTTGTAAAACTCGGTGATGTTTTCCAGCCGCCCCGGCGCGTCCGCGGATTTGTCGTCGCGCCACATCGCGATATAGCCGGATTCTTCCAGCACGCGCTTGGCCAGGGAAACCAGATCCGTCTTGCGCGCTAGCTCCGCCCAGCCGGCGATTTTTTCCGCGAATGCTTCCAGCGTTTTGCGCGGCGCCGGCCGCAGGTCCGCAGCGGCGATCGCATCCAGCAGGCAGCGGCTTTTTTCCTTGCCGGCCGCGACCAAGGCGGACACGGCCTGATCGCCGATGCCGCGGCGCGGCTTGTTGACGATGCGCAGGAACGCCAGGTCGTCCGCGTTGTTTTCGATCAGGCGCAGGTATGCGACCGCGTCGCGGATTTCCTCGCGCTCGTAGAACTTGAATCCGCCGAAGATTTTATAAGGCATGCCGGCGCGGATCAGGGTTTCTTCGAACGCCCGCGTTTGGAACGACGCGCGCACCAGAATCGCCATATGGGACAGCGGCGTGCCGAGCCGCTGGCGGTTCTCGATCAGCTCGACGATTTTCTGCGCCTCGCGGTCGCCGCTCCAAAAGCCGCGCACGGCGACCTTCTCGCCGGCGCCGTCGCGCGTGTCCGCGACTTTCAGCGTCTTGCCCAGCCGCCCCGCGTTGCGGGCGATCAGCCCCGCCGCCGCGCCCAGGATATGCCCCGTGGAGCGGTAGTTTTGTTCCAGCCGGACGATCAGCGCGTCCGGAAACGCCTTGCCGAAGTTCAGGATGTTGTCCACCTCGGCGCCGCGCCAGGAATAAATGGACTGATCGTCGTCGCCGACGCAGCACAGGTTGTTGTGCCCGCGCGCGAGCAGCCGCAGCAGCATGTATTGCGCGACATTGGTGTCCTGATACTCGTCGACCAGGATATACCGGAATTGGTTTTGATAATGCGCCAGAACCGGCGCGTTGTTCTTGAACAGCTCCAAAAGCAGCAGCAATAAATCGCCGAAGTCGACGGCGCCCAGCTCGCCGAGGCGCTTTTGATACAGCTGATACAACCCGAGCCCGCGCCCCTCGCAGAAATCGGACAGCTGCCCCGCGCTCACCGCATCGGGCATCAGGCCGCGGTCTTTCCAGCGCTGGATGATGTCCAGCATGATTTTGGGCGCGTATTGCTTGGTGTCGATGCCGACCTCCTGCATGATCTGTTTCAGCAGGCGCTCCTGATCGTCCGAGTTCAGGATCACGAAATTGGGGGTCAGGCCGGCCTCCGCCGCGTGCTTGCGCAGGATGCGCGCGCCGATGCCGTGGAACGTGCCCAGCCCGACGGATTCCCCGTCCGCGCCGATCATCTGGATCAGGCGGTCTTTCATCGCCTTGGCCGCCTTGTTGGTGAAGGTGGTCGCCAGGATCTCCCACGGGCGCGCCAGCCCGGCGGCGATGATATAGGCGATGCGCGTCGTCAGAACGCGCGTCTTGCCCGTGCCCGCGCCGGACAGGACCAGCACCGGCCCTTCGGTCGTCAGCACCGCCGTCCGCTGCTCGGGGTTCAATCCGTTCAGGAACGGCGGCTCCGTCGGCGCCTGCAAAACGGAATCGTCCAAATCAAAACCGGTCATTTTTGTCTTTCAGAAACATCACCGGCCCCTTATACGCTTTTTTATTGATTTTGTGAAGAAGAAAGTGATAAGTTTATGAGGAAAAGGAGAATAAAATGGACTTATTGTCGGACGCGGCGGCCTTCATCCGCGACAGGGCGGGGCAGGCGGCCGAACCGCCGGCGGCTTTTGCGCTGGACACGCCGGAGAGCCGCGCGTCGTTTGTCGCCGAGCTGCGGCGCCTGTATGAAAACGCGACGCGGACGGAAATCGAGCGGGCGCTGGATCGGGTTCTGGAACAAATGGACGGCCCGTATGCGCGCGCGGACGTGCTGGCGAAAATCCGCGTCAAATTGGAGGATTGAATGGCGCGGATCCTGATGCTGCTGTGGTGCGTTTTCATCGGCTGCGCGGCGCAGGCCGCCGGCTACGGCGCGGAGGACGCGCGGGCGCGGACGACGCCCCCCGGGCGCGCGGATACTTTGGAGAACCTGGTGGCCTACCTTGTCGAGTCGTATCGGGACGACGAGCAGAAGGCGCGCGTGCTGCTGGCGTGGATCGTCCATCATGTGGATTACGACCAATACAAGGCCGGCGAGATCGAGAAGCGCTCGAAATCCGCGATGCGCCCGGACAGGACGGCCGACACCGGCGACGCGTTCGAAACGCGCGTCGGCGTGTGCGGCGACATTGCGGATCTGTACCGGCGGATGGTCGCGCTGGCCGGCATGGAGGGCGCCGTCGTCACGGGGTATGCTGGCGATCATGTGACCGCGCGGAACAAGGAGCAGCACCGGCACGTTTGGAACGCCGTGAAAATCAAGGGGAAATGGGAGCTCGTCGATCCGACGTGGGCGATGGGGCGGGCGCGCGTTTTCCAAAATGTGCGCGGCAGGACGGCGCATGAAAGCGCTATCCAAAACCGGATGCGAAACGCCCATCGGACGGAAAAAACGCGGCGCGGACGCTCCGTGGACGACGCGTGGTTCATGACCAAGCCGTCCCGGATGATCCGGACGCACTATCCCGACGAGGAGCGGTGGCAGCTGCTGCCGGTGCCGAAGAGCCCGGGGGCTTTCCTGAAATGATTTTTTGATGAAAAACACTTTGAAAATCAGAATAAAGTGTGCTATAACGGGGGGAACAAATGTCCGTGGAGGACGTTGAAGGGGGATTTCGATGAAGAAAGTTCTGCTCGTTTTGTTGGTTCTGATTCTGGCGGCCGGCGGCGGGTTCGTGTTCCTGGTGGTCCGGTCGCTGAACGTCGAATCTTTCCAGAGCCAGATCGCGCAGTCCGTGCGGGACGCCACCGGCCGCGAGATGGCGGTCAAGGGCGGCGCCCAGATGCGGTGGCTGCCGATGCCGACGTTCGAGCTGAAGCAGATCGCGATATCCAACCAGCCGAACAGCCCGCGGCCGGAGATGCTGACCGCGGAGCGGATGCTGGTCCAGATCGACTGGAAGAGCCTGTTCCAAATGCCGGTCGCCATCCGGCAGGTGGAGCTTGAAAACCCGGCGCTGTATCTGGAGCGTCTGGAAACGAACAAGGCCAATTTCGACCTGCCTTTCCTGAAAGGGCGCACGGCGCTGGACGGCGGCGGCCTGATAAAGGGCGGCGAGGGGTTCGGGCTGAAGTTCGAATCGATTAAAATCATCGACGGCTCCGTCCATTATGTCAACAAAATCTCCGGCGCCGAATCCCGGATCGACGCGATCAAGGGCGTCTTGAAATTGGAATCGATCCTGGGGCCGCTGCAATTCCAAGGGGGTGCGCAGGTTCAGGGATATCCGATGGAGCTGGATGTGAAGATGAAGGCCTACCGCCCGCTGGAAGCGACCGATTTCGCGATCAAAGCCTCCGACAAGACGGCGGGCGTCGTCCTGAATTTCGACGGCACGCTGGACAACAACCGGCCGCGCCAGTGGCTGAGCGGCGGCGGATCGTTCGAGGTTGACAAGCCCGCCGAAATCGCCCGCCTGTTCAAGGAAGACATGCCCGGGCAGCTCGACGCCAAGCTGGTGGGCAGTTTTTCGGCCAGCCTGTCGGCGTCCGGGTGGGAGGTCAAGGATCTGGTTTTGGTGCGGGCGGACGACAAGTCCGTCGGCTTCAACGCCTCGGCCGCGCAGGACATCGTCCAGGGGCGGCCGTCGCCGCTGCGGATCGCGTTGAAAATGGTGCGGGCGAACGCGGACGATTTCCAAAGATACTGGGATAAGCTGGATTGGTCCGTCCTGTCGCAGGGGGGCGCCCGGCCCGTGGATCTGACGGCGGAGGCGCAGGAAGTGCTGTATCGCCAGACCAAGCTGGCCGACGTGCGGGCGCAGGTTTCGCTGAACAGCCGCGGGCTGACGCTGACGGATGTCAGCGGCAAGATCGGCGCGGACACGACGTTCAAGTTCTCCGGCGCCGCCGAAAAAACGCAGGAGACGCCGCGGCTGACGCTGGCCTACGACATCGCCGGCCCGGATGCGGCCGCCGTCTTGAAGCTGGCGCCCGACATTGGCATCGGCGTGCCGCCGAACCAAGCGATCGCGGTCAAGGGAACGGCCGTCGTGACGCCGCAGAAAACGGACCTGACATTCCAGCAGGCGCGCATCGGCTCCGGCGAGCTGAAAGGCGTCGTGACGCGGCATGTTTCCCCGGCCCGCTGGGATGTGCAGGCGACGCTGTCCCAGGTGAATGTGGACGCCTACACCGGGTGGAAGGCGCCCGCGCAGAAGCAGTCGGCCGAGCAGGCGTTCGGGCAGATAAAAGCCGCGCTGACCTCGGACAAGCGTTGGGCGGAATACCAGTCCGATTTCGACATAACCCTGAAAGATGTGACGATCCGCGGCGTCCAAATCCCGAGCGGGCAGGCGAAGGGATCGCTGGACAAGGGCGTCCTGGCCATCAGTGCGGCGTCCGTCAGCGATGTCGCGACGACGACCCTGCGGCTCGGCGGCACCATTGCCGGCCTGGGGACGCCGGACATCAAACTGGCGGACGTGTCGGGCACGCTGCAATCGAAGCAGCCGTCCGCGCTGTTCGACAAGCTGATGATCGATGTGCCGGCGCCGTGGGCGAAGCGGCCGAATGCGGTGCTGAACGCCAAGGTGTCCGGCGCGGCGGCGGCGTGGAGCTTCGATGTGTCCGGCATTGTGTCCGACGCCGTTTTCAAGCTGGCCGGCGGATATGCCGACGGCATGGCGAAGGATGTCGCGTTCGACATAACGCACCCCAATGTGCAGGAGTTCGTGCGGCTGTGGGGGGGCGCGTCGGCGTCGGTCGGCGCCTATGACGGCGTGTTCAAGGCGTCCGGCGTCTTTTCGGGCAACGCGGACAAGATGGCGATTCAAAAGGCGGATGTCAAGCTGGGGGCGCAGCAGTTCAAAGGCGATGCCGCGATTCAGCGCGGCGCCGTCGTCCAGGCGGACGCGGTGGTTTCGACGCCGGTGCTGGATGTCCAGCGTCTGGTGTCGCTGTTCGGGCCGGATCCGCTCAAAGGATTATCCGTCCTGGACAACTGGCAGGCCAAGGTTCAGCTGACCGCGGACAAGGTCGCCTACGGCGCGTCGGCGGTGAACGCGGCGAAGGGCGAGCTTGCCGTTCAGGACAAAACCCTGACGCTGCGGCAGTTTTCGGGCGTGTTTCCGAACAAGGGGTCGGTGTCCGCGGCGGGCTCTCTGACCTGGGGGGCCAAGCCGGTGGCGCAGATACAAGGCGATATCCGGTCGTATGCGCTGGCGCCGGACGCGTTCATGTGGGACGAGCTGATGCTCGGCGGCGGCGCGCTCAGCCTGTCGGGATCTTTGACGGCGGCCGGCGAGACATTCGAGAAAATGAAATCGACGGCCAAAGGCGGCGGCCGTGCGGACATATCGGACGCGCTGCTTGTCGGCATGGATGCGGGCCGGGCGGCGGAAGCCGTCGGCAAGACGATCCGGGACAGGGGCGCCGCGGCCGATCTGGAAAAGCAGATCGAGCAGGCGTTCACATCCGGCCGGACGCCGGTGACACGCCTGTCGGGCGACTGGACGATGGATCAGGGCGTGCTGCGTCTGCCGAACGCGTCGCTGGACATGCCGGCCGCCCATGCGGCGCCGGTGTCGATCATGTTCAATACGCTGACGTCCGCTGTCGGCATCACGGCGCCGATCGTCCTGTCCGATTGGAAAAAGCTGCCGCCGATGGTGCTGGGCATCGCGTCCGACGACAAGGGCGCCGCGACCCGGACAGCGAAGGTGTCCGACTTTGTCCAGGCCGCCGCGCAGGCGGTGAAGGCCGGCCAGGAGGAGGACGAGGCCCGCAAGCGCGCCGAGCAGAAGAAAGCCGAGCAGGAAAAGGTGGCGGAGCAGGCCAAGATCATCGCCGAGAAGGAGCAGCTGGCCCAGAAAACGCAGGAGGAAATCCGCGCCGCGATCGCGCAGGTCGCGCCGATGGCCAACGACGTGCTGAAAGTCGCCCGCCAGATGATTGCCGAAAACCCCAGCGACGCCGGCGGCATGCTGCTGCAGACGGTACAGGACGCCGTGGATACGATGAACCGGCTGCATGTCAAGCCGACCCTGACGCCCGAGGAGGAGCGGCAGATCGTCGAGCAGGGGCAGCTGGCCATCTTGAAGGCCAAGGAGCTGATGGACGTCGTGACGGGCGAGCTGATCGCGGACCTGCGCAAGAAAATCGGCGATTACATGCGGCAGGGGCGCGACGGCGTCATCGAGATACAGGCCATCCGGCGCGCGCGGCCGGACATCGAGCAGATGGCGACGCTGGCCGAATATGCGGAGCAGCGGATGCTGGCGCTTGAAAGCCTGAACGAGCTGTTGCAGCCGAGCATGACATTGGAGCAG
>JAQVGI010000037.1 GCA_028696805.1 Alphaproteobacteria bacterium
CCTGAAAAACCTGACCTTTAAGATTGACAAGGGCGAATTCGTTGCCATCATGGGGCATTCGGGCTCCGGCAAGTCGACGCTGATGAACATCCTGGGATGCCTGGACAGGCCGACATCCGGCGCGTATCTGCTGGCGGGCAAGGCCGTGTCCGATGAAACGGACGACGCGCTGGCGCGCGCGCGCGGCCGCGAAATCGGGTTTGTCTTTCAAAACTTCAACCTGCTGATGAAGCGGTCGCTGGCCGACAATGTGTCGCTGCCGCTGATCTATCAGGGCGCCGGGCACGCGGACCGGTATGCGCGCGCCGTCAAGATGCTGGACATGGTCGGCCTGAAAGGAAACGAGGACCGCCTCCCGACGCAGATTTCCGGCGGCATGCAGCAGCGGGTCGCCATCGCGCGCGCGCTGATCAACAATCCGTCCATTATCTTCGCGGACGAGCCGACGGGCAACCTGGACACCGCGACGTCCGACGAGATCATGAAGCTGTTTTCGGACCTGAACGCCGAGGGAATAACAATTGTCCTGGTCACGCATGAAAACGATGTGGCGCGCTTCGCGAAGCGCCTGATCAAGCTGACCGACGGCCAGGTGGAATACGACGGCCCGATGAAATCATACGGGGGGCTGCAATGATCCTGTCGCAGATACTGCGCGAATCCTGGATTTCCATTTCGGCGTATAAGCTGCGCTCGTTCCTGACCTGCCTCGGCATCGTCATCGGCGTGGCGGCGGTCGTGATGATGGTCGCGGCGGGCCAGACGGTTCAAAACACGATCAACGACACATTCGAATCGATGGGCGGGAACCTGATCATCATCGTCCCCGGCCAGGCGGTCAGCGGCGGCATCCGGACGGCGCGCAGCCGCCCGACGATTTCGTTCGACGACACCGATTCCCTGAAAGAGATACCGGACGTGGTGACGGCCTCCTATGTTGTTTCCGCAACGACGCAGGCCGTCTACGGCGCCAACAACTGGAACGTGAACGTAATCGGCACGACGCCCGACTACCTGGTCGTCGGCAACTGGGAGATTGACAAAGGCGCCGCCTTTACATTCGAGGATTTGAAATCCGGCAGGCCGTATGTGGTTTTGGGCCAGACCGTGATCGACGAGCTGTTCGGGCTTGAAAACCCGGTCGGAAAAATCATCCGCCTGCACAACCGCCCGTTCACGATCGTCGGCACGTTAAAAGCCAAGGGGGACGGCCTGATGGGCAACGACCAGGACAACATCGTCCTGATGCCGGCGACGACTTTGCGCCAGCGGCTGCGCGGATCGCCGCGCCCGAAATACGCCGATATTTCGATGGTCAAGGTGATCAGCGAGGACAAGATGGAAACCGTCGCGCAGCGCATCGAGTACCAGCTGCGCGCGCGGCACCGGATAAAAGACGGCGTGGAGAACGACTTCACCATCCGCCTGATGACCGAAATGGTGGACAAGGCGCGCCAGATCGGGCTGATCCTGTCCATCCTGCTGTCCGCGATCGCGTCGATTTCGCTCGTCGTCGGCAGCATCGGGATTATGAACATGATGCTGGTGTCCGTGACGGAGCGCACGCGCGAGATCGGCACGCGCAAGGCGCTGGGCGCGCCGAACAAGTGGATCATGTTCCAGTTCCTGTCCGAATCCGTCCTGATTTCATGTTTGGGCAGCGCCGCGGGGTTGCTGGCGGGCATCGTTCTGTCGCAGATCGCCGGCGTCATCCTCGGCAAGGACGTGCCGATTTCGATGCTGTCCGTCATGATTTCGGCATCCGTCGCGATCGTCGTCGGCGTCGTGTCCGGCCTGTTCCCGGCGGTGAAGGCGATGAAGCTGGATCCGATCGAGGCCCTGCGGTATCAGTAAGCCTATTTCATATCGATGATGTCCTGCAATTTTTGGTAGACGGCGGATTTTTTATCGGCCGTTTCGATGGCTTTTTTCGCGACCCGTTTGGCCTCTTTGTCCTGCCCGTTCAAATGGTGATATTCGGCCAGCGCATATTGCGATTCCGCCTGTTTCCCCAGCCGGTAGTAAGCCGTGGACAACAATTTCCACAACAGCGGAATATCCGGCTCCCGGATGCCGGCGCGCGTCAGGACGTCCGCCGCCGTCCGGGCGTTGGATTCTCCGCCCGCTTCCAGCAGCGCGTGCGCGTATGTCAGCGCAATGAGCGGCGCGTCCGGCCGCATTGCGGCGGTGCGGGCGTAGATGGAAACCGCCTCGGGTATCCTGCCCGTTTCAAACAGGAACTGCGCTTTCAATTCGACGAAGTAGGGGTTGTCGGGATAGGCGGCGATTAAATCGTCCAAGATCTTCAAGCTATCGGCGATTTTATGGGAGCGATAGAGCGCGATGGATTGCGCGTACTTGTCCGCCGCGGTCGTTCCGCGGTAGGCGGCCAGCGTCTGCGCGGGCTTGTCCAGGAAGCCGCTCAATTTCGCCTTGACGAGGTCGAACGCGGCGTCCGGCGTTTCGGGGCGCACCTCCGCCAAAAACCGCGCCAGGTCGTTCCGGCGCGCCTGGGTCATCGGGTGCGTCCGGAAATACGCGTCGTTCGCGCCCTGGTTCAGCCGCTCCTGGCGCGCCAGGGTGTCCATGATGTTCGTAAAGCCCGCCATCGAATAGCCCAGCCGGCCGACGATGTCGACGGCCGTCCTGTCCGTGGCGCTTTCCTCGGTCTGGCGGTAGGCCGTGAACAGCCCCTCGGCCGACGACGTCCCGCCCATCATCACGGCGATGCCGGCGTCCGGGCTGCCGGAAGCGACGGCCAGCAATCCGCCCATGACCGCGGAGATCAGGGCGGTCGTCTGGGCGGTCTTATACTGCTCGATGCCGCGCGTGACATGCCCGCCGGCGATGTGGCCCGTTTCATGCGCCAGAACGAAGACGAGGTCGTCCACCGCCCGCGCTTTCAGGATGAGTCCGGTGTGGACGAAAATCGTCTGGCCGCCGGCGACGAAGGCATTGATGGCACTATCGTTGACGACGACGACTTTGGCGCTGTCCGGGTTCAGGCCGGCCGCCTTGAAAATCGGGCGGATGTAGGACAGCAGCGTCGTTTCGATCTCCGTGTCCCGGATGATGTTCAGCGCCCGCGCGGGCGCGGAGAAAAGCATCAGGAGAACCAGAGCGAGCAGCGCCTTTTTCATTTCAGAACCATCTTGCGCTTGACGATTTTCAGCTGTTTTTTCAACAGCCTGACCACGCGGCGCAGCGTCTGCTCCCGCGAGACGTCCGTCGATATTTTCTTCCAGGCGACGGGGCCGATCTGCTCTTTCAGCTGGCGTTCCAGCTGCCGCTTCTTGCTCACATCCGACGGATTCCGCTTCCGGTTGTGTATCCGCTCGTTCCGGATGTCCAGCGGCGCGTGCGCCCAGATGCCGACGAACGGCACGCCCATGTCCTTCGCCAGCTTTTCCGTCTCCGCGCGCTCGGCCTGCTTGATGAACAGGGCGTCGATGATCACGCACGAATAGTTGGCAATGGCGGTTTTGGCCTGCTGGCGCAGCGCCTCGTAGACGACCGCCTCGAACGCCGGCGTGTCGTGGCGCACATCGAACGGCTCGTGCGGCGCCAGGCCCACCATCTGCTTTTTGATGATATCGTCGCGCAGGATGACGGCGCCCGGCGCCGGGTTCATCAGCCCGCCGATTTCGCGCGCGATGCGGGATTTGCCGCTGCCCGACAGGCCGCCGCAGCAGATCAGGATAGGCTTGAACGGCGTCATGAAGTGGCGCGCCAGATCGAAGTAGACGCGCGCGTTGTGGCGCATCTGGCGCTTTTCGGCCCCGCGCATGAAGGTCGATTTTTTCGCGCACACGGCCGCCCGGGACGCCGCGCGGATGGATTGATACAGCGCCAGCAGCGGGAACCCGTTCATGTCGTTCATATAGGCCATGTAGTGGTTGAACAGCATATTCGTCAGGCGTCGCAATCCCTTGGCTTCCAGGTCCATCATCAGGTCGGCCATGTCATACAGCGTGTCCACGCAGCTGAGCGTGTCGTTGTATTCAATCGGGGAGAAGAACGCGAAATCCTTGCCGTCCCAGGCGATGTTGGACAGCAGCAGATCGCCGTGGCATTTGCGCACGTGCCCCGTTTTCTGGCGGTATGAGATCAGCGATGCCTGCGCTTTCAAAACATCCAGGCTTTTCCTGGCCAGCGCATTGACGGCGGTTTTGTTGAACAAATCGCCGAAGCATGACAGGACGGATTCGTTTTCCAGGATAATTCTTTGAATCGTTTCGGCGCCCCACTGGCTTTTGCAGACTTTGGCGGTCATGTGGAACTGGGCGATTTTTTCGGCCAGCGTCATCGCCTCGAAGCGGTCGAACCGCGGGCTGGGCAGCAGGCGGTTCAGCAGCTCCCTGTCCGGTATCCGCTTCATTTCCAGCAGCGTGTCGACTTCGACCCCGGCGCGGCCGCCGATGACGATCGTCCCGTCGGCCAGCCGCCGGACCGATTGGATTTTCAAGCGCAGCTGCGGCGCGTAGACGGCGCTGCGCTTCATTTCCCAAACGCACGCCAGCCGCCGCTTCTCGGGCGTCGAAAAATCGACGTCCGGATACAGCACGGCGCGTTTGAGCTTGTAGGCTTTTTGTCCGGCCAGGAACAGGATGGCGATGTGCGACTGCCGGATTTGAACTTTGGACGCGCCGTATGTCTTCGGGTCGGCGAGGGCGGCGATGACGTCCGTCTGGGTTTCCAGTATCATTGCGGCTCCGGATGGATGATGACGACGGCTTCCGGGAACTGCATGCGCAGCGCGGATTCGATCGCGTCGGTGATGCGGTGCGCGCGCGTCAGGCTCAGGCTTCCCGGCATCCGAACGTTCATCTGGACGAAGACGGCGTCGCCGGACGACCGGGTTTTCAGATCCTCGATGGCCGACACTTCCTTGAACGACAGGACGGTTTCCTCTATCCGGCGCCTGAAGGGATTGGGCATTTCGGAATCCATCAGAACTTCCAGCGCCTCGACCATGATGCGGTAGATGGCGCACAGCAGGTATACGGAAACGCAGATGCCGAACAGCGCGTCTATCCACAGCCAGTTCAGATAATATGTCGCCAGAATGGAGATGATGACCCCGGTGTTCATCAGGATGTCGCCGGTGTAGTGCGCGCGGTCCGCCCGGATGGACAGCGATTTCGTCCGCCTTAAAACATAGGCCTGGAACGTGATGAGCCCCGTCGTCAGAGCCAGCGCGAACAGCGTTATCCCCAGCCCCAACCCGACCTGCGTCAGCCCCCGCGGGTTGATGAACCGGTCGATCGCGGTGGTCAGCAGGAACAGCGAGGACATCGCGATGATGCCGCTTTGGATCAGGCCGCCGATGGCCTGCGCCTTGCCGTGGCCGAAGCGGTGTTTCTGATCCGCCGGCTCCGTCGCCCGCCGGATCGCGAACACATTGATGACCGAGGTCATCAGGTCCTGGATGGAATCGAACAGGCTGGACAGGATGGCCATCGACCCCGTGACGAGGTAGGCCGCCGCCTTCGCGGCGATCAGCATCGACGCGACCGCCACCGAGGCAAGGCTCGCGATGCGCATCAGCCGGTTGTTTTTCGTTAATTTTTCGGTCATTTAATTCAGCATAGCAACTTTTTTTTCATTTTGCCATAGATTTTTTTCAAATGATGCCTTATATACTATACAATGGTATGAGGCGGGGAACATGGCGAGTTTATACGACACACTGGGTATTGCGAAGGGCGCGGGCGACGCCGAGATTAAAAAAGCCTATCACAAGATGGCGCGGAAGCTGCATCCTGACGTGAATCCCGACAAAAAAGCGTCCGAGCAGTTCAAAAAGGTCTCCGGCGCGTATGATATCCTGTCCGACAAGGCCAAGCGGGCGCGCTACGACGCCGGCGAGATAGACGACAACGGCAACCCGACCCCGTTCGGCGGCGGCGCGTATGACCGCGGCGGGCAGGGCTTCGGCGGCTTCCATCCGGGGGCGGGCGGCGCGCAGTATCGGACGCGGAACATCAACCCCGAGGAGTTCGCGCAGATGTTCGGCGGCGCCGGATTCGACTTCGCGGACCTGTTCGGCGGCATGGGCGGCGCGCGGCGCGGCGGGCAGAGCCCTTTCGGCCGGGCGTCCTACGGCCAGGATGTCCAGTATGAATACGAAATCCCGTTCGATCTGTCCATCACGGGCGGGGAGACGACCATCGTTCTGGCGAACGGCCGGAAAGTCAAGATGAAAATCCCGGCGGGCGTCGTCGACGGCGCCGTGCTGCGGCTGCGCAACCAAGGCGATAGCGGCGGAGACGCCCTGATCCGGATCGGCATTCAAAAGAGCGCCCTGTTCACGCGCGACGGCGACAATGTGCTGGCGACGATACCGCTGACGTTGAAAGAAGCTGTTTTGGGGGCGAAGATCACGATTCCGACGCCGTTCGGCCCCGTCGCGATGCGCGTGCCGCCGTATACGGGCGGCGGGACGACGCTGCGCCTGAAAGGCAAGGGCGTCGCGGGCAGGGGGGATCTGCTGGTGCGTTTCAATATCACGCTGCCCGCCGCGTCGGACGGCGCGCTTGACCGCTTCATGAACAACTGGGACGAACCGACCCGCAACCCCCGCAGGTAGGGGCGGGTTTTATTCCTCCCCTTCTTCTGGTGTGACTTCCTGGATTTTCGGTAAAACGCCGCTGCCGATGATGTCCGTCGATTTCTGCTCGCCTTCCTTTGCCAAAACTGCCAGGAAACGCGCCGATTCGGTGTAGGTGGCGTAATCCGCATCGATGACAGCCTGGAACGCATCGCGCCAGGTCTGGGCATCGTCGATCTGCTGGGAGATAGCCTCCGCCTTGGCAGGGAACGCGTCCGCGGCGTCCAGGTTCTTTTTCGCATAGGTGTAAGCCGCGATGGCGCCGTCGCCGGCCATTGCCCTCGGTGAAGAGCCGCCGGCTATTTTCTCTTTGTCGTCGTCTTCTCCCGAGCCGCTGCTGCCGCCGCCCGATGCGCCCGATCCGCTGCTGCCGCCGCCCGAATTGCCGCGGGAGTAGCCGCTGGTGGACGGCACGATGGATCCGTATCCGCTGCTGGTGTCGTAATCGCCGCCGTCTTTTATGTCTTCCGGAGTGACGGGCGAATCGCACGGCCCTTTTCCATCCGCTCCGTCTTTGCCTTTTTTGCCTTTGCTTTTACGCAGCGCCAACAGGATGCCGGCCACACCCAAAGCGACGCCGGCCAGCGCCAGCCAATTTTCCCCAAGCCAATTCCAGGCCTTCTCCCAGGCTGAATTCACCTGGCTGTTTTCAACGCATTTTTCGCCTTTTTCTGTTTGCCCTTTGGGACAATGGCATTTGCCATCCGTGCCGATATAGCCGCCTTCGCATTTGACCTGATTTGTCGCTTCCGGTCCCGTCTTGGTTTTTTTTGTGGGGTCTGTTTCGGGGGAAGGGCTAGACTCCGGAGAAGGAGTGTCTGAACGATAAACATCTTGCATAGCGCTCTCGTCAACTCTGGCTATCGGGTTTCCGTTTGAATCAATCAGATGACCTTCTTCCATGGTGTATAAATTACCTGTCTCATCGCGGAATACGCCAGGAGCTTCTTTTGTATAATACTTACCATTGGCGACAAAAGAATCTCCTCCTTCTGAAAAAAGAACAGGAGTATCTTCAATAATTATTGTGGTATTTGGTGGTGAGGAAACTCTTGGCCCAAAATTTGAATCAGAAGCGGCAGTGGTGGGGGTGGTTTTCGGAAATTGAATCTCTGATTCATAAATTCCCATTCCTGCGCTCGGCGAGTCCGATAGAGGAGAAACTGGTGTGGTAGAAGTAGTTGGGGGAGACGTTATGGGAGCAGTTGTTGAACCGGAAACATCGGATATAGAGTTCGTCCCCATGGGCTGCTCATTAAAGGGGATTATTTTTCCCGTATCTCGAGAAGTATAGGTTCCGTCCAGATTGTTGATATAAGATTCGCCATCGGTAGAATAATAAGTATTGTTTCCAACAGAGTGTATTGATGTCGCTCCAACATTTACCTCTGGCGGAGCAACATCCAGTGTTTTGAAAGTTGCACTCTTATCTATTTGAATAGGTATACCTGTGTCGTGGGACGTATAGCTGCCTTGAGCGTTTTTTGTATAAAACTCTCCGCCGGAATAATAAGTATCCCCTGCCACATAATTTATCTCTGTTGTCGCCGGAACATTTATTTCGGGAGGAGCCGTATCCAGTGTTGGAAAAGCCGCATTTTCATTGATTTGAATTGTTTTGCCCGTGTCATGGGACATAAGGCTTCCCTTGGTCGTCCTGGTAAAAAATTCTCCATCGGAATAGTAGGTGTTACCTCCCACGTGGTATATCTCTGCTGTTGCCGGAACCTTTATCTCTTGAGGTTCCGATGCTCCCAGAACATTCAGTGGCCCGATCAATATCCCCGTGACGATCAGGCTGACCGTTGTTCTTTTCAAGTATTGGTGCATGTTGTTTTCCTTGTGCATCGGGTTATTCCTCTTGGATTTTCGGCAGAACGCCGCTGCCGATGATATCGGTCGATTTCTGATTGCCTTCCGCCGCCAAAACGGACAGGAACCGCGCGGACTCCATGTAGGTCGTGTAGTCCGCATCGATGACAGTCTGGAATGCATCGCGCCAGGTTTGGGCGTCATCTATCTGCTGGCTGATTTCCTCGGCTTTTTTCGGGAACGCGTCCGCGGCGTCCAGGTTCTTTTTCGCATAGGT
>JAQVGI010000012.1:0-5000 GCA_028696805.1 Alphaproteobacteria bacterium
TTTGTCGCGTTGAAGCAGAAAATGCCCCGGCGGAAAGCCCGCGCCAAGGCGGTGGCGACGCTGGCGCGGGTCGGGCTTCCCGCCGATGCGGCGGACATTTATCCGGCGGATTTGTCGGGCGGCATGAAAAAGCGGGTCGGCCTGGCGCGCGCGATCGCGAACAAGCCCGAAATCATCTTCTTCGACGAGCCGACGACGGGGCTGGATCCGATCATGTCCGATGTGATCAACGACCTGATCAAAACGACGGTCAAGAGCCTGGGGGTGACGGCGCTGACCATCACGCATGACATGGCCTCGGCGCGCAAGATCGCGGACCGCATCGCGATGCTGTATAATGGCAAAATTATCTGGGCCGGCTCCGTGCGCGAGCTGGACAGGACCAAAAACCCCTATGTGCGCCAGTTTGTCGCAGGCTCCGCCAAGGGGCCGATTGCGACGGAGGTCAAATAATGGCCAAAAAATCGACGCGTTTCGTGTGTCAGTCCTGCGGCGCGGCCTATGTCCGGTGGGCGGGCAAGTGCGACGCGTGCGGCGAATGGAACACGATCGTCGAGGAAGCTCTGCCCGCGGCGGACAGCCCGACGGCCACGGCCGGCAAGGGCGGCCGGCGGATAGATTTTTCCTCGCTGAAAGGCGCGCCGGAAATCCTTTTCCGCCTGAAATCCCAAATCGGCGAGTTCGACCGCGTCTGCGGCGGCGGGCTGGTGCCGGCGTCCGCCATCCTGATCGGCGGCGACCCGGGCATCGGCAAATCGACCATCCTGCTGCAAGTCGTCGCGCGCCTGTCCCAAATCGTCAACAGGGAGGGGCGCCCCGTCCGGTGCGTGTATATCTCGGGCGAAGAGTCGGTTGATCAGGTGCGGCTGCGCGCGCTGCGGCTGGGCGTGTCGGACGCGGCCGTCGAGCTGGCCAGCGCGACCAACGTGCGCGATATCGTCGCGAGCCTGGACGCCGGCCCCGCGCCGGATGTCGTCGTCATCGATTCCATTCAGACGCTGTATGCGGACACGTTGGATTCCGCGCCCGGCACCGTCGGACAGGTGCGCGCGGCGGGGCATGAGCTGATACGGCTTGCCAAGCGGATGGGGTTCGTGCTGTTTCTGGTCGGGCATGTGACGAAGGAGGGCACGTTGGCCGGCCCGCGCGTTTTGGAGCACATGGTGGACAGCGTTTTGTATTTCGAGGGCGATCGCGGGCACCATTTCCGGCTGCTGCGCTCGGTGAAGAACCGGTTCGGCGCGACGGACGAAATCGGCGTGTTTGAAATGACGGACAAGGGCCTGGCCGAGGTGCCGAACCCGTCCGCTTTGTTCCTGGCCGAGCGGCGCGGGAACGTGTCGGGATCGTGCGTTTTCGCGGGGGTCGAGGGATCGCGCCCCGTCCTGGTCGAGATTCAGGCGTTGGTCGCGCCGGCGGGCGCGGGCACCGGGCGGCGGTCTGTCGTCGGGTGGGACGGCAACCGGCTGAACATGATTCTGGCGGTTTTGGAGGCGCGCTGCGGCGTCGTCCTGTCCAACCGGGATATTTTCCTGAACATCGCGGGGGGATTGAAAATCGGCGAGCCGGCGGCGGATATGGCCGTCGCGGCGGCGATTTTGTCCGCGCTGTTCCAAAAGCCGGTGCCGGCGGATGTCGTCGTGTTCGGCGAGGTCGGCCTGTCCGGCGAAATCCGCGCGGTGGCTCAGCCCGACCTGCGCATCAAAGAGGCTGCGAAGCTGGGTTTTGCGCGCGTGATGATGCCGCCGCGCCGCACCGCGAAGCCGAAAGAGGCGCCTATCAAGGCGACCGAAATCGGGCATATCAAGACCCTGGCGGATTTATTCCAGTAAAATTGTGTTGACACGCCGCCGCCCCCTAAAAAAAGCCCCCGCGCGGGGCTTTTTTCACAAAATACTTGAAATCGATGCCGGAATAGGCGTATAGTATCCGCAAACCAAGGAGAACCGATGGGAGCAATAGATATTTTGGTCATCGTTGTGCTGGGGATGTCGATGGTGTTCGCGTCCTACCGCGGCCTGGCGCGCGAGCTGCTGGGAATCGTGGCGTGGATTTTCGCGGGCTTCGGCGCTTTATACAGCTATTCCTACGTCCAGCCGTGGATGGGGAAATTCATCGACAACCCGACATTGGCTGGCATCGCCGGCGCCGGACTGGTCGGCCTTATCCTGCTGATTGCGATGACGATCATGAACGCGCATGTTGCCGGCCATTTGCGGCGCAGCTCCCTGTCCGGGCTGGACAGGGTTCTGGGGTTCTTTTTCGGCGTCGTCCGCGGCGCTTTCCTGATCGGAATCGCGTATATCGGCGCGTCGATGCTGCTGTCCGACGCCCAGCTGAACGCGCTGGAATCTGAAAACAAGACGATTCCGCACATCCAGACGGTGGTTGCCGGCCTCAACCGCCTGATCCCCGAAAATATCAAGGAGGACATGCAGGAATACGAGCAGGGCAAGCTGGCCGGCGAGCGCATGAAAAAAATCGGCGTGAACCTGAAAAAGAGCCTGCCGGAAGAGGTCATCCAATACCGGGAGGCGGACAAGGAAAAGCTGGATACCCTGATCGAGGAAATAACGGAGGATTAAATGACGCCGGGCGCGCTGATACAAAAAGCTAGGAAACTGATTCAAAAACGATACGAGCACGGCGGGCACCACGCGGTCGTCGCCGCGGCGGTGCTGACGAAATCGGGGAAGGTTTATACGGCGCTGAACGTCGGGACGTATCAGCCGTCCATCTCGACCTGCGCGGAAATCATTGCGATCGGCATGGCGCACGCGGCCGAGCCCGGCATGGAAATCGAGATGCTCGCCGCCGTGCGCGACGCGAACGGGTATGTGATCGCGCCGTGCGGCAAGTGCCGCGAGTATATCGCCGACTACGGCCCCGACGCGCGCGTGATTATTCCGGCGGACAACAAGCAGGGATACGCGGTTATGCCGATTGCGGAACTGCTGCCCCACAAATATGTGAAGCGCACATGACATATACGATTCTGGCGATTGGAAAGCTGTCCCAAACAACGCCGGAAGCGGTTCTGATTGGCGATTATGTCCGGCGCCTGCGCGGCCGGCTGGACATCCGGGAGTTCGCGGAAAAGCGCGGCTTGCCGCCCGGGCGCCAAAAAGAATCCGAAAGCGCCTTATTGTCCGCGGCGATTCCGGACGACGCAAAGGTCATTGTATTGGACGAGCGGGGGACGGCGCTGTCCTCGCGGGAATTGGCGGCGAAAATCCGCGCCTGGCGGGATCAGGGCGCGGCGCGGGTATGCTTTTGCATCGGCGGTGCGGACGGGCATGCGGATGCGTTGAAAAAGCGCGCGGATTTAATTCTGTCGTTCGGTCGCCTGACGATGCCGCACATGCTGGCGCGCGTCGTGCTGGCCGAGCAGATTTACAGGCTGCAAACGATTTTGGACAACCACCCGTATCATCGGGATTGAAAGGAGCCGTCATGTCTGAACCTTACAAGCGCCCTTCGTGGGACGAGTATTTTATGGAAGTGATGCACGCGCTGGCCAAGCGCGCGACCTGCGACCGCGGCCGGACGGCGTGCGTCGTCGTGAAGGACAGGCAGATCGTCGTTTCGGGCTATGTCGGCTCTCCGCCGGGGCTGCCGCACTGCGACGAGGCGGGGCACCTGCTGAAAAAGCTGACGCACGAGGACGGGCATGAAACGACGCACTGCATGCGCACGATACATGCCGAGCAGAACGCCATCTGCCAGGCCGCCAAGCGCGGCGTGTCTATCGACGGCGCGACGATTTACTGCAAGCTGGCCCCGTGCCGGACATGCTCGATGCTGCTGATTGCCGCCGGCATCAAGCGCGTCGTCGCCGAATACCGATATCAGGCGGGCGGCGAGGGCGAAGACATGCTGAAAGCCGCCGGCGTGGCGGTCGAGTATATCCACGACGAGCCGCTGGATTACGGCAAGTGATTCACTTCGGCAATTTTTCCTGCAACAGCTGCAAATCCTGCCACGCCAGCTTTTTTTGAGCGGGCGTTTTCAACGTCGCCGGCGCCAGCGTCGCAACGGCGGGCAGGGTGCCGCCCTCGATCGTGTATTCGTGCCAGATGCCGCGCGCCTTGGGCAGCGTCCTGATGCCGAGCAGCGCCTCGACCACCGCATTCCCGAACAGCAGCAGAAACTGCGGCTTCAACAGCTCGATTTCACGGCGCAGGAAAGGCAGGCATGTCGCGATTTCCACAGGCGTCGGCGCGCGATTGCCCGGCGGCCGCCACGGGATCAGAACGGCCGCATACGCATTCGTCGCCAAATCCAGCCCGACGGCGGCGAGCATCCTGTCGACCAGCTCGCCCGTTTCGCCCGCGAAAAGCCGGTCCGCCTTATCGTCCGCGGCGCCGGGGGATTCGGCGATGCACAGCACGACCGGATGTTCGCTCCCGCGGCCGACGATGGTGTGCGCGCTCGTTTTTTTCAGCGGGCAGTCCGCCTCCTCTTTGGCGCGGTTGAGCGCGGCGATGTCGGCGCAGGCGCGCGCGGCTTGCTCCGCCTGAACGACGACGGGGTTGGCCTTGTCCGCGGCGGACGGCTGAGCGGGCGCCGGTTTCATCCTGTTCTGCGGCGCGTCGCCGATGCTTTCTTCGACGCCGGCCGTTATCCACCACCTCAATTTTTGAATCAAATCCATGTGCCATCCCATTTTTGCCAAAAAGAGCCTTTATTTTCGATGAGAGATATGCTACCATATTTTCCATGAAAAAGGAAGTTCTTTATGCGGATTAGGTTCGTCAAAGCCCTCCGGTGGTTTTTAATCCTGCTGGCGGCCGCCGGCGTGGCGGCGGGGATTGCGGCCGGCGTGGCGCGTTATCGGACGCCGCCGCAAGAGCCCGTGCCTGAGTTGAAAACGACGCGCGCGATTCCGGAGAATGTGCGCTGGGGGCAGTTCCTGGCCGGTTTCTGGGCCCAGCGGAATCAGGATTTCGCCAAAATGGCGGATTATTACGCGCAGGTGCTGGAAGACGACCCCGACAATC
>JAQVGI010000012.1:10000-33751 GCA_028696805.1 Alphaproteobacteria bacterium
AATCACGTGCCGAAATTACGGACTTGGCAGCAATGCCAAGTGGTAGCGGAGCGTTCTGTAGGCCTGCGAAGGGTAACCGTGAGGTTGCCTGGAGGTATCAGAAGTGCGAATGCTGACATGAGTAACGACAAACAGGGTGGAAAACCCTGTCGCCGAAAATCCAAGGGTTCCTGCGTAAAGGTAATCTGCGCAGGGTGAGCCGGTACCTAACACGAGGCTGAAAGGCGTAGTGGATGGAAACCTGGTTAATATTCCAGGGCCAGTTGGCAGTGACGGCTTCCGTAAATCGTTTTTCCTTAATGGATTGGAAAGGCGGTGAAGGAGGTCCAGGAAATAGCTCCAACATCAGACCGTACCCTAAACCGACACAGGTGGATAGGTCGAGTAGACCAAGGCGCTTGAGAGAACTATGTTGAAGGAACTAGGCAAATTACATGCGTAACTTCGGGATAAGCATGCTTCATTTATGGGCAACCATAGGTGAGGGTCACAAACTAGGGAGTAGCGACTGTTTAACAAAAACACAGGTCTCTGCGAAGATGTAGAATCGACGTATAGGGACTGACGCCTGCCCGGTGCTGGAAGGTTAAGAGGAGATGTGCAAGCATTGAATTGAAGCCCCAGTAAACGGCGGCCGTAACTATAACGGTCCTAAGGTAGCGAAATTCCTTGTCGGGTAAGTTCCGACCTGCACGAATGGCGTAACGACTTCTCCGCTGTCTCCAACATAGACTCAGTGAAATTGAACTCTGAGTGAAAATGCTCAGTACCCGCGGTTAGACGGAAAGACCCCGTGCACCTTTACTACAACTTCGTAGTGGTATTATGAATGGAATGTGTAGAATAGTCAGTAGACTTTGAAGCAGGGACGCTAGTCCTTGTGGAGTCGCAATGTGAAATACTGATCTTTTTGTTTGTGATATCTAACCTTTTTTCTGAAACGAGGAAGGGGACCCTGCGTGGTGGGTAGTTTGACTGGGGCGGTCGCCTCCCAAAGAGTAACGGAGGCGCGCAATGGTAAGCTCAATCTGGTCGGAAATCAGATTTTAGAGTGTAATGGCATAAGCTTGCCTGACTGCGAGAGTGACAATTCGAGCAGAGACGAAAGTCGGTCATAGTGATCCGGTGGTTCCATATGGAAGGGCCATCGCTCAACGGATAAAAGGTACGCCGGGGATAACAGGCTGATGCCCCCCAAGAGTCCACATCGACGGGGGTGTTTGGCACCTCGATGTCGACTCATCACATCCTGGGGCTGGAGCAGGTCCCAAGGGTTCGGCTGTTCGCCGATTAAAGTGGTACGTGAGTTGGGTTCAGAACGTCGTGAGACAGTTTGGTCCCTATCTGCCGTGGGTGTTGGATACTTGAGAGGAGTTGCCCTTAGTACGAGAGGACCGGGGTGAACGTGCCTATGGTGTACCAATTGTTCCGCCAGGAGCAGCGTTGGGTAGCTATGCACGGACGAGATAAACGCTGAATGCATCTAAGCGTGAAGCTTCCCTCAAAACAAGGTATCCCAATTAAGGCGGTGGTAGACGACCACGTCGATAGGTCAGGGGTGAAAGTGTTGCGAGACATTGAGCCTACTGATACTAATTGCCTGATTGATCTCAATTCTGCGAAGACAGCAATGTCTTCATCTATGCGTATATCTAATCTAATGGAATACGACGGGATTGTTGAATATCTTTTATTTTTTTGCCAAACATAAAGACGGATCGTTGCACTTGGTTTTTGAATGGTCTGGTGGTTATAGCGAAGAGGCCCCACCCGATCCCATCCCGAACTCGGACGTGAAACTTTTCCACGCCAATGGTACTTCAGCTTAAGCTGCGGAAGAGTAGGTATCTGCCAGTCCTTTCAAAAACCAAATCCTATTTGCACCCATGAACATCATCTGTTACCTCCTGAAAAAGGCCTCTCGGCGTCAAACCCGAGAGGTTTTTTTCATCCGATGTGAAAACGAATTTTACTTTTTTACTTTATTCAAATAATCGTCGATGCCATCAAAAACGCCTGTTTTATTAGAAGGTTGTCTCCGCTCATAGGAAGATTGTTTCTGCTCATGGGAAGGTTGTCTATCAGAAGAGTATGGATATCCATCTCCCTTATTCTCTTCGGGGAAGCCCTTGGGATATTTGAAAATCAATGTCAAATCCTTTTTCTATTTTGACATTCTTATGACATCTTGCGGGCAGGCTTGCTTTTGGAAAAAAAGAGTGCTATAAAACGCACCACTTCATCAAGGAAAAGGAGATTTTATGTTTGATCTAACGGGAAAAACGGCTTTGATTACGGGCGCGACGGGCGGCATCGGCCGCGCGATCGCCAAAAAAATGCACGCACAGGGCGCCACGCTGGCGCTGACCGATATGAATATGGATACCTTGAAGGCGTTCCAGGCGGAGCTGGGGGGGCGCGTGTCCGTTTATTCCGCGAACCTGACGGATTCCGAAAGCCTGAAAGAGCTTGTGAAGAACGTCGAGGCGGACATGGAAAAAATCGACATCCTGGTCAACAATGCCGGCATCACGAAGGACGGCCTGTCCATGCGGATGTCCGACGAGCAGTGGCAGGCGGTTCTGGACATCAACCTGACCGCCGGGTTCAAGCTGGCGCGCGCGGCGATGCCGGGCATGATGAAGCGCCGGTTCGGGCGCATCATCGGCATGGCCTCCGTCGTCGGCGTGATGGGCAATGCCGGCCAGGCGAACTACTCTGCGTCGAAAGCCGGCCTGATCGCGATGTCCAAATGCTTGGGACAAGAGCTTGCCAGCCGCAACATCACGGTCAACTGCATCGCGCCGGGCTTCATCAAGACCGCGATGACGGACGCGCTGCCCGACGAGGCCAAGGCGAAATTGATGGAAAAAATCCCGATGGGCCGCCTGGGCATGCCCGAGGACATCGCGAACGCCGCTGTCTTTTTGGCCAGCGACGAGGCCGCCTACATCACCGGCCAGACCATTCATGTCAACGGCGGTATGGTGATGATATAAAAAAGACTTGACATGGGCGGGCGAATAATGCTATCATATGTCCGTTTTATTATTAACCTAAAACAGAAAAGGATAAAAAAACATGAGCAATACTGCAGAACGCGTCAAAAAGATTATCGTCGAACACTTGGGCGTCGACGAATCCAAGGTCGTTGAAACGGCCAGCTTTATCGATGATTTGGGCGCCGACAGCTTGGACACGGTCGAGCTGGTCATGGCATTCGAGGAAGAGTTCGGCTGCTCGATTCCCGATGACGCCGCCGAGAAAATCCGCACGGTCAAGGACGTGATCGAGTTTATCGACAAGCAGCAGGTCTGATTTCTGTTTTAGAAGCATAAAACGCCCCGTTGCCGCGCGCAGCGGGGTATTTTTGCATCCCGGCGGCGCCCGCCGTCAAATTGACACAAAAAATTCTCTTGTTTTTTTGACGGACTTTCGCTAAACTAGGCCCCGTTGTTAACGGAGGAAACACATGACACGACGCGTTGTAATCACAGGCATGGGCATCTTATCCCCCTTGGGGCACGGCATCGAGGCGAACTGGCAAAGGCTGATGACGGGCAAATCCGCCATCACGAAAAATACTCGCTTCGCCGCGGAAGGCCTGACATCCCAGGTCGCCGGATTGGTGCCTTACGGGACGAATCCCGGGGAGTTCAACCCGGACGCCTACCTGTCCGCCAAGGAGCAGCGGCACATCGACACGTTTTTGCTGTATGGTTACGCGGCTGCGGTGGATGCCGTCCATGATTCCGGATTCGTGCCGGCGACGGACGCCGAGCGCGAGCGGTGCGGCGTGCTGATCGGATCGGGCATCGGCGGGCTGGTGGGGCTGGAAGCGGCCTCGATCGTCGTGCACGAGGAAGGCCAGCGGAAATTGTCCCCCTTCCTGATTCCTTCCGTCCTTATCAATTTAATCAGCGGACATGTCGCGATAAAGTTCGGCTTCTGTGGCCCGAACAGCTCGGTGACGACGGCCTGCGCGACCGGCACGCACGCGATCGGGGACGCGGCGCGCCTGATCCGCGACGGCGAGGCGGACGTGATGGTGACGGGCGGCGCCGAGGCGGCCGTGTGCGCCGTCGGCATCGCCGGATTCGCCCAGGCGCGCGCGCTGTCGACGGCGTATAACGAAACGCCGGAAGTGGCGTCGCGCCCGTGGGACAAGGGTCGGGACGGCTTCGTGATGGGCGAGGGCGCCGGCATGCTGGTTTTGGAGGAATACGGGCACGCGCAGGCGCGCGGCGCCAAAATCTACGGCGAAATCGTCGGATATGCGATGACGGGTGATGCGTACCATATCACGGCGCCGGGCGGCAACGGCGGGCTGCGCTCGATGAAGCTGGCGTTGCAGCGCGCGGGGCTGGAGCCGAAGGACATCGACTACATCAACGCGCACGGCACATCGACGCCGGTGGGGGACATGGTGGAGTTCCGCGCCGTCAAGGAGCTTTTCGGCGGAACCTCCGTGTCGATGTCGTCGACCAAGGGCGCGACGGGGCACCTGCTGGGTGCGGCCGGCGCGGTGGAGGCGATTTACGCGCTGCTGGCGATGCAGCGCGGCATGCTGCCGCCGACGGCGAACCTGGCCGACCCCGAGGAGGAGACGGCCGGATTCGACCTGGTGCCGATGAAGCCGAAAGCCAAGGAAGTCAACATCGCCTTGTCCAATTCGTTCGGGTTCGGCGGGACGAACGGAACGCTGATTTTCAAAAAGGCATAACGTGCGGCAGAGCGTCTTCATTTATTTTTTCATATTCTTCGTGTTGATTTCCCTCGTCGGCGGCAGCGTGCTGACGACCTATTCGCAATTCGTCGCGGACGGCCCGCTGACGGAGCGGACGGACGTCGTGATCCCGAAAGGCAAAAGCCTGCGGGAGCTGGCGCGCCACCTGAAAGAGCAGGGCGTCGTCCACAGCTCGTCCGTCTTCGAGCTGGGCGCGCGGGCGGGCGGCAATGCGGCGAAGCTGAAGGCGGGCGAGTATTCCATCCCGCCGAAAGCCAGCGCCAAAATCGTCATGATGATCCTGGTCAACGGCCAGACCGTTGTGCGCCGCTTCATCGTTCCCGAAGGGTTCACATCGCGCCAGGTGGTTGATTTGATGGACGGCATGTATGGCCTGATGGGCTCCGTCGATGCAATCCCGGCCGAGGGGACGCTGCTGCCGGACACGTATCATTATTCGTATGGCGACACGCGCCAGTCCCTGATCGACCGCATGCAGGCCGGCATGAGCCGCATTCTGGCGGAAGCGTGGGCGGCGCGCGACCCGAAAATTATCCTGAAAACGCCGTATCAGGCGGTCACGCTGGCCTCCATCGTCGAAAAGGAAACCGGGCTGGATTCCGAGCGGGCGCGCATCGCCGCCGTTTTTTACAACCGCCTGCGCCAGAAAATCAGGCTGCAATCCGACCCGACGGTCATTTACGGCCTGACGAAGGGCAAAACGGACCTGAAGCGCAAGCTGACCTATGCCGACCTGCGCAAGAACAACCCGTATAACACTTATGTCATCTACGGCCTGCCGCAGGGGCCGATTTGCAACCCGAGCGCCGCGTCTTTGCGCGCCGTCCTGAACCCGATACGCACGTCGGACGTTTATTTCGTCGCGGACGGCAAGGGCGGGCATACGTTTTCCGCCACATATCGGGAGCACCAGGCCAACGTCCAGACATGGCGCAGCGTGCGCCGGGACAGGGACGCGCTGACCGAATTGCAGAAGGTCGGCAAGGCGAAATCCCTGCCGGTGCCGAAGCATGCGCCCGACGGGTTCCGGGAGCTGCCGGATGCCGCCTTGGCCGTCATGGAAACACCGGAAGAACCGGCGGAGCCGGCCGCGGCGCCGTCCCCGTAGGCCGTTTTTTCCCGCTTGCGACAAAACAGGATTATTATCCGCGCCCCTCTTGCAATCGGGACGGAATTATTGTATTTGTATAGACAAGGCATTCAGAAAGGATTCCGATGGACGCGAAACACAAAATCCCCGTGCGCAAGAAACCGACCGCGAAGGAGCTGCAATACCTGATCGAATGGCACATCAAGTATTCGCTGTCCAAGCAGGTCGGCGAGGCGCACAAGGAGCATATTTTCATGGCTCTGGCGATGGCGGTGCGCGATTTGTGCACGGACGGCATGTTCGAAACGGCCGCGCGGCACAGCGACAAGAATCCCAAGCGTGTCTATTACCTGTCGCTGGAATACCTGCTGGGGCGCCTGCTGCCGAACAATCTGGACAATTTCGGCATCATGGATCTGCTGGATCAGGTCAAGCTGGACAACCCGATCAAATTGCGCGACGTGCTGGACTGCGAATACGATCCGGCGCTGGGCAACGGCGGGCTGGGGCGGCTGGCGGCGTGCATTCTGGATTCCATCGCGACGCAGGGCATCGCCGGCTACGGCTACGGCATCAATTACCAATACGGGCTTTTCAAGCAGTATTTTCAGGACGGGTGGCAGCGCGAGCGCGCGGATTCGTGGCTGGAAACCTCGTCGCCGTGGCAGATCGAGCGCGCGGACAGGGGATGCCTGATTCAGATGAACGGCAATGTCGTCTATGAGGAAAAGGACGGCCACCGCGAGCCGCACTGGATCAACACGACGCAGATCATCGGCGTGCCGTATGACATGCCGATCGTCGGCTACGGCGCCGACACCATCAACTACCTGCGGCTGTTTTCGGCGAAGTCCACGAACACGCTGGACATCGAAACATTCAACCGCGGCGGATATGTGGAGGCCGTCCAGCAGAACATCCGGACGGAAACGATCACGAAGGTCCTGTATCCGTCCGACGCCAACGAGCAGGGGAAATACCTGCGCCTGGTGCAGCAGTATTTTTTCACGGCCTGCGTGGTCAACGATGTCCTCCGCCGGTTCTTGGAGCAGGATGTCGATTTCGAGCAGCTGCCGGACAAGGCGGTCATCCACCTGAACGACACGCACCCGACGCTGGCGATCGTCGAGCTGATGCGCGTTCTGCTGGACGTGTACCGGCTGGATTGGGACAAGGCGTGGGGCATCACGCGCCGGACGATGGCGTATACGAACCACACATTGCTGCCCGAAGCGCTGGAAAAATGGCCGGTGCGGATGTTCGAGAAGTTCCTGCCGCGGCATCTGCTGATCATCTACGAGATCAACGACTGGCTGATGCGCCAGGTGCGCGACCGCTTCCCGGGTGACATGGGCCGGATACAGCGGATGTCAATTATCGAGGAAGGCGCCGAAAAGCAGGTCCGCATGGCGCATCTGGCGATTGCGGGCAGCTTTTCCGTCAACGGCGTCGCGCAGATTCACACCGAGCTGCTGACGCGGCACCTGGTGGCCGATTTTTACGAGCTGTGGCCCGAAAAGTTCAACAACAAGACGAACGGCGTGACGCCGCGCCGGTGGCTGCTGACATCCGACCCGTCGCTGTCGGCCTTCATCACGAAGTATATCGGCAGCAAGTGGATAACGGATTTGTCGGAATTGCGCCGACTGGAGCCGTTTTCCCAGGACGCCGGCGTCTTGAAGGAGCTGCGCCAGATCAAATTGGAAAACAAAAAGCGCCTGGCGCGCCTGATCGCGGACACGACGGGGGTCGAGGCGGATGTCGATTCCATTTTCGACTGCCAGGTCAAGCGCATCCACGAATACAAGCGCCAGCTGCTGAACGCTTTTTACATCATGCACCAGTATTTGAGCATCATAGAGGACAATGTGCTATTCCCCGTGTCCAAAACGTATATTTTCGGCGGCAAGGCGGCCCCCAGCTACGAAATGGCCAAGCTGGTCATCAAGCTGATCAACAATATCGCCGACGTGGTGAACAACGACCCGCGCGTCAAGGGCAAAATCAAGGTCGCGTTCATTCCCGACTACAAGGTGTCCGTCGCCGAGTTCGTCTTTCCGGGCGCGGATGTCAGCGAGCAGATATCGACGGCCGGGTTCGAGGCCTCCGGCACCAGCAACATGAAGTTCGTGATGAACGGCGCGCTGACGCTGGGGACGCTGGACGGCGCGAACGTCGAGATTCAAAAGGAAGTCAGCGAGGACAATGTCTACATTTTCGGCCTGACAGCCGACCAGGTGCAGCAGCGCCACCGCGACGGGTCGCACAGGCCGTGGGATTATTACAACGGCGACGCGCGGATCAAGCGCGTGATGGACAGCCTGACCTCCGGATTGTGGACGCCGCGGGAGGACAGGGAATTGTTCGCGCCGATTTTCCAAAGCATCATGTTCAAGGATTATTATATGCTGCTGGCGGATTTCGACGCGTATACCGCCGCGCAGGAGCGCGTGATGGCCGACTTCGGAAACCAGAAGCTGTGGGCGAAAAAATCGTTCCTGAACATCGCGCGGTCGGGATACTTTTCCATCGACCGAACCGTCGCCGAATATGCCCGCGACATTTGGCGCACCCCGTCGACATTGGATGAATGATGGTCGCGCAAGGTCCCAATCCCAATCGCTTTTTCGGCCGCCGGAAGGGGAAGGCCATCAAGGGCTCCCGCCAGGTTCTGATGGAGCGGCTGCTGCCGCGCGTCGCTTTGGCGCCGCCGGCGGGCGCCCTCGACCTGACGCGGGCGTTCGGTGTTGCGCCGAAAGCCGTGTATCTGGAAATCGGCTTCGGCGGCGGCGAGCATCTGGCGGAGCTGTCGCGCCGGCACCCGGACATCGGCTTCATCGGCGCGGAGCCTTTCCTGAACGGCGTCGCGTCGCTGCTGGCGCATTTGAACGGGTCGCACCTGAAACAGGCCGCGCACGCGCAGCTGGACGCCGGGCGGGCGGACAATGTGCGCGTCTGGCCGGACGATATCCGGCTGCTGTTCCCGTTTTGCGCGGACGGCGCTTTCGAGCGCATCTACATCCTGTATCCCGACCCGTGGCCGAAGGCGCGCCATGCCGGCCGCCGCTTCGTGAACCCGAAGAACATCGCCGATCTGCACCGCCTTTTGTCGGCGCGGGGGCGGGTGATCGTCGCGACGGACGTGGCGGATTACGCCGGCTGGGCGCTGGACCAGATGGCGCGCTCCGGATTGTTCGAGCCGGAAAATGCGGACGTGCATGCGCCGCCGCCCGGCTGGGTGGAGACGCGGTATGAAAAAAAGGGGCTTGCGGCCGGACGCGCGCCGTCCTATCTGATTTTCCGGAAAAAGAAGCCGGTTGGTAAAAAAGGGCTTGACCTATCGGTAAAAAAAGTCCACAATGCAATCGAATGACAAGGGAGGTATCGATGAACTACAAAGTTTCGGACATCAAAGGCAAAGGCGGGGGCAAGGAAATCGTCCTGTGCGGGACGTTCACGTTCCGCGACCACGACACTTTTTTCGAAATCATTTCGCTGATCAAATCGGGCGCGGAGAAAAAAATCGTCTTCAACATGGCGGAGTGCTCTTTCGTGGATTCCGCCGCGTGCGGGCTACTGGCCATCGCGCATGACGAGGCGGCGTCCCGGCATGTGGACTTGATTATCCGCGGCGTCAAGGGCCAGGTGCGCGACATGCTCCTCGCTCTGCGTTTCGACACGCTGTATAAGTTTGAGGAATAAGATTCACCCGTATTTTGGATAGGCATGTTCCGTCATGTGATCAAGCAGTCTGCTCCCCGCGTCTTATCAGAGCAAGACGTCAAGAAATCGTTGCCGTATGTGACGCAGGACGGCGTCATCGCCCAGCTGATCGAAAGCTTGACCGGCGGTCCGGTGATGATCGCGGTTTCGCTGGCGATCGGCGTTTCGAACGCGCTGCTCGGGTATCTGCTGGCGCTGCCGTTCCTGTGCCATCTGGCGCAGTTTCCGGGCATGTATGTGGTGGAGAGGTTCCGCCGCCGCAAATGGGTGGTGCTGTTCGTGTCGTCGCCGGCGCGCCTCGCACTGGTCGGGGTCGCCTTCCTGCTGCTGTTTCCGAAGGTGCAGGGGGCGTCCTACTGGCTGGCTTTCTTTTACACGCTGCGCTATTTCGGGGCCGGCTTCGCGACCAGCAGCTGGAACTCGTGGATGCGGGATCTGGTGCCGCAATCCATTCTGGGAGTGTTCTTCGGCAACCGCTACATGTATATGGTCGTCGCGGCGCTGGGCGTCAGCCTGCTGGTCGCCTCCGGGCTGGAATGGCTGCCGATTCCGACCAGTTATTTCTATATCGTGCTGATTACGGCGGCGATTTGCCTCGTCGTCTACGGCTTTTGGGTCGTCGGCCGGATAGACGAGCCGAAAATGGCGGCCGCGCCTGAAAACGAAACATTCATGCAGCGGTTCCGGATGGTCTTTTCGGACGGCAATTTCCTGCGCCTGATCGTTTTCCTGGGGTGCCTGAACTTTTCCATCAACCTGGCCGTTCCGTTCTTCACCGTTTATATTTTGGAGCAGCTGAAACTGAACCTGGGCCTGGTGCTGATCCTGACATCCTTCACCCAGATCACCAGCATTCTGGTCATGCGGATCTGGGGGGCGATTTCGGACAAGTTCAGCAACAAGTCCGTCCTGTCCGTGACGGTGCCGCTGTATGTGTTGAGTATTTTCCTCTTTTTATTCACGGACTATCCCGATCCGCATCCGCTGACGGTGCCGCTGCTGTTCCTGATTTACATCCTGGTCGGCCTCGCCCAGTCCGGCGTGACGCTGGCGTCCAGCAACATCGCGCTGAAGCTGGCCCCCCAGGGGCGCGCGTCCGTCTACCTGTCCGTCAACGGCATCGTGACGGCCGTCATGGCGGGCACTGCGCCGATTCTGGGCGGCCTGTTCGCGGACTTTTTCGTCGGCAAGGAGCTTTTCTTCACGTTCAACTGGCACACGACGCTGACGAATGCGTCTTTCTACGTGTTCGGCATGAAGCACTGGGATTTCTTCTTTTTCTTTTCGAGCGTTCTGGGCTTTTTGTGCCTGACGCTGCTGCGGCGCGTGCGCGAGGAGGGCGAGGTCTGCGAGAAAATCGTCATCTCGTCGTTCCTGTCGTCGTTCTACCGGACGATTTCGCCGGCCGCGCTGTCCCAGCGGGTGTATTGGTATTTCTGGGAGAAGAAGCAGCCGGTCGCCCTCGTCCCGAACATCGCGGTGCCCGTCAACGTGCCGGCCGCCCGGAAGAAGTAGGCGTGTTTTTCAAATCCAATACGCGTTGCAGCAGCCGCGCGGCAACATGGGGGTCCAGGACTTTCCTGCGCTTGTCCGCGCGCATGTGGCTTGCTTTCAGGGCTTCGTCCGTCTGAACGGATGAATGCCGCTCGTCCGCCCAGTAAACCGGCAGGCCGAACTTTTCCGCGATCCGGTCGCCGAACAGGCGCGCCGCGCGGGCGGTTTCCCCCTCGGCGCCGTCCGTCTGCAGCGGCAGGCCGATGACGAAGCCGCCGGCGTTCCGGCTGCCGACGATGTCGTCCAGCTCGGAAATCCGGGCGATGGTTTTGAACGGCGCCGCCACCGCCTGCGCGGCGTCGGACACGGCCACGCCGATGCGGACGGAGCCGTAGTCTATCCCGATCAGCGGCCGGCCGGGCTTGATTTTTTTTAGGAAAATTCGCAATAAAATATCTTGTGTTTCGGACATGATTTGGGTATAGTGTGGAAAGAGTCTGTCATTCTTATACCGCAAAGGGGATAAAGATGCAAGCGAAAAGAATCGGTATCGCCTCCGACCACGCGGGGTGCCATTTCAAGGAAATCATCGCGAATTACCTGAAAGACACCGGATACGATGTGATCGACTACGGCACTTTCAAATCCGGCGTTCCGGTCAGCTATCCGGACTACGCGTATCTGGTGGCCAAGGGCGTCCACAACCACGAAGTCTGGCGCGGCATCCTCATCTGCGGCAGCGGCATCGGCATGAGCATCGCGGTCAACAGGTATCCGTTCATCCGCGGCGCGCTGGTTTATACCCCGGACCTGGCCGTGCGGGCGCGCAGCCACAACGACGCGAACGTGCTGGTTCTGGGCGAGCGCGCGATGGATGCGCCGACGGCGGTGGCGTGCGTCGATGCGTTTATGAAAACGGAGTTCGAGGGCGGCCGCCACGACGCCCGCGTCCGGAAATTAGGAGAAATGCCAAATGTCAAATAACGCTTTTTTCGAAGACCGCCTGTCCCAATCGGATGTCGATGTCGGCCGGATTATCGACGGAGAGCTCGCGCGGCAGCGGTCGCATATCGAACTCATCGCCTCGGAAAACATCGTGTCGCGCGCCGTTTTGGAAGCGGCGGGCTCCGTGCTGACCAACAAATACGCCGAGGGGTATCCGGGGCACCGCTACTACCACGGGTGCGAGTGGGTGGACGAAGTGGAAACGCTGGCGATCGAGCGCGCCAAACAGCTGTTCGGCGCCGAATTCGCCAACGTTCAGCCGCATTCGGGCAGCCAGGCCAACGCCGCCGTGTATCTGGCCTTGCTGCAGCCCGGCGACACCCTGATGGGCATGAGCCTGGACGCCGGCGGGCATTTGACGCACGGGTGCCGCGTTTCGTCGTCCGGCAAGCTGTATCATAGCGTCAGCTACGGCGTCGACGCCCAAACCGGCCTGATCGACTACGACGCCGTCGAGCGGATGCGCTGGAACACAAGCCGAAGATCATCATCGCCGGCGGGTCGGCCTATCCGCGGCACATCGATTTCGAGCGTTTCCGCGCGATTGCCGACAAGGTCGGCGCCTGCTTCATGGTGGATATGGCGCATTTTGCCGGCCTGGTCGCCGGCGGCGTCTGCCCCAGCCCGGTTCCGTTCGCGGACGTCGTGACGACGACGACGCACAAGACGCTGCGCGGGCCGCGCGGCGGCATGATCCTGACGAACAATCCCGAGATTGCCAAAAAGGTGAACTCGGCGATTTTCCCGGGGATACAGGGCGGGCCGCTGATGCATGTCATCGCCGCGAAAGCGGTCGCGCTGGGCGAGGCGCTGCGCCCCGACTTCAAGGCATACGCGGCGCAGATTGTCAAGAATACGCGTGCGCTGGGGGACGTGCTGAAAAGCCGCTCCGTCGATTTGGTGTCCGGCGGGACGGACACGCACCTGCTGCTGCTGGATCTGCGTTCGCGGAACCTGACGGGCGCTGCGGCGTGCGACGCTTTGGCGAAGGCGCACCTAATCTGCAACAAGAACGCCGTCCCGAACGACCCGCAGAAGCCCGGCGTCACCTCCGGCCTGCGCGTCGGGACGCCCGCCGGCACGACCCGGGGGTTCGCGGAGGCGGAGTTCGCGGCCATCGGCGCGCTGATCGCGGATGTTTTGGACAGCCTGTCCGGGGACGACATCCGGCAGTATGAGGTCGTCGAGCGCGTCAAGGAAACCGTGCGCGCGCTGTGCGACCGGTTCCCGATTTACGGAGAAAAATCGCGATGAAATGCCCTTATTGCGGACATGCGGACACCCAGGTGAAGGACTCGCGCGTCGGCGACGACGGGACGAGCATCCGGCGCCGGCGCTGCTGCCGGAAATGCCAGACGCGCTTCAACACGATCGAATACGTGCAGTCGCGGGATTTCATCGTCGTGAAGAAAAGCGGCGACCGCGTGCCGTTCGAGCGCGCGAAACTGACGAAATCCATCCTGCTGGCGCTGCGCAAGCGCGACATCCCGCAGGAAAAAATCGACCAGCTGGTTTCGTCCATCGTCCGCAAACTGGAAATGCGCGGCGACCACGAGGTGCAGAGCGCCGAAATCGGCAAGCTGGTGATGGATTCCCTGTTCGCGATGGACAAGGTCGCCTACGTCCGGTATGCCTCGGTCTACAAGAACTTCACGAAGCCGGACGATTTCAAGGCTTTCATCACGAAACTGCTGGGGCGCAAATGACGGGCGACGCATCGAAACTGAAATACATCAACGCGCGGCTGCTGGCGATTCAGGCCGCCTATGCGCATGCGCTGTCCGGCGCGCCGTGGGAGAAGATTCTGGCGCGGGCGGCGTCCGGGCGTTTGGGCGGATCCGTCATCGACGACGCGTCCGGCGCGATGCGTGTCGTGGCGTTGGAGGCGGCGGACAAGGCGCTGTTTGCCAGCCTGACGGACGAAATCAGGAACCGCGCGGACGATTTGGCCGGCATCCTGCGCTCGGCGCTGGACGACAAGTTCGAGGTCAAGCGGCTGGACGTCCTGCTCAAAACCCTCCTGACGACCGGAATTGCGGAGTTTTACGCGAACCCGCGGCTGGACAGGGCGATTGTCGTGAATGAATACACGGACATCGCGCGGTCTTTCTACGACGGCAGCGAGGTCAAGCTGGTCAACGCGGTGCTGGACAAAGTGGGGCGCCTGTTAAAAAACGATTGATTTTCGATTCAAAAAAGGGTATAAGGACGCATTTCGTAAATAGGACACATGAAGGGCAGACGATGGAAAAGACACGCATAGAAAAACGCGCGATCACGCCGCGCCAGCGGACGCAGCAAAAGGCGCCGCAGCGTCCCGAAACGCGCGAGGAGAAAATGATCGCCGCGCTGTCCCCCGACCTGAACATCATGGTGCGGGCGGTGCGCAAGGCCGGCGCGCGGATCGTGCGCGATTTCGGCGAGGTGTCCAGTTTGCAGGTGTCCATGAAAGGCCCCGGCGATTTCGTGTCCAACGCGGATACCTTCGCGGAAAAAACCCTGATCGAAGCGCTGCGCGACGATCGTCCCGGCTACGGCATTTTGTCCGAGGAATGCGGCGCGCTGCCGGCGGCGGAGGGCTGCGCTTACCGGTTCATCATCGACCCGATTGACGGCACGATGAACTTTCTGCACGCCGTGCCGAGTTTCGCGCTGTCCGTCGGCCTGATGAAAGGCGACGAGATTGTCGCGGGCGTCATTTACAACCCGATTTCCAACGAGCTCTACCATGCCGAAAAAGGTCGCGGGGCTTTCGTGATGCTGGCCGGCGGCAATAAGCGGCTGCGCGTGTCCGGCCGGCGGCAGCTGTCGCACTGCCTGATCGGGACGAACGGGTTCAGCTTTCCCAAAACGCGCCAGATTATGGAAAAAATGACCAACGAGGTGGCCTCTATCCGCATCAACGGGTGCTCGACGCTGTCGCTGGCATTCGTCGCCGGAGGCCAGTTCGACGCCTATGTGTCCGCGCGGTTCCAGCTGTGGGACGTCGCCGTCGGCTACCTGCTGATCCGCGAGGCGGGCGGGTATGTGTCGGATCTGCACGGCAACACGGCGCTGGCCGACATCCAGAAATCGCAGACATTGATCGCGACGAACCATGTGTTGCAGAATAGTTTGAAGAAGCTGATCGGGGTATGATGACAAGAGCGCTTGTTTTCATGTGCTTGGTGTTGTGGAGCGTCGCCGGCGCGGCGCAGTCGCGCTTTCCGGTGCTCTCCCCGATTATCTCGCTGGGCCGCAGCGGCCGGATTCAGCCGTCCATCGCCTATCATGTCAGCCCGGACGCCTATATGCGCGGCGCGTATTATCCGGAGCCGTCGACGACCCCGTCCTACCGGCGCAGCGGCATGTATGCGCCGGCCCAGCAGCCGCAGCCGCAGCCGCCCGTCCAGAACCGGATGGTGCTGCAATTCGACCAGAATATGCTGGTGCCGAGCGCATCCCACAAGCAGCAGCTCGTCCCGACGATCAACCGCGTGCAGTCCGGCCAGGTGCGGCGGATCACCCTGGTCGGGTATTCCAGCATCCCGGGCAATTCGTATCACCGCCTGACGGCGCTGAACCGGTTTTTGACGGATTACAGCCGCCAGCTGCGCATCAACACCTATGATGTCCAGCCGGAAAACGTCCTGCCGCAAAACGACCACACGGTCGAAGTGATCGAATATTAAAAAAACGCTTGCAATTTCGGGCGGAATGGTGTATCATGCCCCCACAATTCGCACAAAGGAGCACCAAATGAAAAAATCCATCCACCCCGATTATCATGAGATCAGCGTCGTGATGACGGACGGAACCGAGTTCAAGACCCGCTCGACGCTGGGCAAACCCGGCGATGTCGTGCGTCTGGACATCGACCCGGTTTCCCATCCGGCCTGGACGGGCGTCTACCGCCTGGTCGACAGCGGCGGCCAGCTGGCCAAGTTCAACAAGAAATTCGCCGGATTCAAGAAATAACGGCGGTTCCGACAGCAAAAACCTCCCCAGGCGGGAGGTTTTTTGTTGACTCGACGGCGGAAAGGGGTATACTGAAATCGAAAACGGAGGCCGTTATGGAGCAATATGAGGCCGTTATGGAGCAATATATTGAACGCTATCCTGAAAAATCGCCGGGAATGTGGGGCCTAACCGCCGCGGAAAGCGCTTTGGTTGAGGCGCATAAAAACGACCGGAATCCGCCGGCGGATGTGCGGGAGATAATCGCATACATCCAACAGGCCAAAAATGGAAAATTATTGCGTGTTGTGAAATCGCTGGAACACTTGGAGGCGTTTTTGGCGCAGTCTTCCAATATATGTAATCTGGATTTGTCCCGGCTCGATTTTTCTTCCGAAAAAGGAAAAAAGATTCTGGGGGGAATAGAGGAGTTCGCCGATTCGGTCGTCTGGCCAACAAAAATGGCGCAGGAAAGGGCGGAGATGTTGGAGCGGGCGAAAGATCCGGGGCTGGGTGTCCGCGCGCTGCACCGCCGGGGCTGGACGGGCAAAGGCGTGTCCGTTGCGATCATCGATCAGCCGCTGTTGATCGAGCATCCGGAATATGCCGGCCGCGTCCGGTATTATCGCGAAATCGGATTTTCCGAATACACGCGGGAAACGGGAAAGACGCATAAGCAGGCTTCGTATCATGGGCCGGCCGTTGCGTCGTTATCGGTCGGCAAAGAATGCGGCACCGCGCCCGGGGCGGATCTCGTTTTCGTCGCCACGCATAACTGGCTGCCGGTTCCGGCGGGTGTGACAGGGCGCGACAGCACATACGAGTGTGCATCCATCCGGCACGTCCTTGAATTGAACCGGACCTTGCCGGAGAGTGAAAAAATCCGCTGCCTGTCATGTTCCTTTGGGAGAAATGATGATTATAAATATGAGGAGCGCCAGGCGCTCTTCAAACAGGCCGAAGAGGAGGGCATCATGGTCTTCGGCGGTTATTATCCCAGCACGATTGGGCGCCTGATATGCGGCTTGGAACGGGATGTCGCAAAGACGGACGAGGTATCCGCCTATTGTCCCGAGAGAGAATGGGGAAAGCGAAATCATCTACTCATCCCCGAGCATCAACGCGCATTCGCCGCTGCGTCCGGCGGCTATATTTATGGCGAGAAAGGGGGCTATTCCTGGACATGTCCCTATATGGCGGGCGTCGTGGCGTGCGCGCTGCAAGCCTATCCTGATTTCGCCCGGCAAAAGGGCTGGCCGGATAAAATGTGGGCGGAGATGTGGAACACGGGCGTTTCCCTGGATAAAAAAGACAAAACGGCCTCGCGCGTCATCAACCCGCCGGGGCTGGTTGACCGGATGCTGGAATTAAAGCGCGCAAAAGGAAAAACGCTTGCCGCGGCGCTGTCCGCCCGCAAACGCCAGCGGTCATAAAAAATCCCCCGGGCCGATGGGCACGGGGCTCTTGATTTTTAGGGAATAAATGATGCAGTTCGAGTTTACTATATCGAAAGACAAAGAAAAACAGATTTTAATCGATCTGTTTCAAGAAGATGATCCGTTGGGAATTGACGGGCGATCCCGGCAATGCGCTTTTTCGGTGGAGCTGGCGCGCAAAATAAACGGCGGAAAGCCGGCCGATTGGCAAACGGAGCTCGATGCCCTGTTGGATGGCGTTTATGAGCAGAACGCCGATAAATTGAAAGCCGCCCTTTCTTTTTTCAAAAATTATTGGAAAGAAAATGAAAGCCGGTTTTTTGAGCGGCTTCATCAGATTTTTCAACACGAAATCCCGACTTATCATGTTTTGCTGTCCCATTTCGTCGCCGGCACGTCCGATTGGCATGGCGTCGATATCTGCACGAACGCTTATTCCCCTGCGTGGAAGGGAACGGATTGCCATGCTTATTTTCTGCTTTTCGAAGTCATTTTATCGCAGGCATTCATGATGATCCGCACTCTGAAAAATGAAAATGAACTGCCGGATGTGAAAGTTTGGGCGCTTTCCGAATTAACGGCATTCACACTGCTGCACCACGAGTGGCCGGCATTTGGTTATCTGGAAAAAACAGGCTACGATGCGGTTGATGAAATGATACCCGATGCGCGCCGGCTTTATCGCAAAAATAAAGGGATGCGTGTTTTTTTAGAGGACATCATGCGGCCGCAATCCGGCAGTCCGGCTTGAATTCGCTCCCCATCCGCACCGATGAAAAATCCCCCGGGCCGATGGGCGCGAGGGATTGGTAAACGTCAGAGGCTAGAACCCTTCCGTTTGATAACGCTTGCGTTGAGCCTTGCGGGCGCGGCGGACGGATTCCTCCTTTTTCCGGAGTTTCTTTTCCGACGGCTTCTCGTAATAGCGGCGCAGTTTCAATTCGCGGAAACTGCCGTCGCGCTGCATTTTCTTTTTCAAAACGCGCAGCGCCTGCTCAACATTGTTATCATGGACAACGATCGTAACGATGGGACTTCCCCCCTTTCATATATCAGATGGGGCGCAGTATATCCTTTTTTCCCCGCCGAGTCAACATAAATCTTGATTTTGCCCGCCGAAAAGTGTTGAATGGGAAGATGGATGACACGAACGATGCGTTTTTGGACGGGCGGGTGCGGCTGAAACAGCCGGCGAGCGGCTATCGCGCGACCTCCGATTCGGTGCTGCTGGCCGCCGCGGTGCCGGTTCAAAAGGGCCAGAGCCTGCTGGATGTCGGCTGTGCGAGCGGCATTGTCGCCGCCTGCGTCCGGGCGCGCGTCGGCGATGTCCGGCTGACGGGGGTCGAGGTTCAGGGCGACCTGGCGCGTCTGGCGCGGGAAAATTGCCCGGATATGGAGGTCGTCTGCGCGGATATCACGCAAAGGATACCTGCGCTGCACGGGCGGCAGTTCCACCATGTCGCGACGAATCCGCCGTTTTATACCGAGCCGGCCGCGCGCCGGAATGCGCAGCAGAAAACCGCGTTTCACCAGGCCGTTCCGTTGAAGGCGTGGCTGGCGGCGTGCTTGAAATACGTCCGGCCGCGGGGGACGCTGACCCTTGTCCACCGGATGGAAGCGGTGCCGGAGATAGTGGCGGTTTTGCGGCCTAAACTGGGCGCGCTGGAAGTCATTCCGATTGTCGGCAAGGCGGGAAAGCCGGCCGAGCGCGTGATTGTCCGCGGTGTTCTGGGCTCCCGAAAGCCGTTTGCGATTCATGCACCCATTATCGTCCACAATGCCGACGGCACGCCGACGGATGCGGCGGTCGCCCTTTTGCGCGCGGGGCAGGGGTTGGCGGCAGAAACGAAAAACACTCCCCGGACAAAAGCCTGCCGGCCGGATTTCAGAAAATAGAATACGGAAAATTATTACCTGCCGCGGCCGTCTTTCGGGGGAGTATTCAAAGCGCCCCTGCATACCCACAGGTGTCCCACTTTCAAAGGCTTATGCGGGTATATGCCTTCTCCGCGGCTTTGAACCTCGTGGCATGGCGCGCCAGGCACCCATTTCATGATCTCCGCGACAAAGCGCCTGTCAACAAAACCCGGATTCGTTTCCGACATATCGATGCCTTTCCAATGATGAGAAGTGGTCGTGTAGGAAACTTCTACGGTCTTGAGCATACAGGAATTCTACCGTAATGTCAAATATCAGGGAATCTACAGGGAAATTTTGCATTTTTTCGAGGCTGTTTTTCGTAAAAAGTGAGGATTTATGCGGCCTCTCGACTAATAACCCCGAAAATTAACAGGGAATTTAAAATCGGGTATCAGGGAATTACCAAGAAAAGCAGGGGGAATAAGAGGACAAATCAGAGAATCTGGCTTGCATACACATGCCCAAGATATAAAATGCATTGCCGTCTTGACCGGTTAGTTGCACCTCAATGTCTGGATGTTTTGGCATTTTCTTCTCCATATTTTTTGTAAGCCTCAAAAGTCCCAAGGATCATCTTTGACCCGATGTTTGAGGTTAATTGTATCAAGTCCAAACTCAGGCCAAACTTCTCGGCGATATCCGTCATCTTTCCAAAGCACTCTTGAAACCACAGCTCATCTTTTTGGTTGGTTTGTCTTGGCGGTTCAGTTGGTGTAAAAATCTCATCGGGCTTGAACCCGTAATATTTACTATCTTGCGACAGCAGAGCAAAATCAATACCAACCTTATAGTCCGCCGCAACCTTTTTTAATTCCGCCACCATTGCCTCGTAATTAAGATGACATTATTCCTGAGTCTGGACAGGAAACTTACTGTTCCATGCGCGAGCCTGCGGGAAATTTACTGCTAGCGAAAACATCTGCTTTTTGCAACTACACCCCCCCTATCTTCGGGCAGGGTTGGATCGGTTTATTGAGCGTGGAATGCTCTCGAAATTGCGGCTTATCGCCCGCGGAGTGACTCTGCGGAAATCGCCATTGTATGTAACCCGCACAGAAATCCGTAATTCAGCAGAATCTGCTCCCTTACATAGTCACTATCCCCGACAACTATGCCTCACAAGAGGCTGTTGTCAGGGATAGTAAAAACAAAAATAATCGTTATAATACAATTACTTAGGTGTTGGTCGGAATGGTGGGATTCGAACCCACGGCCCTTACGTCCCGAACGTAATACTCTACCAGGCTGAGCTACATTCCGACAGGGCACCCTTTTACACCTTTTCAAAACGAATGTCAAGAAAAATACTTTGACATTTCGCCTGAAACGGGATAAAATGCGCCCATAGGTTCTTTTGAAAGGAAACGCAGGATGGCATACTCGGTTGAAACGGACGAAAAATGGCAGAAAAAATGGGCGGACACGCACCTGTATCGGTTTGACAAGACCAAGCTGGATAAAAAGCTGTATGCGCTGGACATGTTTTCGTATCCGTCGGGGGCCAACCTGCACCTGGGGCATTGGTATCAATACGGGGTGTCCGATTCATGGGCGCGGTTCAAGCTGATGCAAGGCTATAATGTCCTGCATCCGCAAGGATTCGACGCTTTCGGCCTGCCCGCCGAAAATTATGCCATCAAGACGGGCATCCATCCCAAAGACTCAACCTATAACAACATCGCGACGATGACGGAGCAGTTGAAAAAAATGGGGACCTGCGTCGACTGGGATTATGCCCTGAACACCTGCGACGAAAGCTATTACAAATGGACGCAGTGGCTGTTTTTGAAATTGTATGAAAAAGGGCTGGCGTATCGCAAGAATGCGCCCGTCAACTGGTGCCCGTCGTGCCAGACGGTTTTGGCGAACGAGCAGGTCAAGGACGGCCGCTGCGACCGGTGCGACAGCGTTGTCGAGCGCAAAAAAATGAACCAGTGGTTTTTCAAAATCACCGCCTACGGGGATAAGCTGCTTGAAAAAATCGACGATCTGGACTGGCCCGAAAAGACCAAGAAGATTCAGAAAAATTGGATTGGGAAATCCGCCGGCGCGCTGGTTTCCTTCGACACCTCCGCGGGCGTGGCGTTGCAGGCGTTCACGACGCGCGCGGATACTTTATACGGATTGAGCTACTGCGTCATCGCGCCCGAGCATGAATCCGTCGGGCGGCTGACGACGCCCGAACAGAAAGCGGCTGTCGACGCCTATGTCGCGCAGACGGCGAAGCTGGCCGAGCTGGACCGCCTGTCCGACGAGCGCGAGCGCACCGGCGTCTTCACCGGATCATACGCGGTCAATCCGGTCGACGGGCGGCGCGTGCCGATCTGGGTTGCCGATTATGTCATCGCGACTTACGGCACGGGATTCGTGATGGCGGTGCCGGCGCATGACGCGCGCGATTTCGACTTCGCAACGAAATACGATTTGCCGGTTGTGCGCGTGATTCAAGACAGGGACGGCAAAGACCAGCCCCTGCCGTTTTGCGACCACGGCCGGCTGGCGGACAGCGCCGAGTTCACGGGCCTGACGACCGAGGAGGCCATTCCGGCGATTGTCGCGAAGCTGGCCAAAGCGGGCAAGGGCGATCTGACGACGATGTTCCGGCTGCGCGACTGGCTGATTTCGCGCCAGCGGTACTGGGGGGCGCCGATTCCGATTATCCACTGCCCGAAATGCGGCGAGGTGATGGTGCCGGAATCCGACCTGCCGGTCAAGCTGCCCTATGATGTGGAGTTCAAGCCGACCGGCGAATCGCCGCTGGCGCGCTGCGAGGCTTTCATGGCTGTCAAATGCCCGAAATGCGGCGGCCCGGCGCGGAGCGACCCGGACACGATGGACACATTCGTGGATTCGTCATGGTATTTCCTGCGCTATCCGGACAACCGGAATGACCAGGCGGCGTTCGATTCCGCCCTGATCAACCGCGTGCTGCCGGTCGACAAGTATGTCGGCGGCCAGGAGCATGCGACGATGCACCTTTTATATGCGCGGTTTTTCACGAAAGTGTTGTGCGACCTGGGGTATGTCGCGTTCGACGAGCCGTTCAAATCCCTGGTGCACCAAGGGATGGTCTTGGGCGCGGACGGCCAGAAAATGTCCAAGTCCAAAGGCAACACGATCATCGCCGATCCGTATATTCAGAAATACGGCTCGGACGTGCTGCGGCTGTATTTGGAGTTCGGCTTTTCATATACGGACGGCGGCCCGTGGAGCGAGAAGGGCATCGAGTCGATGGACAAGTTCGTCCGCCGGATCGAGGCGCTGTTCGACAAGGCCGCCGCGATTGCCGATGGGAACACGGCCGTTGGCGCCGCCGAAAAAGAATTGGACTACATCCGCAACCACACCATCAAATCCGTGGCGCGCGACATCGAGGTTTTCCAATTCAACACGGCGCTGGCGCGGATGATGGAGTATCTGAACGCTTTGGCGAAGTATGTCGCTGACGGCGCGGTCAACAAGGCTTTCCTGACCGAGTGCCTGAAAACCTACGCCCTGCTGCTGGCGCCGTTCGCGCCGCATTTCGCGGAGGAGCTGTGGGAAAAGCTGGGGCAGGCGTATTCCGTCTTCAACCACCCCTATCCGGTCGCGGACGAGCGGGCGTTGCAGCGGGACATCGTCAATATGGTGGTTCAGGTGAACGGCAAGCTGCGCGGGCAGATTTCCGTCGCAGCGGACGCGGCGCAGGAAGCGGTTGTTGACGCGGCTCTGGCACTGGATACCGTTCGGAAGTTCACGGACGGCCACAAGGTCGTCAAGACGATCGTCATCCCCAAAAAACTGGTGAACATCGTCGTGGCTTGACAACGCGGCGTTTTTCGGATATAATGCGCGGGTCAGACAATCGGATAATCGCTGAGGCTTTCACCGGCCTTGGAGGAAAGTCCGGGCTTCACGGGAACACGATACCGGCTAACGGCCGGGCAGGGCGACCTGACGGAAAGTGTCACAGAAAACAAACCGCCCGGGCATGCTCGGGTAAGGATGAAAAGGCGGGGTAAGAGCCCACCGCGTCGGTGGCGACATCGGCGGCACGAAAAACCCTATCGGAAGCAAGACCAAGTTCAGACGGCGCCGCAAGGCAAACGTTCGTTCCCGAACGGCCGTCGTCAGGTAGGTCGCTTGAGGCATGCAGCAATGCACGACCCAGACGAATGATTATCCGCGACAGAACCCGGCTTACAGATTGTCTGACGCTTTTTTTTGAAGGGGCTCCGCGATTCGGACAAGCCCCGTATTTGACAAAAAATGCGATTGGTGGTATACTGGAGCGCATAACAGACAGGAAAAGCCAATAAAAGAGTTGGCTTTTGATAGAATGATTCAAAGAGGGTTAAAAGACTCAAAAGAAAACAAAACTATTTCAAATAAAGAAATGAAAAATAGAATTAAACAATGGT
>JAQVGI010000013.1 GCA_028696805.1 Alphaproteobacteria bacterium
CCGGTGGAGCTGCGACGCGGCGCTGCTGGTCGGGGACGACAAGACGCCGGCCGAGCAGGTTTTGAAGTTCCCGAACGGGCTGGCGGATTATATGGATTACCTGATGAGCGGGCGGACATCCGTGACGCCGAAGCCCTTCGTCGGCCAGGTCGACTTCCCGGACGGACAGGGCTCCGTCGAATGGGCGATCTGCTGGCCGGACGATTTCAAGGAAGCGTTCTCCTACACCTATTGCAACACCGTCATCACGCCGCAGGGCGGCACGCACGAAACGGGGCTGCGGGCGTGCCTGACGAAATCGCTGCGCGCCTACGCCGACATGTCGGGCAACAAGCGCGCCGAGGACATCGCCGCGGACGACATCCTGGACTATGCCGGCGTCATGCTGTCCGTCTTCATCAAAAACCCGCAGTTCCAGGGCCAGACGAAGGACAGGCTGTCCAATCCGGAGGCGGTGCGGCTGATCGAAAACGCGATGAAGGATCCGTTCGACCACTGGCTGGGCGGCGATGTCCGGTCCGCCAACGCGCTGCTGGATTTCATAGCGGACCGCGCGGACGAGCGCAAAAAGCATAAGAAGAGTTTGGAAATCGCGCGCTCCTCGGCGACGAAGAAACTGCGGCTGCCCGGAAAGCTGGCGGACTGCTCGCACAAAAGCATCGTCGGGACGGAGCTGTTCCTGGTCGAGGGCGATTCCGCCGGCGGGTCGGCCAAGCAGGCGCGCAACCGCGAAACCCAGGCCATCCTGCCCCTGCGCGGCAAGATTCTGAACGTCATTTCGGCCTCGTATGACAAAATCGTCGCGAACGAGGAAATCAAAGACATCGTCGAAGCGCTGGGGTGCGGCAAGCGCGACGGCTACGCCGAAGCGAGCCTGCGCTATGAAAAGGTCATCATCATGACGGATGCGGACGTCGACGGCGCGCATATCGCGTCGCTGCTGATGTCGTTCTTTTACCAGGAGATGACGAAGCTGATCGAGAACGGACATTTGTTCCTGGCGATGCCGCCGCTGTATCGGCTGACCCAGGGCGGCGCGTCCGTCTACGCCGCGGACGATGCGGAAAAGGACAGGCTGCTGGCGGGCGCTTTCAAAGGCAAAAACGTGGACATTTCCCGGTTCAAGGGGCTGGGCGAAATGCCGCCGCACCAGCTGAAAGAAACGACGATGGATCCCGCCCGGCGGACGCTGCTGCGCGTGTGCATCCCGAAAAAAACGGCGGACGAGGAAAGCATCGAGGAAGCGGCGCGGACGGCGGATGTCGTCAGCCGCCTGATGGGCAACAAGCCGGAGTTCCGTTTCCAATTCATTCAGGAAAACGCGAAGTTCGTGGAGAATCTGGATATCTGACATGGCACACATCATCACGCTTTCGGGCATGTTGGGCAGCGGCAAGAGCACGGCCGCGAAACTGCTGGCGGCAAAATTGGGATACGGGTATTATTCGACCGGCGCGGCCCAGCGCGCCCTGGCGCAGCAGCGCGGCGTCACGACATTGGAATTGAACAAAATGGCCGAAACGGATTCGACGATCGACCGCCAGATCGACGGCGTTTTCCAAGCGCTCGCGGGGGGGGACGCAAACCTGGTCGTCGATTCGCGGCTGGCGTTTTTCTTCCTGCCCGATTCGTTCAAGGTCAAGCTCAATGTCGACCCGGAAACGGCCGGCGCGCGCGTGTTCAACGATTCGGCCCGGAAAGGCGAGCGCAAATATGCGTCGGGCGCGGAGGCGACGGAGGCCCTGCTCTCCCGCCGGGCGCTGGAACGCGGGCGCTGGAAGAAAATCTACGGCGTCGACATCGACGACGACGGCCTGTTCGACTGCGTCATCGACACGACCGGCCGCACCCCGGAACAGGTGCGCGACTTGATACTTGAAAAATTGGAATTATCCTAACCCTTCTGCGATTGCATTTCTTTTTTGATGAACCTCTTTTCCACAAGGTGGTAGATAATGACCGCCAGGACGATATCGGTCAGAATAACCCACGCATAAGCCGACGGAGAATACGGCGGCGCGCCCAGCGCGTATTTTTTCAATCCGATAACGGCCAGCCCCTGCGCCACATACATGCTGTAAGCGTATTTCGAGAAAAAGGTTATCCATTTCTGCCTGTTCAGCCAGGAGCTGAAAAACCCGGCATTATGCGCCACCAGCAAAAGCATGATCATGGCGGCCACGTAGTTCCATATTTCCGCCCTGCCCGCCCGGACGATATAACAGAACGCCCCGATTTCAACCAGCGTGAAAAGCACCCGCCACGCGCGGCCTTTGGCGAACGAGATGTGCGGACTCATATACCCCGTGATGACGCCCAGTCCCAGCGCGCTGAACGCGCGGTATGTATACTTCATCGCCATAGGATATTCCTGATACGCGGCGAAAAGGCACACATACGCGGCCATCGCGAAAAACGGCAGGAGTTTTTTCGTCTCGAAGTTTTTCAAAAGCCAGTATATCAGCAGACCCCACCAGAAATAACTGCTCACATACCAAATGACGACATAAAACACGGGGGCTTTGTCCCGCAGGTTCAATCCATACTTCGAATCCATCAGAAGGAATATATTGAAGTTCACCTTCCACAACAACAGCGCGCCACCGAGCAAAGCGACAAATATCACCGCCGGCGCCAGGCGCAGGTACATCTTTGCGGCAAACTCCTTGAACGCTGGCGCATTTTCGCGTGCGAACGTGCGGTAGAGGAAAAATCCGCTGATGACAAAAAAACGTTGACGACCGCGTTCCCGTCGAACAGGCGGGGCATGCCCACATCGTGCAAGGCATGGAACTGGATAATCGCGAGCGTCAAAAGAATTTTCAAAAACTCGATGGAATACAGCTTGGTCTGGCCATTCATCCGAAAGCTCCCGGGCGTGCCCCCTGCGGCAGGAGGATTTTGAAGTTCTTCCAATCTGCGCCTTTTCAACTCAAGAATCAAGCGAAAACGAGAGCGGACTTGAACTTATTTTAATCCCGCCAGCACATCGGCCGCTTTTGCAGCACCTTTCGGATTGATGCCGCCGTTGATGCTGTATCCCGCGTCGCAATGGACGATTTCGCCCGTCACGCCGGACGCCAGATCGGACAGCAGATACAGCCCCGTCCCGCCGACATCGTCGATCGTCACGGTCCGCCCCAGCGCGGAGTTGGCCTCGTTCCAGCCCAGAATCACGCGGAAATCGCCGATGCCGGCGGCCGCCAGCGTCCGTATCGGGCCGGCGGAGATCGCGTTCACGCGGATGTTTTGCGCGCCCAAATCGAACGCGATATACCGCACCGACGCTTCCAGCGCCGCCTTCGCGACGCCCATCACATTGTAGTTGGCCAAGTACTTCTCGGCGCCGTAATAGGTCAGCGTCACGCAGGAGCCGCCATTCGGCATCAGCTCCGCCGCCCGCTTGCACACATCGGCGAAAGAGTAGCACGAAATCAGCAGCGAATTGGAAAAATTGCCCGGCGTCGTGTCGACATAGCGCCCCTTCAATTCATTCTTGTCCGAAAAGGCGATCGCATGGACGACGAAATCCATCGTCCCCCACTGCTTTTTCAGCGCGTCGAAAACGCCGTCCATCGACTGCGGGTTCATCACGTCGCACGGCAGAACCAACGTCGATCCGACGGATTCCGCCAGCGGCTTCACGCGCTTTTCCAGAGCCTCGCCCTGATATGTGAAAGCCAGCTCCGCCCCCTGTTCGGCCAGCTTTTGCGCAATGCCCCAAGCAATCGAGTGGTCGTTCGCCACGCCCATGATCAATCCGCGTTTGCCTGACATAATACCGGTCATAGTCCCTCCTTGAAAAATAATGTGCGTGAATGATAGAATGAAAAGACGCCGAAATCAAGTGACGTTTTTATGACACCTCGTCGTCCGGCGCGGCCGAGGCCGGCTGGGTGTCTTTGATCTTGTTCAGCTTCGCGCCGCCAAAGGCATTCAGGATGCCGGCGACCAGCGGATCCTGCCTAACCTCGGCCACGCGGGCCAGATGCCGCTCGGCGGCGGCTTCCTGCGCCGTCTGGGCGGGGCTGTCCGGCACGCTTTCGACAATCCATTGCACGCCCGTTTCCTTTTCCAGGAACTTCACCAGCTCCGCCGACAGCGCGCGGGGAGAGCCCTCGATAAACGCGCACTGGATCCTGGTTTCAACAATGCCGACCGGGCGGACGTATTTGTCCAGGTTGTAGCCCAGCATCCTCTCGCCTTTGTCGCGCGCGGCCTGCGCTATTTCCGCCAGCGTTTGGAATGTGCGGCTTGGCGCGGGCGTTTCGGCCGCCGCAGGCGCAGCGGGTGCTTGCACCGATTCCGCCGCCGGCGTTTTGTGTTTCGGCTTCGGCGCCGGCGTGCTGCTGGCCCCGCCTTTTTTAATTTCTTCGACCAGCTGAACCGGCGACGGCAGGTCGCTCATATACGCCAGCCGGATCACGATCATCTCCAAAGCCTGGAACGGGTTGTCCGCCGCTTTCAGCTCGCCGATGCCTTTGAGGAGCATCTGCCACGCGGCGGTCAGCGTCGCCATGGACAGCGCTTCGGCGAACGCCTTGCCGCGGACGCGCTCCGCCTCGGGGACGGCCGCGTCGTCGATCAGCGCTGGCACGACCTTGACCCGCGTCAGCCAGTGCGTCAATTCCAGCAAATCCTGAATCACGACCAGCGGATCCGCGCCGTGCGCGTATTGCGTTTCCAGCAGCTCGAACGCGCCCGCGACATCCCCGCGCATCATCGCGTCATACAGATCGAACAGCGAAACCCGGTCGGCCAGCCCCAGCATCGCGCGCACATTGTCCGCCGTCAGGGTGTTCTGCAGCTGCGTCATCGCCTGATCCAGCAAAGACAGCGCGTCCCGCACCGACCCGTCGCCGGCGCGCGCGATAATCTGCAGCGCCTCCCGCGTCGCGCTGACGCCTTCCTTTCCGGCGATGCGCGCCAGATGCTCGGTCAGCGTCTGCTCGTCGATGCGCCGCAGGTCGAACCGCTGGCACCGCGACAGGATCGTGATCGGCACCTTGCGGATTTCCGTCGTCGCGAAGATGAACTTGATGCGCTCGGGCGGCTCCTCCAATGTTTTCAGCAGCGCGTTGAACGCCTGCTTGGACAGCATGTGCACTTCGTCGATGATGTAGATTTTATACCGCGCGGACACCGGGTTGTACTGGGCGCTTTCGATGATCTCGCGCACATTGTCCACGCCCGTGTTGGACGCCGCGTCGATTTCGATCACATCGATGTGGGAATCGTTCGCGATGTCGACGCAGTGCCTGCACTTGCCGCACGGGTTCGGCGTCATGCCCCCGTTGCCGTCCTCCCCGACGCAGTTCAGGCCTTTCGCGATGATCCGCGCGGAGGATGTCTTGCCGACGCCGCGGATGCCGGTCAGCATATACGCGTTCGCGATCCGGTTCATCGCGATCGCGTTCGTGATCGTGCGCACCAGCGCCTCCTGCCCGATGAGGTCGGCGAAAATCTGCGGCCTGTATTTGCGTGCTAAAACATGAGATGTGTCGGTCATGGGCTTCCGTGTTTCGTTTCGCTGAAAAAGGAGGGGCGCGACCCGCTTGAAATATGTTGAGCTGCTTTCTTCCGAACCTGACCCGCTGACGTATCCGAACGTCCGCTCCCCTCCGCCGGACAGGATACATCAGCCGCGCCCGAAAGTCAAGAAAAAACTCCCCCGCGTCCGTCCCGGGGGAGCTTTTTTCCGAAACCGGCGGATTAAACCAGGCCGTCCTTGGCCGCCATGTGCTTGACCATGCGCACCAGGGCGTTCGAATAGCCCCATTCGTTGTCATACCATGACACGACCTTGAACAGGCGTTTTTCGCCTTTCAGGTTGTTTTGCAGCGTCGCCAGCGAATCGTAGATGGACGCGCGCGCATCGTGGATGAAATCCGTCGACACCACTTCCTCGTCCGCAACGCCCAGCGTGCCTTTCAGGTATGTTTCGGCCGCTTTTTTCAGCAGGCCGTCGATTTCCTCGATGCTCGTGTCGCGGGCCGCATGGAACGTCAGGTCGACGGCGGACACGTCCGCGGTCGGCACGCGGAAAGCCATGCCCGTCAGCTTGCCCTTCACGGCCGGCAGCACTTCACCGACGGCTTTCGCAGCGCCCGTCGTCGACGGGATGATGTTGATCGCCGCCGCGCGGCCGCCGCGCCAGTCCTTCTTGGACGGGCCGTCGACGGTCTTCTGCGTCGCCGTGTAGGAGTGGATCGTCGTCATCAGGCCGGTCTGGATGCCGATGCCTTCCTTCAACAGCACATGCACCAGCGGCGCCAGGCAGTTCGTCGTGCACGACGCGTTGGACACGATCGCATGCTTGGCCGGGTCGAATTCGTTTTCATTGACGCCGAACACCATCGTCTTGACCTCACCCTTTCCGGGCGCGGAAATCACGACGCGCTTCGCGCCGGCGGCCAGGTGCGCCTTGGCTTTCTCGGAATCGGTGAACAGGCCGGTGGATTCGATGACATAATCGATTTTCAAATCCCCCCACGGCATCGTCGCTAGGTCTTTCTGGGCCATCAGGCACTTGATGTCATGGCCGTTCACGACCAGGATGTCGTCCTCTTCCAGCGCGGCGTCGGACTTTTTGGTCGCAATGTCCGCCTTCATCCGGCCATGCACCGAGTCGTATTTCAGCTGATACGCAAAATACTTCGCGTCCGTCCCCATGTCCACCACGGCGACGACATCGATCGCCTTGCCCAGCAGCCCTTGTTCCGTCAGGGCTTGGAACACCAGGCGCCCGATCCGCCCGAATCCGTTAATCGCAACACGCACTGCCATATTTTCTCCTTTGTTAGATTGACAATTTTCCATCCGTTCAATGGTGAGCCCATCAAAGCACATTTCCGCCCGGAAATCAAGTGAAAAGTATATGACATTTTGCCCTTGACAAAGCGGGGCAAGCATACTATATAATGTCGGCATCAACACAAAGGAGAAAACATGGTTCAATTCAAACCCTTGCTGGACCGCGTTTTAATCAAGCGCGTCGAAGAAGAAAGCAAAACCGCCGGCGGGCTCATCATCCCCGACACGGCGAAGGAAAAGCCCAGCACCGGCATCGTCGCGGCCGTCGGCCCCGGCGGGCGGGACGACGCGGGCAGGCCCGTGCCGATGAGCGTCAAGGCCGGCGACCGCGTGCTGTTCGGCAAATGGTCCGGGACGGAAATCAAGCTGGACGGCGAAACCATGATCATCATGGCGGAGCGCGATATTTTCGGAATTATCGACTAAGGAGAGGAAAAAATGACTGCAAAAATGATCGAATACGGCGTATCGGCGCGCGACAAGATGCTGATCGGCGTCAACAAGTTGGCGGACACGGTCAAGGTGACCCTGGGCCCCAAGGGGCGCAATGTCGTGCTGAACAAATCATACGGCGCGCCGAAAATCACCAAGGACGGCGTTTCCGTCGCCAAGGAAATCGAATTGTCCGACAAATTTGAAAACATGGGCGCCCAGATGGTGCGCGAGGTCGCCAGCAAGGCCGCCGACAGCGCCGGAGACGGCACGACGACGGCAACCGTCCTGGCTCAGGCCATCACGCGCGAAGGGTGCGAGCTGGTCAAGGCCGGCGCCAACCCGATGGACGTCAAGCGCGGCATCGACATGGCGACCGCGGCGGTCATCGAAGACATCAAATCCCGCTCCAAAAAAATCTCCACAAACGAAGAAATCGCCCAAATCGCGACGATTTCCGCGAACGGCGACGCGACCATCGGCAAATACATCGCCGACGCTTTCGCGAAAGTCGGCGCCGAGGGCGTCATCACGGTCGAAGATGCCAAGGGCATCGAAACCGAGCTGACCGTCGTCGAGGGGATGCAGTTCGACCGCGGCTACCTGTCGCCTTATTTCGTGACGAATCCGGAAAAGATGATCGTCGAGCTGGAAAACCCCTACATTCTCATCAACGAGAGCAAGCTGTCCAATCTGCAGCCGCTGGTGCCGGTTTTGGAGGCCGTCATCCAGTCGGGGCGGCCGCTGCTGGTCATCGCCGAGGACATCGAGGGCGAGGCACTGGCGACGCTGGTCGTCAACAAGCTGCGCGGCGGCCTGAAAATCGCGGCCGTCAAGGCGCCGGGCTTCGGCGACAGGCGCAAGGCGATGCTGGAAGACATTTCAATCCTGACCAGCGGCCAGGTCGTGTCCGCCGATCTGGGCATGAAGCTGGAAGACATCACATTGTCGACGCTCGGCACCGCCAAAAAGGTCGTGATTACGAAAGACGCGACGACCATCGTGGACGGCGCCGGCGAAAAGGGATTGATTGACGCCAGAATCGCGCAAATCCGCCAGCAGATTGATGAAGCGACCTCGGATTACGACCGCGAGAAATTGCAGGAGCGGCTGGCGAAGCTGGCCGGCGGCGTCGCGGTTATCAAAGTCGGCGGCGCTTCCGAAATGGAAGTCAAGGAAAAGAAAGACCGCGTCGACGATGCCAAGCACGCCACCTATGCCGCCATCACCGAGGGCATCGTGCCGGGCGGCGGATCCGCCCTGCTGTATGCGACGAAAGCGCTGGACAAAGCCAAGCCGGACAACGCCGACCAGCAGAAAGGCGTGGACATCGTGCGCAAGGCGCTGCAGGCTCCGCTGCGCCAGATCGCGTCCAACGCCGGCGCGGACGGCGAGGCCATCGTCGCGAAGCTGCTGAAAGCGCACGACATGGCCCAGGGCTTCGATGCCCAGCGCGAAGAATATGTCGACATGTTCAAGGCCGGCATCATCGACCCGACCAAGGTTGTCCGCACGGCGCTCGAAGGCGCGGCGTCCATCGGCGGCCTGATGATCACGACCGAGGCGATGGTGGCCGAAAAGCCCGAGGAAAAGACATGCGGCGGCGGTGCGGCCGGCATGCCGGATATGGGCGGGATGGGCGGCATGTATTAAACGCCCCGCCCTCCCGTTGAAAACTCCCCTGTCCTCCAAGGGGAGTTTTTTATATCTTGCATCGGGCGCCATGGAGTGCTATATAGAAAGAGTATATCAAAAGGAGGGACCCATGTTCGAATTACCGAAATTGAATTACGCGCTGAACGCTTTGGAACCGCACATTTCCGAAAAGACAATGTCGTTCCACTACGGCAAGCACCACGCGACATACATCAAGAATGCAAACACGCTCGTCACCGGCACGGCTTTCGAGAAAAAAAGCCTGGAAGAAATCGTCGCCGGCACGCGCGAGGATGCGGCGCAGGTAGCCTTGTTCAATAACGCGGCACAATGCGTGAACCATTCGTTTTTCTGGGATTCTTTGACGCCGAACAAGCGCGAGATTCCAAAAGCGCTTTTGGACAAAATAACCGCCGATTTCGGCAGCCTGGACGCGTTCAAAGAGCAATTCGTCAAGCAGGCGACCGGTATTTTCGGCAGCGGTTGGTGCTGGCTGGTTGTGGAGAACGGCAAATTGAAAATCGTGTCCACCTCCAACGCCCAGACGCCGATCGTATCCGGAACGCAAACGCCGCTGCTGTGCGTGGACGTGTGGGAGCATGCGTATTATCTGGACTACCAAAACGCGCGCGCCGGGTTTATCCAAGCGGTTGTCGACAACCTGTGGAATTGGGAATTCGCCGCCCAAAATATGACTCGGGGCAAATAATTCCGAAGTCGGATACGCGAGAACTGGCTTCTTAAAATTGCATCAAAAACGGATGCATGCACAGAGAGAATCACCCGATAAAAATTGAAGAAAAAGGGTTAGATACGCGCAGGGGCTGTCCGCCCAAATTGCGTCAAAAATGGACGCATGCGCAGAGCGAACCACCCGACGAAAATTGAAGAGAAAGGGTTAGATACGCGCAGGGGCTGTCCGCTAAAATTGCGTCAAAAATAGACGTATGCGCGGAGCAAATCACCCGACGTGTATACTGGACATACACGAGGGTGTTTGCGACAAAGCAGGCGGCTGTTTTTCACGCAATTTTCCCGCAGCAGTGCTTGTATTTCTTGCCCGACCCACACGGACACGGCGCATTGCGCGCGACTTTGGGTTCGGTCATCACGACCTCCTCGTCGGTGGAAAAGGGGGCGGGCGCGGCGTGTTCGCCGGATTCCGGGGTTGCGGGCTGAATCTTGAACTCCAATAAACACAGCATCTGGACGGCGCGGTCGCGGATGCGCGACAGCATGCCGTCGAACATCAGGAAGGCTTCCTGCTTGTAGGCGTTCAGCGGGTTCTGCTGCGCGTAGGCCCGCAGGCGGATGGACGTGTTCAGGTAATCCATCATCTGCAGGTGTTCTTTCCAGTTGTGGTCGATGGCCTGTATCAGGATATTTTTTTCGACGGCGCGGCGGGTCGGTTCGTTCATGATGGCGAATTTCTGCGCGATCGCTTCGTCCGCCATTTTATCCAGCCGCTCCACCATCGCGTCGGGCGTCATGCCCGGCTCGCGCACCCACGCGGCGAACGGCGCCTGAAAGCCCAGCAGCCCCGTCGCCTCGCGCTCCAACGCCGCGGCGTCCCAATCCGGAGATGTCGTCTGCGGCGGCGCGATGGCATATACCAGATTTTGAATCGCGTCGCGCCGCATGTCTGTCAGGACATCCGCGACGGAATCGGCGTTCATCAGGTTCCGGCGCTGCTCGTAAATCACCTTGCGCTGCTCGTTCGCGACATCGTCGTATTGCAGCAGGGATTTGCGCACGTCGAAGTGGTGCGCCTCGACCTTTTGCTGGGCCTTGGCGATCGCCTTGCTGATCCACGGGTGGATGACGGACTGCCCCTCCGGCATGCCCATCGTTTTCAAGATATGGCCGATGCGCTCCGACCCGAAAATCCGCATCAGGTCGTCTTGCAGCGACACGAAGAACTTGGACAGCCCGGGGTCGCCCTGGCGTCCCGACCGGCCGCGCAGCTGGTTGTCGATGCGGCGGCTTTCGTGGCGCTCGGAGCCCAGGATATACAGCCCGCCGGCGTTGACGACAATCTCGCGCGCCGCGGCGATTTCGGAGCGGATCCGGGCGGCCAGAACTGCGTCGTCGGCCTCCGGATTTTTTTCCTTCTCCTGCGCAAAACGCATCTCGAAGTTGCCGCCCAGCTGGATGTCCGTCCCGCGGCCGGCCATGTTCGTCGCGATCGTGATGGCGCCCGGCACGCCGGCGTCGGCGATGATGCGGGCCTCCTGCTCGTGATAGCGCGCGTTCAGCACATTGAAGGACAGGGTCGTTTTCTTTTTCAGCAGGTCCGCCAGAATCTCGGATTTTTCAATCGAGGTCGTGCCGACCAGCACGGGCTGGCGCCGCTGGTGCGCGGCTGTGATTTCGTCGATGATGGCCTTGTATTTCTCGTCCGCCGTCCGATAGATGACATCCTGCTCGTCGCGCCGGACGCACGGGCGGTTCGTCGGGATTTCGATCACTTCCAGCTTGTAGATGTTGTCCAGCTCGTCCGCCTCGGTCATCGCGGTGCCGGTCATGCCGGCCAGCTTGGGATACAGGCGGAAATAGTTTTGGAACGTGATGCTGGCGACCGTCTGGTTTTCGGGCATGATCTGAACGCCCTCCTTGGCCTCTATCGCCTGATGCAGGCCGTTGCCGTAGCGCCTGTCTTTCATCGTCCGGCCGGTGAATTCGTCGACGATCATGATCTTGCCGTCCTGAACGATATAGTCCACGTCGCGCGCGAACATCGTGTTGGCGCGCAGGGCCTGCTCGACATGGTGCACCCACGCCACGTTGGCGGCGTCATACAGCGACCCTTGTATCAGGCCGGTTTCCTGCAAGCGATTTTCGACGAACTCCGTCCCTTTTTCGGTCAGCGTGACCGAGCGCAGCTTCTCGTCCTTTTCGTAATGCTCGGGACGCGCCTCCTTCATGACCTTGTCCACCGAAATGTAGCGCTCGGACGAATCCTCCGCGGGGCCGGAGATAATCAGCGGCGTGCGCGCCTCGTCGATCAGAATCGAGTCCACCTCGTCGACGATCGCATAGGAAAAAGGCCGCTGGACCATGTCTTCCGGGCCGTAGGCCATATTGTCGCGCAAGTAGTCGAACCCCAGGTCGTTGTTGGTCGCGTATGTGATGTCGCACGCATAGGCGGCCTTGCGCTCATCCTTCGTCGCGCTGGGCGTGATGCACCCGACGCTCATCCCCAGAAAGCGGTAGATTTTCCCCATCCATTCGCTGTCGCGCTTCGCCAGGTAATCGTTGACGGTGACGACATGCACGCCCCTGCCGGTCAGCGCGTTCAGGTAGACCGGCAGCGTCGCGACCAGCGTCTTGCCCTCGCCGGTCTTCATCTCGGCGATTTTGCCGGTATGCAGCACGATGCCGCCCAGCAGCTGGACATCGAACGGGCGCAGGCCCAGCGTCCGCTTCGCCCCCTCGCGCACGACCGCGAACACTTCCGGCAGCAGGGCGTTCAGGCTTTCGCCGTCCGCAGCCCGCTTCCTGAACTCGTCCGTCTTGCCGCGCAGCGCGTCGTCGGACAGCTTTTCGAAAGCCGGCTCCAGCGCGTTGATCTGATCGATCGTTCTCTTGAAACCGCGCAAATAGCGGTTACCGGCCGACTTGAAAAACCTGAATTTCATCTTTTTTCCTATCAAAAAAACAACGGGGCCGCCCCCGAATCAAAACTGCCTTTATCATATAATGGTATTTTGCGCAAAAGTCAAGAAAAATGCGCGATCGCCCGCACCTCGGCCGCATCGAGCGCAAGTATCGTTTTCGGCGGCGTTTTCTTCCGGTTTTTCAGCGGCGGCGGAATCGTCAGAACCCCGCCGAGGACGGGCAGAATCTTCAATCCCTGGCGGCAGGCCTGCTGCAGCAGGTCGAACGTCTGCTCGCCCTGGGTCTGGTTCACATCCAGGACGATCACGCGCGCGGCGTCCGTCTTGCCCATGCGGTGCAGCGTCTGGATAATGCGGTATGTGTCCGACAGGGAGGTCGGCGTGTCCGCGCACAGGACGAAAATCGCCCCGCCGATCAGCGGCGCCCACAACGCCGCCGAATCGCTTTCGTTGCCGCAATCGATGACGCCGGCCTCGTACCGCGTCAGCAGCAGGCCCGCGTCCTCGCGCAGCACGACCTTGTGCGCGCTGGAAATCGTCTCGAACGCCGCGCGCCCCGTCCCGGCGATGATGTCGATGTTGGGGGCCGGAGCGGCGATCAGCTGGTGTATCGGCAAATCGCCTTTCAGAACATCGGGAATCATCGAATGCGGCGCCAGATGGAACAGGGTGTCCAGGTAAGGCCGCCCCAGATGCCCGTCGATGACCAGTATCTGCCGCTTTTCCGCCAAAACCTGCGCCAGCTTCAATGTGAAGTCCGTCCCGCAGGCGCCGATGACGCCGACGACGGCGCGGTGGCGCGACCTGTCCAAAACGCCCTGCAAATTCATGGCGCCTTGCGTTTCCGACTTGTTTTCCTGTCGCTCTTCTGATATGATGGCAGGCACGAACCACCCCTTTCAAAGGAATCCAATGGCCGACTTCGACGACGACGCACCGGACGCAGTTTCATTCGATGACGCATTATACGCACAAAACGTCCCGCTTGTCACGCCCAAAGTGACCGGGGAGCAGAAAAATATGCGGCTGGACAAGTTCCTGGCCGCCGCGTTCCCGCGCTTTTCGCGCAACCAGATGATCCGGATGATCGCGGCGGGCGCGGTCGTCTGCGACGGGGATCCGGCGCGGGCGCTCTCCCCCGACGGCAAGGTCAAGGCCGGGGATTCTTTCACGATCACGCCGCCGGACGCGACGCCCGCCGGTCCGGAGCCCGAAGACATCCCGCTGGACATCCTTTACGAGGACAGCGACCTGCTGGTCGTCAACAAGCCGGCGGGGCTAGTCGTCCATCCGGGCGCCGGCAACCCCCGCGGCACGTTGGTCAACGCGCTGCTGGCGCACTGCAAGGACTCGCTGTCCGGCATCGGCGGCGTCAAGCGCCCCGGCATCGTCCACCGGATAGACAAGGACACCAGCGGCATCCTGGTCGCCGCCAAAAACGATTTCGCGCACACGCGGCTGGCCAGGCAGTTCGCCGAGCATACGATCGAACGCATCTACCAGGCTTTCGTCTGGGGATATGTCAGGAACACGACGGGACTGGTCGTCGGCAACATCGGGCGCAGCCCCGCCGACCGCCAGAAAATGGCGATCGTGCGCTCCGGCGGCAAAAGCGCGACGACGCATTACGAGCGGCTGGCCGTTTTCGGCGCGGGCGTCGCCAGCCGCATCCAGTGCATGCTGGAAACCGGACGCACGCACCAAATCCGCGTCCACATGGCCAGCATCGGGCATTCGCTTGTCGGCGACCCGGTCTATGGCGTCGTTCCGAAAGGCGCGCCGGATTTCGCCAAATACTTCCCGCGCCAGGCGCTGCACGCCGGCTATCTGGGCTTCATCCACCCGCGCACCGGCGAGAAAGTGGCGTTTTCCGCCCCTCTGCCCGACGACATGCGGGAGCTGCTGGACCGGCTGGAAGATTTGTAGCCCGCCCGCGCGATTTTTCTTTTGATTTTTTGTTTTTTTGCGGTATAATATCCAATAAAGAGCAACGGAGCAACCATGAACAATCAGCAGATCGTCGAACAAATCATCAGCGAGGATGAAGAATTCATCTGGTATGCGACCGGGTCGCTGGCGGATGTCAAGTATAATCCGGTGTATTGGATCCTGACGATCGTCACGCTGGGGTTCTGGCTAATTTCGCTGTATTACAAGCGCACATTCAACGCGTATGTCCTGACGAACCAGCGGCTGATACGCATTTCGGGCATCGTCACCAAGCGCGTCGACGAAATCGAGCTGTTCCGCATCATCAACAGCGTCACGCATCAGGATGTTTTGGAGCGGCTGGCCGGCATCGGCGGCATCACGATCGATTCGACGGACGGATCGGGCACGTTCGACATGCAGAAAGTGCCGAATCCCTACTACCTGCGCGACACGTTGCGGCAGCAGTATATGCTGGCGCGGCAAAAGAAGGGCACCGTTCTCCTGGAAAGCTCGTCCAACTGGAATATCTGATGAAAAAAGGTCGTCAAGAGTTTCTCGACGACCTTTTTATATGAAGAAGAGAGAACATGTTAAAAGGGGGAGAGTTCGCTCTTCTCGCACGCATTGTTGACATAGGGAGACTATAAAACAATGCTGCCCCGCCGTAAAGCGGTAGGGGGAGTATAGCATGCCGCTTTTGTTTTGTCAAGTTATTTTTAACAAATGGGCGCGCCGGTTGAAATTCCTTGCAAGTTTTTCCAAAATCGGATAGAATGCACTTTCTTTTGAAAGCAGGAACCCTATGCTGGACTTCGACAGATTGCAATCCCCGACGATTCGGCTGACCGAATTCGCCTTTTACGACTACGCGGCGCTGAAAGCCATTGCGCACCGCATCAACCTGAAAGCCGCGACCGCCGGCGACGCGGGATACATGCCTTACTATGCGTTTCAGGGGAACCCTCTGCATGACGCCGGGTATGCGCGCGATTTGGGCGACAATGTGCGCAAGCTGCTGGCAAAGGCCGGAAACGAGCGCCGCGCGCAGCCGCGCACGACATACCGGCTGGCGGTGCGCTTGAAACAGTGGGACGTCCTCATCGGCGGCGCAACGATCAACATGCTGCCCGTTCGGGAGGACGGCCGGGAGATCCACGGCGATCTGGGGTATTTCCTGGATCCCGCCCATGCCCGACACGGCCACATGCGCCAGGCATGTCGCCTGCTTTTGGGGCAATACTTCGAGCACTGGGACACGCTGGACATCACGACGCACCCGGGCAACATTTACTCCAAAAGGCTCATCGGCCAACTGGGCGGCACATTCGCCGGACGCCAGGACGCCAGTCATTACGCCGGCGAGCCGCGCGACGCGTTCGTCGTGACGCGGCAGCGTTTCCATCAGCGGCCAGAACACGGCAGGGAACATGTTTAGCGATGCATCCCTGCCCGAGCCGGCCGTCACCGCGGAAATCGAAAACCCGCCGCGGTTTTGCGCCGTTTCGGAATCGGACGGCGTCTTTTTCAATGCGCAATTCACCAACGACAGGCGGCTGCGCGCCTACACATACCGCCAGCTGTTGCAGGCGAAAGCCCGCCTGCCCGCCGGCGTCGTGCTGATGGTCTTCGAGGGATACCGCCCGCTGTCTGCGCAGAAAAAACTCTGGGACGACATCATGTTGAAAATGCGGGCGGCGCACCCGGCGCTGGCCCCCGATTCGGAAGAGCTGATGGCGCTGTGCAACCGATTCGTCGCGAACCCCTACCGGCAGGGCAGCGGCCACCAAAGCGGCGCCGCGGTCGATGTCGCGCTGTGCGATTCGGACGGGCGGCTGCTGGACATGGGCGGCGCCGTCCGCGGATTCGAGGATACGGCCGCATTCGACTGCCCGGCTTTGTCCGAAACGGCGAAAGCGAATCGGCGCGTTTTGAAAGAGGCGATGGCGAGCGCCGGCTTTGTCAACTACCCGGCCGAATGGTGGCACTATTCGTTCGGGGACAGATTATGGGCCAAATTGACCGGCTCCCCTATTGCGATTTTCGGCCAAGTGGATTTATAAACTTCCGACCGCCCCCCTCCACTAAAATTGATTATAACGCGGCAAATCGGAAGGGCTTTGAGGCCTTCGCCCCCCTCTCAAAAAATTGGTTTTAGAAGAGCAGATATCGCGTTTCGTTCAGGCGAAGTTTACACTTTGGTAAATGAGCCGCAAACAAAACCGATAAATGCCTTATAAAACCAATTTTCAATACGAGCGCATCAGGCCGACCAGAATCCCCTGAATCTCCACCCGCCCTGGCCCGAAAATCCGGGTTTCATAGGCCGGGTTGGCGGGCTCCAAGGCGATGGTGTTGCCGCGGGCGTGCAGGCGTTTCAAGGTTACTTCGTATTCGTCGATCAGGGCGACGACGATGGCGCCGTCCGGGGCGCGCGCGGTTTTTTGGATGATGACGGTGTCGCCGTCCATGATGCCGGCGTCCTTCATCGAATCGCCCTCGACGATCAGGGCATAGTGTTCGCCGGAGCCGGTCAGCTGGGCGGGCGCGAAAATCGTCTCCACATTCGTGTTGACAGCCTCGATCGGCAGGCCGGCCGCGATTTTGCCGTAGAGCGGGATGGCTTTCAGGTTGTCGTTGCCGGCGGCGGCCGGATGCGGCGCCCTGTCCGGCGTCATCAGGACCTGCATCGCGCGCGCATGTCCGGGCAGGCGGCGGATGAAGCGCCGCTCCTCCAACGCGCGGATCAGGTGGTGGATGCCGGATTTGGATTTGATGCCCATGTGGTCTTTCATCTCGTCATAGGACGGCGCGACGCCGCCCGAACGCAGCGTTTCGTCGATGTATGTCAGCAAGTCCAGTTGTTTTTTGGTCAGCATGCGGCCTCCTTTTTGTTCGTATTTCGTTCTTATTTAACAACTTCTACGTGCGGATGTCAAGGGGATAAAAAAAGAATTGCAAAAAAAATTAAAATAGCCTAAAATAGTTCCCAAGGCGGGTGGTGTCCGCCCCGAAGGTTAAGAACTTCAACACAAACAGCCTGAAGGTCGTATGACTGGATGGCGGTGAAATAAGCCATTGCGGTCAATACACCGCACTATTTCGTTTGTGAATAGTTCTTAACATCCAGTCGCTGACACACCGCAGCGACGTTTTTTTTGCGGATTCGCCATGAAGTATGTGTGCATCCTGTTCGCGGCGCTGACGCTGGCCGGCTGCATGCCCGGCACCCGCATGATCACGTCCGCCTATGACATCCGCGCGGACGCCTGCGTCGAAACGCGCACCATCCGCCATTATATGCCCGGCGGCTGGCTGTATCGGATAGACACCGAGGTTCACGAGCATCTCGGCGCGCTGTGCCCGACGGACGGGGCGGTCATCGACCATTATCGGCGGAGCTTCTTAAAAAACGATTGACGGCCGCGGGAAAAAAGGCTAGACTGCCCCACATCAACCAAAGGAGTCGTCATGGTAAAAATGCTTATCTGTATTCCGGCGCGGTATGGGTCGATCCGCCTGCCCGGCAAGCCGCTGGTCAAAATCAACGGCGTTGAAATGATCAAGCGCGTGTGGGCCAACGCGCAAAAAGCCGTCAAGAACTTTCCGGACTGCGCCGCCGTCGTCGCGACGGATGACCAGCGCATCGTCGATTTTTGCGCCCAAAACGGCATCGCGGCCGTCATGACGCCCGAATCCTGCCCCAGCGGCACGGCCCGCGTTCTGGAAGCCGTCTCCCAAATGCCGGATCAGCCGGACTTCGTGCTGAACCTGCAAGGCGACAACCCGCTGTGCCCGCCGTGGATCATCGAGGCGATGCTGAACGCGTATGCGGCCGATCCGACGCTGGAAACCGTGACGCCCGTCGTGAACCTGACGTGGGAGCAGCTGGATGTCCTGCGCGAAAACAAAAAGACAACGCCGTTCAGCGGCACCAGCGTCGTGATGGACGCCGACAAAAACGCGTTCTGGTTCTCCAAAAACATCATTCCGGCGATCCGCAAGGAGGAAAAATACCGCGCGGCCGGCAAGTTCTCGCCGATTCACAGGCACCTGGGCGTCTACGGCTACCGGCTGGACGTGCTGAAAAAAATCGAGCGGCTGCCCGAGGGATTCTATGAAAAGCTGGAAGGGCTGGAACAGCTGCGCTGGCTGGAAAACCGCGTGCGCGTCAAATGCGTCGTCGTGGACTACCGCGCTTTCGAGCAGATGAGCTCGCTGTCCGGCGTCGATTCGCCGGAGGATGTCGCGCGCGTCGAAAAAGCCCTGAACGACTGCGGGGAGTTTTAACATGACAAAAATCATCATCGCCCGCCACGGGAACACCTTCACGAAAGAACAAACGCCGACGCGCGTCGGGGGCAGGACGGATCTGCCGCTGGTCGAAACGGCGCGCGGAACGAACATCGGGCTCTGGCTGGACAAGACGGGGCAGATTCCGGCGGCGGTGTTCGCCTCCCCGCTCAAACGCACGATGGAAACGGCCAGGCTGGCCATCGCCGCGCTGAACCGCGACATTCCGCTGCATGAAGACGGATCGTTCGTCGAAATCGACTACGGGCCCGACGAAAACAAGACCGAGGACGCCGTCGTCGCCCGCATCGGCCAGGAAGCCATCGACGCCTGGAACGCGGACGCCCGCGTGCCGGACGGCTGGCGCGTCGACGTGCCGGGCATCATCCGGGCCTGGCATGACTTCGCGCGCAAGGCGGAAGCCGAATACGCCGGCCGGACCCTGCTGGCGGTGTCCAGCAACGGCATCATCCGGTTCGCGCCCTGCCTGACCGGCGATTTCGAGGCGTTCGCGCGCAACCACGACATCAAGGTCGGCACCGGCTGCGTCTGCGTTTTCGAAAAGGAGCCGGCGGACGCAAACTGGACGTGCACGGCGTGGAACCTGAAACCGGCGGACGCGTTAAAATAACTTGATTTCCGGAACGAATGATGCTATACTCCGTCCGCTTGGTGGCATGGGCCGCCGGGCGGGTGTGGTTTTCGCCCGTATTGAAAACCTTGAAAGTCCGCGGGAAACCTCTCTTTTCAAACCTCCCGCCGGCCAGAATAAGAAAAAGAAATGAATAAAAAAGCAGAGTCCGCACCGGCTCAAGAAGACTTCGGTGCATTACTGAACGAATTTATGGGCGGCGGCAAGCTGCAAGGCCAAGTGGTCAAAGGATCCGTCGTCGGATTCGACGACGACAAGGTCATCGTCGATGTCGGATTGAAATCCGAGGGCCGCATCAGCAAAGCCGAATTCGGCGCGACATCCGTCGCCCTCGGCGATATCGTCGATGTTTTCATCGACCGCTACGAGGACCGCGAGGGCAATGTCGTCCTGTCGCGCGAAAAGGCCCGCCGCGAGGAAGCCTGGGGCGATTTGGAAAAATCGCTGGCCAAGGGCGAGCATGTTATCGGCACGATTTTCGGCCGCGTCAAAGGCGGCTTCACAGTCGATCTGCAAGGCGCCACGGCCTTCCTGCCGGGCAGCCAGATCGACGTGCGCCCCGTCCGCGACGTCGCGCCGCTGATGGGCGTCGCGCAGCCGTTCGCCATCCTGAAAATGGACAAGGCGCGCGGCAACATCGTCGTTTCCCGCCGCGCCGTTTTGGAAGGCACGCGCGCGGAGCAGCGCTCCGAGATGATCAAGAACCTCTCCGAAGGCCAGATCGTCGACGGCGTCGTCAAGAACATCACCGATTACGGCGCGTTCATCGATTTGGGCGGCGTCGACGGGTTGCTGCATGTGACGGACATTTCGTGGAAACGCATCGCGAACCCGGCGGACGTGTTGAAAGTCGGGCAGCAGCTCAAAGTCCAGATCATCAAGTCCAATGCCGAAACGGGACGCATCTCGCTGGGCATGAAGCAGCTGGAAAACGACCCGTGGGTCAACGCGGCGGCGCAGTTCCCGATCGGGACGGAAATCCCCGGCCGGATCAGCAATCTGACGGATTACGGCGCTTTCGTCGAAATCGCGCCGGGCGTCGAAGGGCTTGTCCATGTGTCGGAAATGAGCTGGAGCAAGAAAAACATCCACCCGAACAAGCTGGTCGCCCTGGGCCAGGAAGTCAAGGTGACCGTCCTGGATATGGACAGCTCGAAGCGCCGGATTTCGCTGGGCATGAAGCAGCTGCAAACCAACCCGTGGAAGTCCTACGCCGCCGCCCACAAGGCCGGCGACATCGTCGAGGGCGAAATCAAGAACATGATCGAATTCGGCATCTTCATCGCCTTGACGCCGGAGCTCGACGGCATGATCCACACGTCCGACCTGTCGTGGGACAAGCCGGGCGAGGAAGCCATCAAGGACTACAAGAAAGGCCAGGTCATCCAGGCCAAGATCCTGGACATCGATGTCGACAAAGAGCGCATCGCGCTGGGCGTCAAGCAGCTGGCGGACAACCCGATGGCCGCCAAGGCGGGCGCTTTGAAGAAAGGCGCGGTCGTCACCGGCGTCGTCGCGAACATCCTGAACGACGGCATCGAGGTGGATGTCAACGGCGTCAAGGGCTTCATCAAGCGCGGCGATCTGGCGAAGGAACGTTCCGAGCAAAAAACGGAGCGCTTCGCCATCGGCGAGAAAGTGGACGCCAAAATCCTGACGTTCAACGCGAAGAAAGGGGATCTGACGCTCTCCATCAAAGCGCGCGAAATCGCCGAGGACAAGAAGGCGCTGGAAGAGTTCGGATCGACAAGCTCGGGCGCGTCGCTGGGCGACATTCTGGGCGCCGCTTTGGAAAAGAAGGCGAAGAAAGCCAAAAAGAAGGCGGAATAACACCCTCCGCGTCCGCAATCAAAAGGACTTCCCGCGGGAAGTCCTTTTTTGTATTGACAATCCCCCGTCCGAAATGCTATAACGGCCGGTATGAAAAACATCGTATGCCTGATGCTGATTGTGTGCACCGCCGCCTGCGGCCGGATGTCGCCGCCGAAGTATCCGAAGGATGCCGCGTATCCGCACCCCTATTTCGTCAAGATGGGGGAGGATGAAGCACCGCCGCCCGTCACCGACAAGAACGACGCGATGGCCAAGCCGTCCACCGACGATTTCGAGGAGCAATATGAAAAGATATAAAACCATCACCGTTTTCGGCAGCGCGTCCGGATCCACCTCCTCCGTCCACAACCAGCCGATGCGGATGGTCGGCGAGATGCTGGCCGAAAAAGGCATCACGATGGCGTTCGGCGTCGGCGACGAGGGGATGATCGGCCGCGTCTTCCAAGGCGTGCGCAACAAGAACGGCCGCGTCATCGGCGTGACGACCCCGAAACTGCTGGCGTTGCAATGCAAGAATCCGGACGTGTTCCACCCGGGTGAAATCGAAATCGTCCCGACGCTGTCGGTGCGCAAGCGCAAGATGTTCGAGCTGGGCGACGCCATCCTGGTCGGCCCCGGCGGCTGGGGGACGATCGACGAGTTCGCCGAATTCGCCGTCACGATACAAACGGGCGAAATCCCCAAAAAGCCGATGATATTCCTGAACTTCAACGGATTCTGGGACCCGCTGCGGCATTTGATTCTGAACATGCTGCAGGAGGGAACGCTGAACCAGGACAAAGTCGACTTCATCGATTTCGTCAAGGAAGCGGACGATATCTTTCCGGCCATCGCCAAAGTGCAGAAAAGGCTGGATGCGGCGCGGCGGCATCTGCCGGCGGCGGACAAGGTCAAGGCCCGGCCCGCGCAGCGGCGCTCCCCCAATTAAGTTTCGCGTGTTTTCAGCGGCAGGGCCATCACGACCCGCAGCCCCCCCAGCGGGCTGTCGGACAGCGATATCGTGCCGCCGTGCGACAAGATGATGTCGCGCGCGATGGTCAGGCCCAGCCCGACGCCGCCCGTCGCGGTATTCCGCGATTCTTCCAGGCGGTAAAAAGCCTTGAAAACCTCGGCGCGCTTATGCTCGGGAATGCCCGGGCCGTCGTCGTCCACGACAATCCGGGCCATGTGGTTGCGGATGCCCAGCGTGACCCGCGCCCGGCGCGCATACCGGCCGGCATTGGACAGGATATTCGTAATCGCGCGCAGCAAATCGTTCGGGCGTGCCATCACGGCGACGATCTGCTCCTCGTGCAAATCGACCCGCTTCTTCATCTTGCGGTGCTTGTGGATGATGTCTTGCAGCAATGTGTTCAAAACGACGGACTCCATATTCTCCCGGCCTTCGTTGCGCGCGAATTCCAGGTAGCCGGCGAGCATCTTCTCCATCTCGGCGACATCGGCCTGCAAATCCGAAACGGACGCGCCGGGCGGCATCATTTCAAGCTCTAATTTCATCCGCGCCAGCGGCGTCCGGATATCGTGCGACACGCCGGCCAGCATCGCCGTCCGCTCCTGCAAATACCGCAGGATCCTGTCGCGCATCTGGACAAAGGACATGCCGGCCTGGCGCACCTCGGTCGCGCCCTCGGGCTTGAACGGAAAGTTCGTCTGCCCCATGCCGAACCGCCCCATCGCCCGCGCCAGCCGCGCGACGGAGCGCACCTGGTTCTTCATGAACAGATACGCTATCCCGAACAAAAAGAACGACGACCCGACCATCCAAAGCAAGAAAGCATAAACCGTCGAGCTGAAAAAACGTTTGCGCGGCACCAGGACTTTCAGCGTCCCCTTGTCCAGCTGCAGCGTCACCAGCTGCTGCTGGCCGGCGACCTCCCGCATCGCGGTCGGGTAATCCATCTGGCGGATTTCCGCATACAGATGCGCGGAGGAATAATGGCGTTTCTGCTTCCGGCGCCCGATGTCGGACCGCGCGGGGACGAACGCGATGTCCAGCTGCATTTCCTGGCCGATCTGCTCCAAAACGGCGTTCAATTCGTCCGGCGGCATGCTGACATTGTCGATGATATGGATAACCGCCGCGATTTCGCCGGCGATGTCCTGCGCCAGCCGCCGGCTGACCGCGTCCCAGTGCCGGTTGTAGAAAAAGGAAAACAGGATGACCTGTAAAAAAACGATCGGCAGCAGGATGATCAGCACGAACCGGTTGCGCAGCCCTTTCGGCCGCAGCCCTTTCAGCAGCGATTTGAAGCCGTATCGCACCCAATCCCACGCGCGCCGCGCAAATGCGATGAAAGTCATTGCGTCACCAGCCTGTATCCCTGTCCGCGCATCGTCTGAATGCACATCGGGTTTTTGATGTCTTCCTCCACCTTCCGGCGCAGGCGCGTGATCTGCACGTCGATCGCCCGCACATTGTCCGCGTTCAGTATCTTGCCCAAATCCGACCGGGACAGGGCCTGGTTCGCTTTCGACAGCAGCGCCCGCAGCAGCGCGAGCTCCGCCGTCGTCAGCGCGACCGCCTTACCGGATTTCAGCAGGATATTGCGGGCCGGCTGGAAAACGCAGTCCCCGAAGCGGATATCCGCGTCCAGCTTTTGCAATCCCGTCCGTTTCAGGATGCTCTGGACGCGCAGCAGCAGCTCCTTCGGCTCGAACGGCTTCGGCAGGTAGTCGTCCGCGCCGGCTTCCAATCCTTTCACGCGGTTGTCGATGTCCCCCATCGCCGTCAGCATCAAAATCGGCGTCTGCTCGCCCTGCGCGCGCAGCGCTTTCGTGAAATCCTGCCCGTTCTGCCCCGGCATCATCACATCCATGATCATCAGGTCGAACACGAACAGCGCCAGCAACGACTGCGCTTCGGCGGCGTTGCCGGCCTCATACACATCCAGCCCCTGCTCGGTCAGGTATTTCTTGATCAGGCGGCGCAGCCGCACATCGTCGTCGACGACCAGGATTTGCGGTTGGGTCATGGCTGCTCCCGTTGGATTTTGCGGCGCAGGCCCGCGCCGAACGCGCCGCCGTCGCCGGTCAGCCGACGCCCGGCAATCGCGCGCATCTCTGCCACATACCGCCGGAACAGCGCGACATCCTGCGTATTGAACTTTTTCCGCGCCCGGATATAGGCGCATAGAAAGGCGCCGACCTCGGTCATCAGCGGATAGCCGAACGTCGCCCCCTGCCCCTTGATGTTGTGGACGATCGGAAAGAAATCGTCGCGAATCGCGGCCGCCGGCACGCGCGGGGATGCCAAAACCGCATCCGCCCGGTCGAGCGCGCGCAGCGCCGTCTGCGGATACTGCCCCGCCATGTCGAACAGAACGGCGTTTGCCTTTTCCAACAGCGATTCCCAATTATCTGTCCCGCGACTTGTCATGCGTCCATTATACGGCGAAAAAAAGAATAATCAACAATAAAACGACGGAAAGCCCGTCGATGGTGCGGCAGTTTATGTATCAAAAAATTTAAACGTGGTGAGTTAAATGAAATTATTGGTGTAAGAGAAAAACTATTTAAATTATTACATGCAATTGAAAACAAAGAGTATATTACGCTCACATCAAAATATTTTTCAAGAAAATTATTAGCGTATTTATATAACCAAAATGCTTTTAAGGCAAACAATTATAATCATAATAATCCAAGTGCTGATTATACATTTTTATTGAATATGTTTAATAGCAAAACACAAAGAAATGCTAATGGTTTCCGGTGTAAAACCGTCAATATGCAGGTCAAATTTGTCATGGTTCTTTATCATCTCATGCTCCCAATGCCATCAGTATAGCCATAAAAAGAAAAAATGCAAGGATGAAGTTGAAAAGTTGTCGGATTTTATGGCTTCAGATGTGGCCGCTGCTCCGTCTCCACGCTGAGATCTAAAGGTAAGGATCATCTATTTCAAAATAGCCACGATAAGAGAAAGCACGGCGACCAGCACAGCAGCTATTGATATCCCTATAGTTATCTTTTCTCGTTTTTCTGCTCTTTCTTCCCATTCAGCATTTCTTTTTTCGCGCTCTGCGTCCACCCTATCACGCTCAACAGTCCGTCTGTCACGTTCTGTTTCTCTCTGCTCTTGCGCGTGCTTTTCTATCGCGCGTTTTTGCTGCAGCTCTCTTTCAGCCTCGCAAGCCTTTGCGTACGCAGCAGCAGAATTATGCTGTGTTGGGCCAATCATTTGTTACCTTCCTTTCGAAAACACCCGACGATGTGATCATTGACTAGACCGACGGCCTGCATGTAGGCATAGATGATTGTCGAACCAACAAATGACATACCGCGCTTTTTCAGGTTCTTTGAAATCCTGTCGCTGATGTCGGTTTTGGTGGGGAAAGCCGACATCTTTGTGAAATTGTTTATGATTGGTTTGCCGCCGACAAGCTTCCAGATGTAATCCGAGAAACTTCCGAATTCTTTTTGTATATCTAGGATGGCGATAGCATTTTTGCGTACAGAGAAGATTTTCAGCCTGTTTCGGATGATGCCGGAATTGTGCATCAGCTTTTCAAGCTCTGCATCTGTCATTTTCGCGCACTTCCCAATATCAAAATTGTGGAATGCCGCGCGGTAACCTTCTCGTTTCTTGAGTACGGTTTCCCAGCTCAACCCTGCTTGCGCGCCCTCCAAAATCAGCATTTCAAATAGCTTTCTGTCATCATGCACAGGAACACCCCATTCTTCATCGTGATATTTTTGGTAGAGCGGGTTATTTTCAGGAACCCAGGCGCAACGGTTGACTTTGATCATAGTATTCTCCTCAAAAGGCTATTTCAAATCGTTTTTCTGTTTTGGGTCGAACATCATGTAACCGGAATCAAGATAGGCCGCAGGCGTGACTTTCCCAACCTGTACCCAATAGCGGATGGTGGATGTCGGAACGCCGACCAGCTTTGCAAACTTGGAAATCGTCAGCAGTTTTTGCGTTTCCGTGCCTTTATCTGTATCCAGAGCATCGATGACTGTTTTCAACGAACGGTTTAGCGCCGACCGCATGAAACTAACATAGGGCACAGCATTGTCCTTTGTCTGCCGTTCCTCTAGAGCCGACAAATAACGCTTGCGGTCTATTTTACGGATGATGATAGGACAGTACCCCGCCAACATCAAAATCAGATTCATCAACAAGCGGGCTGTCCGGCCATTGCCATCTACAAACGGATGGATCGTAACCAACCGGTAGTGTGCCTCGATCGCTTTATCAACCGCATCCTCTTTGGTCGTGGTAAGCCAGCGGTCGAATTCTTTCATCAGCTCTGGCACCTTGGCAGGATTAGGTAAAATAGTATTTGAACCCACCAGCCGCACACGGACAGGCCTGTAAGATCCGGCATTAAGATCGTCAATGCCTGACAGGATGAGCTTATGGATTTGCAAAATAACATCTTCATCAACCTTGTCTTTTTTCACAGCCAATTCCACGACAAAATCATAGGCAGCCGCGTGATTGCGCGCTTCCAGATAATCGTTGATGGGTTTGGAGCCGGACGTGATGTTTTCCTCAATGGCCAGAGTGGTTTCCTTGCGGGTCAAGGTATTGCCCTCAATCGCATTGGAAGTATAGGTCAGTTCTGTTTTCAGCCATCGGTTCAAAACCGTGTGGTTGTCCTTGTTTTTCAACAAGACGTCCAAACGCTTTTTCTGTGCTGCGATGTTTTTCATAACGTCTTCCATGTTTTACCTCATACTTTGTGGTTTAGATATATACTAACTATAAAGTATAAAGAATGGAATGTCAAGTGGAAACCTCATAGTTTATTAAAATAATAACTATGAAGTGTCAGACCAGCATCTGGGAGGGTTTCTTTCCCCATTATCTGATTGCTCGTTTTTACCACTCCCCCTGACTTATTCATGAGTCCGAAGAAGTCGTATCCGGAGACCTTGTGGCCGCAGATTTCCATAGCGATAGCGGAGAGGTTGGAATACTTCCGGCCCATGTAGCTGAATGTGGAGGTGTTCTCGACGCGGACGACGTGCTCCTTGCCTTTGAAGGTTTTGACGATCTCCGTGCCGTGTTTCAGATGATATTTAACTTTCCTGGCTCGCTCAATAAATTCGTCCGGGTTCTGCGCATAGGCGTTGAGGCGCGTGATGTGCCTCTGCTCTAATTTTTGCTTGTCGCGCTCGCATTGTATGAGTGGAGTCTACGTGAGCGAAGACGGAAAGCACGTGGTGCTGGAACGCCAGATATTTTTCAACCGCAACATCACGCTGAATTATATAGGCATGGGAAGCGGGAACCAAACGTTGGTATTCACGAAAACCGAGAACGCCAACGCCTTAATTCGCGCCATGGCCATGGGATGGAAATACAGGAAAGCATACGAACGTGGCGCATCCGTGAATGAAATCCGTTTGGCTGAAAACAAAGGCGATCGCACAATCTATAAATACCTGAATCTCGCCTACCTCTCGCCCAAAGTGGTCGGGTCAATCATGGACAGCGAAATCCCGTCACATATCAACCTGCAGACCCTATTCGGCATCGCCTCAAAATATGAGGATTTTGGGGAACAAGAAGCGGCGTTTTTCAGAACATAGTTGACCGTTTTGACTTCTCACACCCGCCATAATCGGTGGGCTTTTTATGTTCCATTGACTCGGCGAAAAAGGCCATTGTATAGAAATCGGGATAGATCGGGCAAAACCGCCCGTTTTAGGAGATATACGATAGTCAGTCAACTTGAAAGCCCCGCGGATTGTGGGGCCTTGCGGCATAAAATATGTATACAAATCAATAAGTTATATTCTGGTGCGGCCAAGAAGACTCGAACTTCCACGATTTGCACCACAAGCACCTCAAGCCTGCGCGTCTACCAATTCCGCCATGGCCGCACGAAACGGCGCCATTATAGCCTGTTTTTCGCCCGAACGCAAGAATAAAGTTGGGGGCCCCCTGCAAATAATCGTTGATTTTTGGGTTGATTTTCTGTATACTGCCGGGCGCAGACCCTATCATCTAGCGGTTAGGATACGGCCCTCTCAAGGCCGGTACGCGGGTTCAAGTCCCGCTAGGGTCGCCAATAAAAAAGTCCGCCTGCAATGGCGGATTTTTTTATTGGTCATCCGAACGGATGTGAACCCGCAGGGTTCGGCCGAAGCGACAGCGCAGGCAACGCCGTTCTTACGGCGGCCCCGAGGCGTTAAGCCGAGCGGGTAAGCGAAGCGCATAATTCCCGCTAGGGTCGCCAATTTTTTTCAAAATCCGCGCATATTTTTACACCCGCAAGGCGGATAGTGCCGAATCCCCTGCATTTTCCATTCCCCTTAACTCCGGTTTGTCAGATACGAGGTTCATTTTTCCTGCAACAGACGTCATAACCATAAGACGCCAGATGATTTATTTAGCGGCTTGTGTCCGTGGATTTACCGGACCGATAAACCTTCCGCGCATAGTCTTTGTGTCCCGTCTTTCGCAGCGCATTTAACAGATTTGCCTTTTCCTTACGCTGCGGATTTTTTTCTTTCTCATACCTCTTCTGGGTATTTTCCGCGCGCCACTTCCTTTTTTGTTCTTGCTGCTTCACGCGCGGCTCATCCTGAACCTCGGCATACATTTTTTGCGCATATTTGATGGCTTCTTCTAAACAATTATTATTCTTGTCCCCTGATGCACGCAACATTTTAGGATCGATATCCAACCCAAGATGGATGAGTCGTTTTGCTATTCCATCAATGACTTTCCTATACTTCTCATCATAAGAGCGAGCCTGATCATAAATGGTGCAGAAAATATCGCCGGCCTCGTTCTGAACTTTTCTAATATCGAATTTCGGAGCATCCATCATCGCCAGAGCAAGTTCCGGGGTGTGGCGCCAGATGGTCGCTTCAAATGCAGATCTATCTCTATCACTGCGTGATTTTTCATAAACGATATGGGGATCCGCACCTTTATCCATAAAAAGCTTCATAACAAAACCAAGATTGGAATATCCAGAAGAATTATATGAGTCACCAACAAACCCTAACATGACCTTGGTCATATCGGCCTTTGATTCATCAAAAACCTGCTGCAGCTGCTCGTTATTCAGATAATGCTTTTTTGTTGTTTCTTTATTTTTTTGTTCCAAACGTTCATGCCCAGGTTTCCCTTGGATTTCAAACTCCCAGAAATAAACCGGAACACCCTCTATATAACTCTTGATTTCAACTCTTAACCGATCCTCAGGAGAGTCACAATGGTCTTCTCTCCATTTTATCCATGCCGCCTCGTAAGCTTGCTTGTTTTTATTTTCTTTTTCCCGCTCCAAATCGGCCAACCGCTTCTCTTCCGCTTTTTGACGCTGTTCGTCTTGCTTTCTGCGTTGCATTTTCTGCTGGCTTTTTTCATTTTCCAGTCTTTCCGCTTTCTTCCCAGGATTCAAAAATTCGCTCACGCCAGTCCAAAAATCAACCATATTTCCTTCTCCTATGTAAAACATTATCTGCAACCAACTCATCTTATGCACGATTAAATTATATCCTATTTCCTCAAAGTGTCAACAGAAAAATTAATTTTTATGCGCTTGCCAGAGGAATCCAAGGGTAAATGAGGCAGAGATATCCATGCTTTTTTATGTCAATAATGCGAAAGAGGAGGGGGATTGAAACGCACATGCATCCGAACGTTGCCGTGTCATCACACATCCGTTTGATGTTCCGCCTCCGCCACAGGCGCCAGCAGGACATCCGCGGCCCGATTCCGGACGGGCGGCGCCGGCCCCGCGCATTCTTTCTTCCCGACATACGGGCCCGCCGCATCCACCAGCTGCGGCGCGTAGGCCTGAATCAGCCGGCATTCCGCCGCCGTGAAGGTCAGCCGGTACGGCCGGATGGCGACCTCGTTCGGCGCGCGCGCCTTGCAATGCGCCGCGCATTTGTCCGGCGCATACCGATTGATGACATACCGGACGTCGCCTTTCAGCAGGATGACGGCGGCATCGCGTATCTCGCTGACGAAAGAGCCGTCGGGCGTCGACCCGTTGAGCCGCACCGACACCTTGTCGCCGCCGGCCGAGGGTTCCAGGATCGCCTCCTCCCCCCGCACGTCCAGCAGCAGATACGGATACGCGCGCGCCTGCGCCTCGCGCCTGTTCACGACTTCGCACGCGCAGGCCAGCAACTCTTCCGGCACGGGTTGCGCCGCGTCGCAGGAAAAGGCGTGCCGCTGCATCGGAATCATCGCCTGCTCGGCGGTGATCTGCCCACCGTCCGTCAGGTTCCACAGGCCGATATTTTCCTCGGCCGCCGGACATCCCAGCAGCGCCGCGCGCCAGAAATACGTCATCGCTTTCTTCATATCCTGCGGCACAAAGCGCCCCGAAAAGGCGAAATACCCCATCACATGGTTCGCCAGAGCCGATCGGGCGTCCGCCGCTTTTTGCAGCAGCGCCACCCCCTGCGCCGGATCATAGGCGGGGCCTTCCTTGATATACGCCATGCCCAGTAGCTCGGCCACCTGCCCCCGCTCCGCGTCGGTCAGCGAGGTATCTTTCAGCGCCCGGACAAGCAGCTCCCCCGATTCCGGCGACATGCCGGACTTGAACAAATCCACGCCGCGTTTCAGCATCGCCGGCGCATAGCCCAGGTCGATCGCCTTCCGGCAATACATGTCGGCATACGCGTGCGTCGGATGGCGCACGCACAGCTCGAACAGCGCGCGGCGGTGCTGATGATAGGAGGCCAGCGGCGCCCACTTGTTCCACGCCGTCGCCGCGTCGTCGAACCCGCAGGCCGCATAGGGATTTTGGCTCCTGTCCTGCTCGGCCGCCGCGATCAGCGGAACGCACGCGTCGAAAGACTGCGCCTGCGCGACGCCGCCGAACATCCAACACAAAATCCCAAAAAAAATGCCGCGACACATCATGCTGCCCACTTTGACACCCCTCATATTAGCCGACGGCCCCGCGCAATTCAAGAAAAAAATTAATCGGTTGACAACCGCTTGAAAATCACCTATTTTATAAAGGCACGTTCTCAAGG